>JAEUHW010000290.1 GCA_016793245.1 Planctomycetota bacterium
GCGTCTTCACGTCCTCGAGCACGCCTGGCGCGCTGCGCTTCGCGACGAGCTCGACCACGGCGCGCCGCTGCGGATCGAGCGCGGCTTCGACGCCGACGAACGCGAGCAGCGCGGTCGCGGCTTCCGGCTCCAGCAGCTCGCCGCCGGGCAGCGCGCGTTCGAGCGCGTCGTAAGCATCCCAGGCGAGCGCGGGCTCGAGGTCGTCGAACGCGTGAGCGATCAGCAGGCGCAAGCGCGCGCGCCGCTCGTGCGGCTCGTGCGCCGCGCGCCACCAGCTCGCCTCCGCGGCGACCAGATCGCCGAAGCGCGCGAAGCGGTCGGCATCGAGATAAGGCTGCCACGCGGTGCGCTCCTCCAGCGCGACGAGGGCCGCGCAGAGTCCATCCCAGCGCGCGTCTCCCGAGATCGGCGGGCCCTCGATGCGCTTCGAGCTCCCACCGCGGCGAAGCTCGATGACGCGCCGCGCTTCGCCGCTCTCACCGAAGCGCCCGGCGGGCCACTCGGCGCGCGCGATGCCCGAACGCGCGAGCTCCTCGTAGAGCGCGCGCATCTCGTCGGCATCCAACCAGCGGAGCTGCGGCGCGCTCACCGCAGAGGCGAGCACGCCGTCGCGGATCTGCGCGAAGACGAGCTCGCGCGCGTCCTCGCCGGAGACGTAGGTGGTGTGCAGCTCGAAATCGCCGAGCGCGTTGGGATCGAGCAAGAAGAACTCGCGCCGCGGCGTGAAGTTCTCACCGACTCGGCCCCACCACGTCTTCCACGCGGTGCCGTCTTCGCCGAGATCGAGACCGCTCATGCGCCGGAGCATGCGCAGCAGCGCCGGCCGCAGCATCGGGAGCTCCGGATGAGCGAGCTCCCCGCCCACCGCGCGCACGAGGAGGTGCGGGACGCGCTCGCGCAACCAGAGCGTCGCGCGCTCATCGTCGCAGCGGAGCCCGATCGCGGCGACCGCGCCGACGCCGGCCGAGGAGACGAACGCATCTTGGTGCGAGAACGCCGCGGCGCATCCCGCCAGATCCTCCAGCGCGAGGAGCGCGACGGCGCTCGCGGCTTCCTTCTCCAACACGGCGGCCACGGCGCGCGCCCACGTGCGATCGTACGCGAAGCCGCGCACGCGCCGCTGCAGCTCGGCCCAGACCGCGGCGTCGCCCTGCGCGACGAGCAGCGCGACACACGCTTGCGCGATCGAGGGTTGCTCGTCGTCGAGGAGGCGCAGCGCCGCGCTCGCGAGCTCGGGATCGCGGCGCTGCTCGAGCACGCGCAGCGCGCGCCGACGCACGTCGGGATGCGCGTGCGCGAGACGCGCGCGGAAGGGCTCGAGCGGGAGCTCGCGCGCGATCGCCTGGCGCTCGGCTTCCGCGCGCAGGTTCGGATTCGCCGCGTCGAACCAAGCGAAGATCCAGTCGGTTCGCTCGGGCTCGGCGGCGAGGAAGCCCGCGGCGAAGCGCTTCGCTCCACTCGCGGTCAGTCCTTCGGCGGCGCGGCGCCGCAGGAGATGCAAGTCCTCTGCGTCCGCGATCGCGAACAGCAGATCGGCGACGAGCAGAGCCGCGTCGCTGCGCTTCGCCGCGAGCCCGGCGCGCAGCGCGCCGCGCGCCTCGCTGGCGCGCGCCGCGAGCTCGGCCCGGATGCGTAGGCCTTCGTCGTCGTCGAGGCGCTTGCGCGTCGTGAGCGACTCGACGAGACGCGTGGAGCTCGCCTCCGCGATCGAAGCGCGCTCCTCGGGCGGAGCGCCGAGAGGCGCGAGCGTCGCGGCACGCGCCGTGTCGCTTACGCGCGCGGGCTCTGGCGCCGACGTCGGCGCGGGCGCCGGTGCATCGGGCAGGTCCGGCAAGCGCTTCCGCGCGGTCCGCGCGCTCGGCTGACGCGAGTTCCTCGGGATCACGAGCTCGGGCCCAGCCTTGCCGCGCTCCACCTTGGGCGCGCCGAGGTCGCTGCGCAGCTTCTGGGGCTCCTCGTCCTCGCGCGTCGGCGCGGGCGGATCCTGCCTCTGCGGCGGGAAATCCTGCGGGGCGCGGGTCCAGCCCACCGCAGCGGCGAGCGCGAGCGCAGGGAAAGAGAGGAGCGGGCGAATCGAGCGCGGCATGAGCGGTCCCCGGCGCGTGGCGGAGGCTGGAACGAACGTGGAGCCGCGGGGGCGTGCGGGTCGCAGAGCTTACCAGCCGATCGCGAAAGTGCTTCGAAGCGCCGCGCGCGCCGCCGCGCGAGTCCCCCGCGCTTCAGGAGCCCGCGCAGAAGCCAGAGCTGCGGTCGGCTTCCGGCGCCGCCGCTGCGGCGGAAGTGGCAGCTCGCAGGTCCGCTCCGGTCGTCGGTTGCGAGAGGCTCGCCGACGAGGGGAAGGTCGCCTTCGAAACGGCCTCGAGGAGGTCGAGATCCTTGCGCCCGGCGAAGAAGCGGCCCTTCTTCCAGCCGTGCTGCCGCAGCCCGAGCACTTCGCCGGGGCCGCGCTCGACCAAGTCGCGCGCCGCGACGTTCCGGCCTTCGCTCTCCTGCTCGAGGAAGCGGAGGCGCTCGACGGGCTCGTCGCTCTTCGCGAGCAGGATCGCACGCGCTTCGCGCTGCCCTCGACCGATGCGCCCGCGCATCTGATGGAGCTGCACCAACCCGAAGCGATCGGCGTCCTCGATCACGAGGAAGGTCGCCACGGGAAAGTCCATGCCGACCTCGATCAAGCTCGAAGCGACGAGGAGATCCAGCTCACCCGCGCGGAACGCGCGCACCACCTCGGCGATGCGCTCGGCGCCCGCGCCGCCGTGCAGCGCCGCCAGGCGTCGCCCGGGAAGCTCCTCCGCGAGCCGCTCGCGCGCGCTCTCGACGGCGGCCGCGGCACCTTCCTCGCCGCGTCGAACACGCGGGCAGATCCAGAGCCCGCGCCCTTCGCGCGCGAGCGCACCGCGCAGCTCCTCCATCGCGCGCGGGCGTTCGCTCCGCGAGAAGACCCGCGTCTCCACAGGCTGGCGCCCCGGCGGTCGCACCTCGAGCCACGACACTTCGAGACTGCCCCAGAGCGCGTGAACCCAGGTGCGCGGAATCGGCGTCGCCGACATCGAGAGCACGTGCGCGCCGCCCGTGAGCTCGTGCAAGCGCGACTTCTGACGCGTGCCGAAGCGATGCTGCTCGTCGATCACGAGGACGCCGGCGCGGCGGAAGCGCGCGCACGAGAGCAGCGCGTGCGTGCCCACCACGAGGTCGAGCTCACCGCGCGAGGCGGCGCGCCTCTCACCTCGCGCGCCACCGCCGATCAACAGCGCGCACTTCACGCGGCTACCCCGGAGCCAGAGCTGCGCGGTCTCGAAGTGCTGCCGCGCGAGCGCTTCCGTCGGCGCGAGGAGCAACCCCTGGCGACCGCAGCCGATCGCGCCGAGCAGCGCGTAGAGCGCGACCGCGGTCTTGCCCGTCCCGACGTCCCCGACGAGCAAGCGCGCCATCGGCGTGGTCCTCGCGAGGTCGGCGCGCACCGCCGCCATCGCTCGCTCTTGATCGGCGGTCGGGCGGAACGGCAGCCGACGACGGATCCGCGCCTCGAGCTTCTCGTCGATGCGGAGCGCCGCCACGGCTTGCGCCGCGCGCGAGGGCAACGCGATGCGCTTCCGCAGGCGACAGAGCTCCTCCAGCGCCAGCCGTCGCCGCGCGCGCTCGGCTTCGCGTTCGTCGCTCGGCGCATGCAACGCGCGCAGCGCCGCGGCCCGGGAGGGCAAGGCGAGCTGCGCTTCGAGCGCCGGCGGCACTGCGCTCGGCACGGCCTCGTCGGCGATCTCCTCCAACGCGACGCCGATCCAGCGCCGCAGCGCGCGGCGCGGCACTCCGGCGAGCTGCGGATAGCGCGGACGCAAGGTACCGCGCGCTTCCGGCCCATCGTCGGCCTCGAGCAAGCGCGCCTTCTCGAGCTTCCAGAAGCGACCGGCGACCGCTGTGCCGCTGAGGCGCAGAGGACTGCCCACCTCCGCGCTGCGGGCGATCCACGGCTGGTTGAAGAGCGCGGTGCGGATGCGGATGCCGTCGGCGAGCTCGAGCAAGAGCTCCGTGACGTGCACGCCGCGCGCGCCGCGGCGCGCGGTGCGCTGGACGACGCGGCCTTCGATCGCGTGGACCGCGCCGTCGCGCAGCTCGGCGCCCAGCGCGAAGCGCCGCGTCGGGGCGACGTAGCCGCGAGGTACGACCTCCAGCAGGTCGCGCACGCGCGTGAGTCCGAGGCGAGCGCCGAGGATGGCGGCGCGCTTCTGGCCCAGACCGGGCAATTGCGTCAGGGGTTCGTCCAGCATCTCCACCCGCAGGATGGCATCCGGCGCGCGCAGCGCCAAGACGACGGATCGCTCCGAGTGCGAGAGGGCGCGCTCGGCAGCGCCTCTCGACGCGCTCGCGAGCTGCGGGTCACGCGCTCTGCGCGTGAGTTCCTCGGGCCAGGAGGGCTGCGAAGCGTTCGCGCAGCTCCTCACCGATGCGCGCGATGGAGAAGCGCGCCTCGAAGAGCTCGTGAGCCGCGGCGCCAGCGGAGACGAGATCTCGCCCGCGCAGCGCGATCAACGCCGCGGCGAGCGCCTCCGGTGAGCCCGCGGGTACATAGCTCAGCGCCGACGAGCGACCGAGCAACTCGAGCGCGGCCGGCGTCTCGGCCGTCACGACCATGCGCCCGGCGGCGAGGGCGTCGTAGACCTTGCAAGGCACGACGCGGGCGGCCTTCGGGCCGGAGTCGAAGATGCCGCAGGCGAAGTCGCTCGCGGCGTGCAGCGCCTCGAGCTCCAGGGGGCCGACGAAGCGATCGACGAAGCGCACGCTGCGGAGCGCGAGTTCGCGTGCGAGCTCGCGATCGCCCGCGGTTCCGCCGACGAAGACGAGCTCGAAGGGCTGGCCGGAGCGCTCGACGATCTGGATCGCGCGGAGGAGGACCCCGGTCCCGTGCAAAGGGATGCCCGTGCCGACGAAGAGCCCGCGCAGGACATCGCTCGGCGCGGCCGGATCCTGACGCCGCAGCTCGGAGCCCACCGGAAGCGCGCTCCAACGCGAGAGCTCGAGACCGGTCAGCTCCGAGAGGAAGCGCGCCGTGCTCGTGGTGTCGACGAGGGCCAGATCGGCGCGCTCGGCGACTTGCCGATCGATGCGCCGGAGCCAGCGCGCGCGGAGGGAGCCCTCGCTGCAGAGGCGTCGATCGAGCACCGCGGTCTCGTAGAGCGAGAGGAACGCGTCCGCGACGAGCGGGAGGCGGTGCTCGCGATCGAGACGGCGCGCCAGCGCTTGATCGCCGATGCCGCCGTAGCCGACGAAGACCAGGTCGCAGCCCTCGATCGCCGCGCGGTAGCGCCGACGCAGGTCGCGCGCGCTGCGAGCGGCGCGCGCTCCGAGCCCGATCAGGCGCAGCGGCGAGCTAGCCGCGGCCTTCCGGCTCTGCGCGTCCTCGAAGAGCGGGGCGTGCGCAGGCACGCATTCGATCCCGCTCGCTTCGAGCGCGCGCAGGAGCACGCGGTTCCGCGTGTAGCCGGGACAGCTCGGGAAGTTGCCGAAGAGGAGCAGGCGCATGACCCGCGAATCACTCTTCTTCGCTGTGCTGGAAGCGCAGCGCCGCGATCTGCTCGGAGATCAATCCGAGGCCCAGGGTCATCGCGGCCAAGATGAGCATCACCACGCTCATGTTCGTGAAGCGCGCTTGGGTCAGGTAGGTGTAGAGGTAGTTGAAGACACCGAGCCCCGCGATGAAGAGCGAGAGCGGCCCGAAGACGCGGAGCGGAGCGAAGAAGGTCGCGATCTTCGCGATGATGAGGAAGAAGCGCGAGCCGTCCTTCAGGAGCTTGATCTTCGACTTCCCATCGCGATGCGCCGCCTCGATCGGGACGTACTTCACCGCGTAGCCCGCGCGGAAGAACGCGAGGGTGATGGTGGTGGGATACGAGAAGGTGTTCGGGAGCAGGTAGCAGAAGCGCTTCATCACGTCCGCGCGCGCCGCGCGGAAGCCGCTGGTGAGATCCGGGATGGGCTTGCCCACCACCCAGCTCGCGAGCCCGTTGTAGATGCGATTCGCCCAGCGCTTGTGCTTGCCATGTCCGGTGCCCCCGCGCGCGCCGACCACGAGATCGTGCGTCTGCATGCCCGCGAGCAGCTCCGGGATCCGCTCGGGGGGGTGCTGCCCGTCGGCATCCATGAGCAGGATCACGTCGCCCTTCGCGGCGCGGATCCCGCGCTTCACGGCGGCGCCGTTGCCGAGGGCGTTGGGGTGCGAGATCACGCGCGCGCCATGCTGACGCGCGATGCGCGCGGTGCCATCGCGCGAGCCATCGTCGATGACCAGCACCTCGAAGCGGTAACCCTGGTCGCGGAGCGAGCTGCGCACGCGTGCGACGCGCTCCAGCACCGATCCGATGGCCGGCTCTTCGTCCAAGGCCGGGATGATGATCGAGACGCGCTGCACTTTCGTGCGCAACGGGGTGCGCGCACGGCGCGAAGGCTGCGGACGTAGCGTTTGGATCGGGGCCTGACTTTCGATGACGCTGGTCACGGGGCGCATCCTCTCGATGAACTGCGAGTGCTCTCTCCGCGCGCGAAGCAGGAAAAGGCGCAGAGGTGGTCGGCTCGCGCCGACCACCTCTGCTTCGGCGGTTTTCACCGCCTGCCTTAGAACTTCGTGCTTACTGCACGACGACCCAGGCTTCGCCGTCGTTGCCCGTCGAGTTGGCCGCGACGAGGCCGGTGATCTGGTTCGGCGAGCCGCCGGCGACGAACGCGGCGTCCGGGTTCGGTGCGGTGCCGGTCGTGTAGAGAGCGATGCGGTTCTGGCACGCCAGGGTGTCGCCCTGCTGGTTCACGAAGAAGCAGCGGTTGCCCGAGTTGCCGCGGTTGATCGGCCAGGCGTACGCGCACCAGGTGGTCTCGCAGAAGTCCGCAGCCGCGTCCCAGTCGTTGCCCGTCGGAGCGCCACCGGTGGCTTCTTCCGCGACACCCACACCCGCGTCATCGGGGAGGTAGATGGCGAAGTTGTAGCCCGAGCGGGTCACGACGCCGTTGTTGATCGCGCGGAAGGCCGCCGAAAGAACGGGCGGATTCACCGTCGAGGTCGTACCGCGGAGGCTGACGCCACCGCTGAGCTCGCCGAAGAAGCCGTACTCGCCAGCGCCGTCGCCGTCGACGTCGATCGCGCCCGACGCCTGCAGCTGAGACTGCGAGGACGCGAGGTTGCGGAGCGTGGAGATGGCCGCCGTCTCATTCGCGGTCAGGCGGGCCGAGAGAAGGTTCGGAATCGCGATCGAGGCGATGATGGCGATGATGGCCACGACGATCATCAACTCGATCAGGGTGAAGCCTTGGTCCCTACGCATGTCTTTTCGGTTCTCCTGAATGTCTCCACCCAAGTGGAGGCTGTCTACAGCTTTTCGATCCGCTGGGGATCGATCCCCGAGAGAAAGGTCTCGTCCTTTTCTGCGCACATGCCGCGAACGGCATGCTCGCTCACTTGTTCTTATCGACCACCTGGCTCGCCAGCTTGAGGAGCGCTAGACGAATCTGCGCTTTCCTTCTTCGGCCCCTCTGCTTCAGGGACCGGGAGGCCGAGCTCCGTGCGGAGTCGGGCCGAGTTCCAGTTGGCGCCGGCGGCTTCCTCGGCGGAGCGCACGGCGCTCTCGAGCTCGTCCTGACGACCGAGCGCCTTCAAGCAGCGCGCGCGGAGGATCTGCTTCTTCCAGAGCGTGTCGACCTGCTCGGTCTTCACGGCGTCCAAGCGCTGCAGCGCCTTCGAGCTCTCGCCCTTCGCGAGCTCGATCCGAGCGATCGCGACCTCGAGCTCGGCCTGCATGCCGACGGCGGTCGAGCGAGGTAGGAGCTGCTGGTAGAGCGCGACGGCTTCGTCCGTGCGGCCACGCCCCTCGTGGATGGCCGCGAGCATCGTCAACGCCTCGAAGTTGTCCGGCTCCTCCTGGAGTGCCTGGCGCACGAAAGGCTCGGCGTGATCGAGCATGCCCAGCCGCAGCTGCGGAGCAGCGCAGGAGAGCAAGGTCGGGACATCGGGCTTCGAGCGGTAGACGAATCCACCGTAGACGAGCCCGCTCAAGGTCAACGCGGCCGTGCTGTAGAGCACCACGCGGCGCTTGTTGGATGCCTGCATCTCATCTCCTCCGCTTGTCGTCCCCATCCCTGCCGGCAAAGCGCATGGATGGTCGCGGGGAGTGCGGACATCGATGTCGCGCCACTCCCCGCTCCATGCGCCTCATCGGCGTTCTCGGACGCAACCTTTTGGGATTAGCCCGGTCGCAGGGCACGCGCGGCTCTTCTCTCCTCTTCTCTCGGTCCGGAGGCTCCGAAGCCGGGAACTCCCCCGAGCCTCGAGAGCGACCGGCCCGCCGCGAAGGGCGGAGCGGAGGCGCGTCGCTCCGTAGAGCTCGGGCTCAGCCCGCCAGCTTCTCCTGCAGCTTGAAGATCGGCAGGAACACCGCGAGGACGATCGTGCCGACGATGAAGCCCATCACCGAGATCATGATCGGCTCGATCATCGAGGTCAGGCTCTTCACCTCGGCCGCGACCTGCTCGTCGTAGAAGACCGCGATCTTCTCGAGGAGGGTCTCCAAGGCGCCCGACTTCTCACCGATCGCGATCATCTTGGTGACCATGGGCGGGAAGACCGGCGACTCGGAGAGCGGCCGCCAGAGCGTCTCGCCCGATCGCACCGAGGCCTTGGCGTGGTCGATCGCCTTGCTGACCACCGAGTTGCCGGAGGTGACCCCGACGATGTCCATCGCAGCCAGGATCGGAACGCCGCTCTTGATCAAGGTCGAGAAGGTGCGGGAGAAGCGCGAGAGCGCGATCTTGCGCACGAGCTGACCGAAGATCGGGACGCGCAGATAGAAGCTGTCGAGCAAGGCGCTGCCGCGCTTGCTCTTCTTGAACGCGGAGAAGCCGAAGAAGAACCCCGCCCCGATGCCGAACATCGCGAGCACGTTGTCCTTCATCCAATCGGCCGTGTCCATCACCACCCTGGTGAGAGCGGGCAGCTCGATCTCCAGCGAGGTGAAGACCGGCTTGAACGACGGCACGATGCCGATCATGAGGAATCCGGCGATGCCGATGACCAGCACGAGGGAGATCACCGGGTAGGTCATCGCCGATTTCACCTCGCGCCGCAGCGAATCGGCGGCCTCCAGGTATTCGGCGAGGCGCACGAGGATCAAGTCGAGCTGACCGGAGACCTCTCCCGCCTTGATCATGGAGATGTAGAGGTCCGTGAAGATGCGCGGGTAGCGCTGCAGAGCCGACGAGAGGTCGGCCCCCGTGCGGACCTCGTCGACGACGCCGGTGACGCATTGCTTGAAGCCGGGAGACTCCGCCTGCTCGCTCAGGATCTCCAGCCCCTCGAGCAGAGGGATGCCCGCTCCGATCATCGTCGAGAGCTGGCGCGTGAAGAGGATCAGCTCGCCCTTCTTCGCCTTCGGTCGCGCGATCCGCTTGCCGCCACCGGAGCTGCGTCCCCCACCGCTGTCCTTGCCGGCCGCTCCCGCGGCGCGGACGCTGAGCACGGTGAGCGACTGGCGCCGGAGCTCGTTGATCGCCTCGGACTGAGAGCCCGCGGTGATCATGCCCGAGACCGACTGGCCGCGCGCGTCCTTGGCCGCGTACTTGAACTTCTGCATCGTAGCCTACTCCCTCTCTCAGTCGTCTCCCGACGTGATGCGCAGGACTTCCTCGATCGTCGTCTTGCCCCGCGTGGCGTTCAGGATGCCCGTGCGCCGCAGCGTGAGCATCCCCTCCGCGACGGCCTTCGCCTTCAAGTCCAGGACCGGCTTGTTCTCGACGACCATGCGCTTCAGAGCCTCGCTCATGTACATGGTCTCGAGGATCGCGAAGCGTCCTCGGTAGCCGCCGGAGCAGCGCTGGCAGCCCACGGCCTTCATCAAGCCGAGACCGCGCTCGAAGTCGGAGTCGATGAACCCGATGGCCCGCAAGCGCTCTTCCGGATACTCCACGGGCTCCTTGCAGTGCTCGCAGAGCTTGCGCAGCAGGCGCTGCGCCGAGATCAGCACGGTGGACGACGCGACCATGAACGGATCGAGGCCCATGTCGACCATACGCGTGATCGTCGAAGGCGCGTCATTCGTATGGATGGTCGAGAGCACCAGGTGACCGGTGAGCGCGGCCTTCACCGCGATCTCGATCGTCTCCTTGTCGCGGATCTCGCCCATCAGGATCACGTCGGGGTCCTGGCGCAGGATCGAGCGCAGCGCGGCGGCGAAGGTCATCCCACGCTTCGGGTTCACGGGCACCTGGTTGATGCCCTCCATCTGGTACTCGACGGGGTCCTCGACGGTGACCAGGTTGATGTCCGGGGTCGCGATCTCCTGGACCGCGGAGTAGAGCGTGGTCGACTTGCCCGAGCCGGTCGGGCCCGTCACCAGGATCATCCCGTACGGCTGATTGATCGCGTCGCGGTAGTGCTGCAGAGCGATCGGCTCGAAGCCCAGGCTGTCGAGCGCCAGGTTCATCTTGCCGGTGTCGAGCACGCGCATGACGACCTTCTCGCCGTGCACGATGGGCAGCGTCGAGACGCGGAAGTCGATCTGACGGCGCTCGAACTTGATCTGGAACTTGCCGTCCTGCGGCTTCATGCGCTCGGCGATGTCGAGCCGCGACATGATCTTGATGCGCGAGATGATGCCGTTCTGGAGCGCCTTCGGCGGCTGCTTCGGGCATTCGCGCATGACGCCGTCGACGCGCATCCGCACGCGGAAGCGCTTCTCGTACGGCTCCATGTGGATGTCGCTCGCGCCCATCTTGAGGCCCATCGCGATGATCGCGTTGGCCACCTTGACCACGGGCGAGTCCTCGGAGCTCACGTCCGAGATGTCGTAGCTCTCGGCCTGCTCGGCTTCGGCGGCCTCCGCGGAGATCGAGTCGCCCTCGATCCCCTCCAGCATCTTCTCGACCTGCTTCTCCGCGACCTTGAAGGCCTTCTCCACCGCGTCGCGGATCGCCTTGTCGGTCGAGACGACGGGCCGCAGAGTGCACTGGGTGATCAGACGCAGGTCGTCCAGCTTGACGACGTTGAACGGGTCCGCGACCGCGACGGTGAGCACGTCGCCGGCCTTCGCCACCGGGAACACGCCGTGGTGCAGCGCGGTCTCGCGGTTGATGATCTGCAGGCACTCGTCTTCGACCTGCACGCGAGCGAGGTCGATCGGCGGGATGTTGCTCGCGCGAGCGATCGCGGCGATGAGGGCCCCTTCGTCGACCACCTTCTCCTCGAGCAAGAGGGTGACCAACGACTTCTTCTCCTGGTCGGCGCGCGCCGACATGGAGATCGCGATGTCCTCCGCCAAGACCCCCGCCTTGACGAGGATGTCGCGGAACCGCCGAGATACGCCGATCGCAACCAACGCAGGTTCCTCCGACTAGGCGTTGCGGTTCAGCAAGCGCGCGAACTCCGAGGCGTCGGGAGAGACCGACGAAGCGTCCTCGTAGCCCACCTGGTTCGAACGGTAGAGGTCGGCGAGCGACTGGTTCATGGTCTTCATGCCCTGCCGCCCACCGGTCTGGATGATCGAGTAGATCTGGTGCGCCTTGTTCTCGCGGATCAGGCTGCGCACGGCGGCGTTCACCACGAGCACCTCGGCGGCAAGAGCACGACCGCGCTGGTTGGCGCGCTGCACGAGCTGCTGGCAGACGACGGCTTGCAGCGTGAAGCTGAGCTGGGTGCGGATCTGCTGCTGCTGATGGGCGGGGAAGACGTCGATGATGCGGTTGATCGTCTGGATCGTGTCCGAAGTGTGCAGCGTCGCGAAGGTGAGGTGTCCGGTCTCGGCCAGCGTCATCGCGGCCTCGATCGTCTCCATGTCTCGCATCTCGCCGACGAGCACGTAGTCGGGGTCCTGACGCAGCACCGAGCGCAGCGCCGGTGCGAAGGAGCGGGTGTCGCTCCCGACCTCGCGCTGATTCACGAGGCAGTTGCGATTGCGGTGCAGGAACTCGATCGGGTCCTCGATCGTGACGATGTGCCCGTGCCGCATCTCGTTGATGTAGTTGATCATCGCGGCGAGGGTCGTCGATTTGCCGCTGCCGGTGGAGCCTGTGACCAGCACCAGGCCCTTCGGCATCATGCAGATCTCCTCGCAGACGCGGCGCGGCAGGCCGAGCTGGTCGAAGTCGTAGACCTCGAACGGGATCATGCGCAGCACGGCGGCGACCGTGCCGCGCTGCAGGAAGACGTTGGTGCGGAAGCGACCGAAGCCCGCGAAGCCGAAGGAGCAGTCGAGCTCCCACGTCGATTCGAAGCGGGCGATCTGCTCGGTCGTGAGCACCGAGTAGACGAGCTTCTGCGCGACCTCGCTCGTCAGCGGCGCGTACTCGGTCTCGATCAAGCGGCCATCGACCCGGATGCGCGGCGACGAGCCCACCGAGATGTGCAGGTCCGAGCCACCTCGCTCCACCAAGGTGGAGAGCAGGTCTTCCATCGAGATCATCGGTCCGCCTCGCCGCAAGGTCCTTGGAGCGGTCGCACCTCCGCCTCCGCTGCGGCGGAGAGAGGATGCGGGCGCTCTATCCCGTGCGTTATCGGCGTTCGACTCGTGGGGGTTGAGCCCGCGCGAGGTTGGCTCGCAGGAGCCTCCATTCCGGAGGGCATCCCGGGCGGCCGAAACGCACGCGAGCCGGCGCCCTTCGGGACGCCGGCTCGCGCAATCGAAGCTCGAGGCCGGATGCCGAACGAGGCAGGCCGCTAAGCGGCATGCCGTCGTCCGCCGAGCCTCACTCCGCTTCCTCCGGATGCTTGTAGGCCGAGCTGACCTTCTCCTGCACCTGCGGCGGCGCGCTCTCGTAGCCGACGAAGCTCATCGCGTAGCTCCCCTCCCCCGCCGTGATCGAGCGGAGCTGCGTGGAGTAGGTCTGCACTTCGGAGAGCGGGATGTGTGCCTTGATGATCTGAACGTCGCCATCCGTGTCCATGCCCTGGATGCGACCGCGCCGCGTGTTCACGTCGCTCGTGATGTCGCCCAGGAAGCGCGAAGGGACGCGGATCTCGAGCTCGTAGATCGGCTCCAGCAGGACCGGCCGCGCCTTCAAGAAGCCCTCGAAGAATGCGCGGCGCCCAGCGAGCTTGAACGAAGCCTCGTCCGAGTCGACGTCGTGGTACTTGCCGTCGTAGACCTCGACGGCGACGTCCACGACCTCACAGCCCGCGACCGGACCGCGGGCCAAGCCCTCGCGGATGCCCTTGTCGACCGCCGGGATCAAGTTCCTCGGGATCGATCCGCCGACCACCGAATCGATGAACTCGAAGCCGCTGCCGCGCGGCTTCGGCGACACGCGCAAGAAGACTTCGCCGAACTGCCCGCGTCCGCCGGACTGCTTCTTGTGCCGGTAGTGCCCTTCGG
Source organism: Planctomycetota bacterium (assembly GCA_016793245.1). Taxonomy (GTDB): domain Bacteria; phylum Planctomycetota; class UBA1135; order UBA1135; family JADKAF01; genus JADKAF01. The sequence goes on from JAEUHW010000290.1 coordinate 13,338, forward strand.
CCTTTCCCTGCACGGTCTCCTTGTACGGGATGCGCGGCAAGTGCGTCTCGACCTCGACCTTCGCCCGGTGCTTCAGACGATCGATCATGATGTGCAAGTGCAGATCGCCGAGCCCTTCGAGAAGCATCTCGTGCGTCGTCTCTTCGCGACGCACGTGGAAGCAGGGATCTTCGACCCCGAGGCGCCGCAGCCCCTCCGCGAGCTTGGTCTCGTCCTGTGCGCTCTTCGGCCGCACGGAGAGCGCCGTCCACGGATGCGGGAAACGCGGAGGAGTGAACTGCGGGAGATCGGCCTCGGTCCCGACCGTGGTGCCGAGGACGAAGTCCTCGATCTTCGTGATCGCGATCAAGCTGCCGGCCGGCGCGGCATCGATGTGCTTCAGACCTTCGCGACCTCGCGCCACGTTGATGCCGTGGAGCTTCACGGGCTTGCTTGCGCCCTTGGGATAGAGCTGCGCGTCGCCGCGCAGCACGCCCGAGCGAACGCGGAGATAGGTGATGCGACCGACGTGCATGTCGGTGACGACCTTCCAGACCTGCAGGATCGCCGGCCCGTCCTCGCGCGGCGCGATCGGGATCACCTCGCCGTCCTTGGTGGCCCCTCGCGCGGGGAAGTCGAGCGGTGAGGGGACGTGCAGCTCGAGGAAGCGCATGAGCCCTTCGATGCCGCGATCTTCTCGCGCCCCCACCGTGAGCAGCGGCACCACGGCGCCCGCGGCGATCGCCTTCGGAAGCGCCGCCAACACGACCTCGCGCGAGAGCTGTCCCTGGTCGAGGTACGCCGTCATCAGCGCCTCATCGGACTCGGCGACGCGATCGACCAGGGTGGCGTAGTACGCCTGTGCGCGAGCGCGGAATGCCTCCGGAGCCGCGGAGGGATCGAGCGCGTCGATGACGGCCTTGAAGTCGTGGCCGTTGGCATCCGGGAAGCTCACCGGGACGCACTTGTCGCCGAAGGCCTCCTGGATCTCCGCGAGCAGGGTCTCGAAGTTCGTATTCTCGGCGTCGTTGCGCGTGACGATGAGGATCCGGCCGACGCCGGCTTCGCCGGCGAGCTTCCATAGCGTGCGCGTGCTGAAGGTGACGCGGCTCGCCGCGGAGACCACCACCGCGGCCACCTCGACGGCCGAGAGCGCGGAGATCACTTCGCCCACGAAGTCCGGGTAGCCGGGGCAATCCACGAGGTTCACCTCGCGGCCGGCGTGCGAAGCGTGGATCACCGTGGCGCGGAACGAGTGCTTACGCTCCAGCTCCTCCGTCTCGAAGTCGCTGATCGAAGTGCCGCTATCGACGCTTCCTAGCCTCGAGCCGACGCCCATGTGGTGGGCCAAGTGATCGACGATCGTCGTCTTCCCCGTTCCGCTGTGACCGATGAAGGCGACGTTGCGGGCTGCGCTGGCCGGGCTGCTCATGGAGACCTCGTCGGCTATGCCGCGAAGGGGTTTCTCCCGCAGCGGTCGAGGCACCGCCGCGGATGGCGGCTCCGTCACGCAGAGGCCTACGTGGAGGCCGAGCGCTCATCCGCCCGGCGCGCGAGGCTCCTAGGGAGCCTGGGAAGTAGGCGCGGATTCTAGCAACCCCGCGGAGAATTCAACGTACGCGAGAAAGCACACGCGGGCGGCCGCACACCCCCCTGGGTGCGGCCGCCCGCGTGCTCGCGTTCACTACCGACCCGATCCAGAGACCAAATCTAGTCGGTGTTGGAAACGAGCAGCTCGACGCGGCGGTTCTTCGAACGCGCCACCTCGGTCTTCGCCTTCACCGCCGGCGAGAACTCGCCGTGGCCCACGCAGACGAGATCGTCGTCGCTGACGCCGCACTTCTCGCTCAGGTACTCGATCACGCTGAGCGAGCGAGCGACCGAAAGGTGCAGGTTCGACTTGAACGGCGACTTCACGATCGGCGTATCGTCGGTGTGTCCCTTCACCCACACGCGCCGATTCGGATAGCGCTGCTTGATCACCTTCGAGAGCTCGCGCAGCGTGGACTGCCCTTGCCCCGAGATGTCGGCCTTCCCCGGATCGAAGGTCACCTCGTTGTCGACGGTGATCATGATCCCGCCGGGGACCTGGGAGTAGGTCACGCCGGCGAGCTTGTTGTTGCGGTTCAGCTCGTCGGCCTCGCTCGCGCGTTTCGCGGCCTGCGAGTCGAGCTCGCCCTTCATGCGATCGCGATCGGCGAGGGCTTCGCCCGCCAGTCGCTTCTGCTCGTCGATGAGCGCTTGGGAAGACGCGTTCTCGGCGCGGGCTTCCTCGAGCTCCTCGCGGAGCATCTTGTTGTCGTCGCGGAGGCTCGCGATCAAGCGATCGTCGGCTTCCTTCTGCAAGGCGTACTTCTGGGTGCAGCTGCTGGCGAAGAGCGCCAGGAGCAGGCCGCCCAGGAGGGAGGTGGCGTGCACGTTTCTCATGGCTTCTGTTGAGGACCTCGGATGGAGAAGGGAACGTAGTCCGACCCGCCGCGCTCCTACCGACCTTGAACCCAAGCGGGCCAAGTCTGGAAGAGGAAGACGTTCAGCTCGGAACGGAAGAGGAGGACGACGGCGCCCCCGAGCGATAGCGCGGGGCCGAAGGGAATGACACGACCTGCGATCCAGGCGATGTCCCAGCGCCAACGCGGCCGCTGCGCGCGACGGCGCGACATGCGCACCGCGCGCACGGCCAAGATGCGGAGAACGTTGAGCAGGCCCATCACGGAGCCGAGCATCGCACCGACCAGCAGCACGAACACGACGCCCACCGCACCGACGAAGGCACCGAGGCCGCCCATCAGTTTCACGTCGCCGAAGCCCATCGCCTCGCGACCCGCGAGCTTGGAGGCGAGCCAACGCAGCCCCCCCACCAACGCGAGCCCAGCCAACATGCCGAGCACGCCGTCGAGCGCGCCGTGGAGCCAGGTGTAGTCGCCGCCCTTCCAACGCGCGATCAGCGAATGCTCGCGATGCAACGCCGGCACGAGGGCGCTGCAGAGGACGCCGAGCGGCATCATCGGCTTCGTCAGCACGTCGGGCAGGATCTGGAAGTCGAAGTCGATCATCGACGCCGCGAGCAGCACGGCGAGGAGCGCCCAGAGGACGAAGAGCAGAGCCCACGGGAAATCGAGCGCTTCGTGACGCACGCGCAGGTGTTCGAACACGAACCAGAACAACGCTCCGGTCGCGAGCTCGACGGTCGGATAACGCACCGAGATGGCTCCGCGACACGCGCGGCACTTCCCGCGCAGCGCGAGCCACGAGAGCACGGGCACGTTCTCGTACCACGCGATCGCGTGCCCACAGCTCGGACAATGCGAGCGCCCCTCGGCGACGCCTTTGCCCTCGCGCGGCAGGCGATAGATGACGACGTTCAGGAACGACCCGACGAGCAGCCCGAAGACCGCCGCGAACGCGGAGAGCAGAGCGGGAGATTCTTCGAGGAGGACGGACAACGACTCACCGGGGCCGGACAAGGCTGCCCGCGCATTGTCCTTCCGGGTGCCCCAGCGTCAAGATCTAGGTCTCTCTCGAGCGCAGCCCCAAGATCTAGTGGGTCCGCGCTCAGCGCAAGAGAACCTCGAGGCGATCGACCTGTGCGTGACCGGCAGCGTCGTCGTCGCGCCCTTGCGCCGGGAAGAGCTCGATCTCGAGCGCGATGCGCGCGCGAGGTTGCCGCGGCAAGGCCAAGGGGAACTCGGGCCGGAGCCTCCGAGCGATGCCCTCCCATGCGCGCGGACCTTCTCCCACCTGCACGTACGCGCGCACGTCGGCTTCTCGGCCTCGCGCGAGCCAGAGATGAGCGATGGCCGCCGGCTCGAAGACGCGGCGCAGATCGCCGAAGGGCACGCCGGGACCGACCGCTCGGAAGCGCAGCGGGACGGCGGGGCGCAACGAGCGATCGAAGCGAAAGCGCCCGTCGCGCACATGCACGATCGAAGGGAGCGCTGCCGCATCGACGCTGAGGCCCGAGACCATCGCGGAGATTCCAGCGGGGTGCTCGGGAGCGAAGATCCAGAGCGCCTCGGCGCGGATCTCCGCGAGCGGCGAGAGACGAACGCGATTGCTCGACGCCAAGACGACCACTCGTCCCGGAGCGTCCAGGCGCCCATCCCACGTGAGTTCGCCGCTCGCGACGAAGACCACCGCGGGCGTGCCCTCGTCCGCGAGTTGGCGCAGCGCGGCATCGAATCCCGCTTCGACGCGAGGCACGGAGCCGAGAGGAGCGAGGAGCGGCCCTTCTGGTGCCGCGACCTCGAACTGGCCGTGCATGCCGAGGCGCCCTTGCGAACGGAGCACCGCCAGACGTTCCGCACCGATGCTGGCGCAGCAGCCGGACGGCACGATGGCGCGCGAGGTCTGCAAGCCACGAACGCCCTTGCCTGAGGTCTCGATCCGCAGCTTCTCTCCGGGCGCCGCGCGCGGCAGCTCCTCATCGCTGCCGTCCCCGCCTTCCTCGGCGAGCATCGCCTCGGCGACGCCTTCCCACGTGCGCAGCACGCCGTCGGCGGGAGCCAGGCCCAGTTCGCCATCGTCGGGTGCGAGCTGCTCCCGCGGCAGGAAATCGAAGCTCAGCGCGCGCGAGCGCACCGGTCGCTCGAGCAGGGTGACCACGAAGTAGTTCTGATCCGGCTGCAGAGGCACGCTGCCGTATCCGCGCAGGCCGGCTGGCACGAGGTAGCCATCGGACGCCCGCTGGAGCGGAACGTCATCGGCGGGGCGATCGAAGGCGAGGAAGAAGCGGGTTCCAGCCGTTGGCGGGGCCACGAATTGCGGTCGGAGTTCCAGCGCGCAACCATCGACGAGCCATTGAGGATCGAAGGATAGGCCTGCGGGCAGCGGGATCTCGCCTTCGTCCCAACGCCGGCGCGCCTCCTCGGCGCGCAGCAAGCGCATCGCCACGGGGATCAGCTCTTCTGCGGGCCACTCGTGCGGAGCCTGCTGGAACAGCGGAGAGCTTGAATCGCGCGGCTCCTGCACGAGGCGCACGCTGCGCGGCCCGAGCGAGTCGGGCCGCAGCGGACTGTCGAAGAGGAGGAACCACGTCTCGGCATCCGTCCAGGCATGCACGTTGTGGTCGAAGTCCTGCTGCGGGATGACGCGCGGCAGGTGAGGCAGGTCATCGCCGGGCCAGGTTCGATCACCGAGCGTGAAGAGGCGCTTCACTTCGCCTTTCCCGACGGTGCGGAACTCGATCACCGCGCTCTCCTCGAGGAGTTGGCCTTCGAGGGCGCGCAGCCCATCGGGGCGCGGATAGCCGGCGATGCGCACCCGATACATCGAATCGGGTTTCAGTCCACCGTCCTCGAGATCGGGGCGCAGTGGGACTTCGGGGACGAACGCGACGACGTTGCCTCGACCGATGAGGCGATAGGTGCCGGCCACGTTCTCGGTGGAAGGCTCACCGGCGACCAGGCGCGCGATGCGGATCGTCTCGGGACGCAAGGTGCCGGGGTCCACCGGTGCGGAGAAGCGCAGCCAGAGCGCGTCGTTCAGGCGCACGGCATCGCCGCCTGCCTGGTCGCAGCCTAGGAAACGAAAGGAAACGGGTCGCGAGCGCTCCCCCGGATCGCTGCAGGCGGATGCGAGGCAAGTCACCACCAGCGCAGCGACCGCGACCACGGCATGCAGCGCGCGCGCAGCAGCGAAGCGTCTCGAGAGGAGAGGATCGCGTCCCGGAACCATGACCTCAGTTCCTAGCGCGACCGCAGAGCTCCGGCAAGGGCAGACCCCTTCTCCTCACGGCGGCAGCCCAACAAAGCGCGAGGCGCGGCGAGCCCTAGAGCTCGCCGCGCCTCGCCGCGATTCGCTTGCGCCTCAGGCGCGCGGATCAGAACCGGAAGGGCAGCTTGAAGAAGTCGATCTCCGCGCGCGGCGAAGTGCTGCTCAGGCCCTGCAGGTTGAAGTTCAGGTTGAAGAGGAAGCGCGTGCGGAAGAACTGCTTTCCGTTCAGCACGCTGACGTCGCCGGTCCACGTGTTGGCGCTCGGCACCACGGTGGAAGGATCAGGCTGCGACGGATTGTTCGAGAGCGGATCCGCGCCCTGGAACTGGATGAAGACCCCCACCGAGGGCGGATACGCCCCTTCGACCCCATCCGTGAGGATGCGGAAGTAGCGCGGGTTCAGCGAGACCACGGCGGTAGCTTGCACGAAGGTGAGCTGCGTCAGCAGGTTGCCGTCCGCGGCATCCGTGGTGAGCAGCGTCTCGCCGCCTTCGTAGGCCGCTCCCACGATCGTGAACGAACGCCGATTGGGGTCGCTCTCATCGGCCAGCTCCCAACCGATCATGATCGCCGGATTGTCGATCTCGATCGGCACGCTGGGGAGCCGGATGCTGTTCGCCGTCACCTCAGCCTGGTCGACTCGGTAGGTCTCGAAGTAGCGCGGCGGGTTCTGCACCGTGTTGTTCGCCGAGCGATCGACGAGACCAGCGTTGGCACCCGTCGGTTGCGTACCGTCGAACCAGTAGAAGGGCGGATTGAAGATCGTGCCGCTGCCCGGATCGCTGAAGCCCGTGGAGATCCACTTGCTCTGCGCGACCGAGACGGAGCCGAAGTCCGGCACCAGAACCACCGGAGCCGGAGTACCGGGCGGATTCGGCGGGGTCAGGTTGGCAAGCGGATCCGGCACGTGAACCTGGATCACGCCCGAACCGCCGTGCCCGCCGGCGCTGTCCGCAGGATAGGCCACGCGACCTCCACCCGGACCACCCGTGCCACCGCGCGCGTCGAGCGTCGCACCGGTCAGGTTCACCGACGAAGTCGACATCAGGATGATCATGCCGCCGGCACCGGCACCCGAGCCGCCGGGCACGGTGTTGGTTCCACCGGTCGACTCACCGGAGCCGCCGCTGCCGCCAACGGCGAGGATCTGACCCGCGACCCGGATCGTCCCGAGCGCCTTGATCACCACCGCGCCACCACCGCCACCGCCGCCCGCGCCCTTCAGGTCGCAGTTCTGCGCCGAGGCGTTCGCGCTGTTCCAGTTCGGGCTCGGGCAAGAGGCCCACTGAATGGAGTCGCCACCGGCGCCGCCACCTTGTCCGCCTTGGATGGTGTTGAGCTCGCCGAAGATGACCCCGAGCACGAGATCGGAGCGCACGCCGAAGAAATTGTTGTTGTTCGCCGTGTCACGGAAGAGCGCCGGGCCAGACGCGCCGCCGGGGCAAGGCTGCTGGAACGAGCAGTTCTGCGAGGCGCTCGGACCATTGCGCCCGCAACGCCCTTCATCGGAGCGCGCCGCCGGGGGGTTGGTCGTGATGCACGTTCCCTGGCGCCACGTACCGCCACCGCCACCGCCCGCGCGATGCTGTGTTACGGCAGTGCCGACACCGGAGTCGCCGCCTTGACCGCCCGCGCCGAGCGCGTTGAACGCGCCGTTGCCGGGGCCGCCGCGACGCGTCGAGGTCGTGGTCTCGAACGAGCCCGTGCCGCCGCTGCCGCCGGAGCAGGTTCCCGGAGAGCCGCGCTCGGGGATCGCCGTCGAGCACACGGTGTTGACGTTCGGGTTGTTGATCCCGTTCATCAGGAGCGTGCCGTTGATCGTCACGTTCCCCGTGCAGAGGATGACCAGCGGATTGGAGCCCTGCGCGCGCAGGGTGCTGCCCGCGTTGATGGTGAAGTTCCGCACGTCGACGATCCCGTTCGCCACCGGCTGCGTCAGCGTACCCGTGGCATTGGTGATCGTGTCGAAGTCGGTATCGATGACCGTCGTGCCCTGGATGACCCAATCGAAGTCGATGTTGGTCCCGTCGAAGGGCGTCGCCGGAGCGAGCGTGCGGTTGGCGGTCGCCCACTCCGCGCGCGGCTCGGGGAAGACCGCCTGACTGTCCCAGTAGGTCTCGGTGCGGAAATCCTCGAAGAACGCGTCGGTGAGGGTCTCGGTCAACGGCTGCACGGCGAAGCGCAGCGGATCGATGTCGGCCAAGTTCGTCTCCCCGACGATGTCCTGGAGCTCGCGCTTGATGCGCAGGCGCAGGTTCGAGCCTTGGGGCAGGAGGCCCTGCGGCGAGAGCATGACGGTCGAGCCTTCGATGCCGCAGTTCTCGACCAGCGTCACCACGATCGGCACTTGTACGGTCGCGCCGCCGGGCACGTCGTAGAGCAGCTGGAAGTTGCTCGTCGAGATGTTGGTGTCCGTCGGGCGGAGCGGCTGATCGAACTGGACGACGATCGGATCGATCGGATCGGAGTAGCTGTTGAGACCGATGTCCACCGGGTTCGCCGGGATCCCGCCGGTGGCCGGGTCAGGGAACACCTGCTCCGAGCCAACGAAGATCTTGGTCACGAGAGGCGGCGCTTGAGGCCGCGGGTCGAGGAAGAACTCGAGCGAAGAGGTCGGCGTGGTGAACTGCCGCGTGATGCCCAGCGAGATGCGCTCGCCCTCGGTGCTCTTCAGGACCGTGGCATTGCGCCCATTCGCGGTGGGGATCGCCAGACGGTACTGCGTTCCGAACGGCAGCAAGCCACCGTTGTCGAACGAGTTGTTCGTCGGGCAGAGCGGCTGGAACACGAGCGTTCGACCACCGCTGCCGGCCTTCAGGAAGAAGGAGCCGACCGCGGGAACTCCCGTGAGCACCTCGTAGATCTGAATCGAGTTCAGATTGGCCGAGCTGAGGTCGACCGCTTGGTTGAAGGTGATCTCGATCGGGCGGTTGATCTGCCAGGTCACGTTGTCGAGCAGACCACCGGTCGATTCCAGGCTGAACCGGCCGTTGCCGCCGCCGCCACCACCGCTGCAGGCCGGCAGCGAGAGCGCGAGCAAAGTGCCCAGCGCAAAGCAGGCTCGGCTGCGCCCCAACTGCGGGCGCGGGGGGCCGACGAAGCGTAGGAGAGACGAGAGAAGAGACATCGGGGACTCTTGCTCGGATGCGAGAACGGCGCGGATGCGCGCGACTCGCGGTTTTGAGGGAGATCGTCTCGGCGCGGAGCTCGCGAGCTCGAGAGCCGAACGTAGAAGGCGAGGAGAGAAGCGAGATCGCGTCGCCCTGGCAGGCGGCAGCGATCGTCCCCGCGGCGCGCAGGCGCGCCGCGGAGGAGATCACGAGCACCGCGGGTTCGGCCCGCGGCGCTCGATCAGGGCAGACGCAGCCAACCGAGGCCGATCGTCGAGATCGTCGGCACGCCGCCGGTCGCGAGGTTGTTCACCAACGTGAAGCGCATCTGGAGGAAGCGCTTGCCATTCACACTCGTGATGTTGCGCGTCCAGGGAGAGATGCCCGTTGCAGCCCCGTTCGGCGTGCACTCGGCAAGGATCGCCGTGGGCATCGGATCGCCGTAGAGGTTCACGCACTCGGCGTGCTGCAGATGACGCGTGTTCGACACGACGTTGTCGGAGCCGCGGAAGTCGAGGAAGAAGTTGGTCCCTGCCGGCTGCTCGGACTCGAGGGGCTCGATGACCGGCGGCTGGTAGCGCGGGAACGAGAAGGTGGGATCCACGACCTGCGTGTCGAGCCAGCGCGTGATGCCGCGCGAGATGCGAATCACGAAGTCCGCTTGGCCCCAGTAGATCACCGGGTCGTCGGCCGGCGTCGGGCGCCCCGGAGGCGTCGTCGTCGGATCGAAGCCGCCGCGCGGGGTGTTGTTGTTCGGATCGACGCTCACGCGCTGGTTCTGCGTGTTGAATCCACCCGAGGAGAAGACGCGGAAGTTCGGTCGGTTCGAAGTCACGCCCGCGAGCGAGATCTGGAAGCCGTTCAGACCACGCGACTGGGAGCCCTGGTCGGGATAGACGCGGTAGTCCATCAGCAGCGGCAAGCCGATCGTGGGCACCTGGTTCGCCGCGGCGAAGTTGCGCCGCGAGTTGGGGCCGAAGATCTGATCCAGGATCATCGGGTCGGCGCCGACGCCGTTCGGCGCGGCGCGCGACTCGATCGTCGTGTCGCGCCAGGTGTAGGTCACCTTCTGGCCGAAGTCGTCTTCGAAGATCGGGAACGGCACCATCGTCGATCCCGAGCCGGGCACGATGAACGCGTCGAGGTTGTTGAAGCTGTATCCGGAGTCGACGACCTTGAGCTGCGCCGTCTGGCTCAGCACGTTGTTGGAGAAGGTCGAGCGATTGAGGCCCGAGTTCGGGTAGGTCGGCATCTGCGAGCCCGGGTCGATGTACTCGTCCGGGAGGAACTGGCAGTGCGACAGGTGGATCTCCATGCGCGGGAAAATGTCAGCGATGACCTGTCCGCCGAAGGGAGACCAAGAGAGACGCTCGACGTCGATGTTGTAGCCGCTCTCGTCGTCGTAGGTCAGCCCGAGGTCGATGTAGCGCCACACCGTCATCATGCGGCTGCCCAGAGGCACGAGCGGCGTCTGGATCGGCTGCGTGAAGGCGATCTTCTGCGCGATCACGGGCTGACTCGGGTCGACAGGCACCTGGAAGCGAGTCACCGGACGCCCGCGCACGAAGCCGAGCTCGGTGAAGCGCTGGAACTGCCCGCGCCATTCGCTGCCGATGAGCTGCGTGGTCGTCGGCGGGTTCGGGTGGGAGTTGTCCTCGTCCTGCGTGGAGAAGCGGAAGACGAAGGAATCGACCTTCACCGAAGGACGCGCGCTGTCGATCGTGAACGAGATCGCCTGGTCATCGAAGTCGAGCGCGTTCCCCGCGAGGTCGCGCATGCTGAACGGGGATTGCTGGTCCGCGCGAAGGTGCAGGTAGTAGGTCTCGGAGGTCCCGAGGTCATGCGCGAGCCCCGGCGCCGCGGCCTGGAAGGTGAACTGCCGGTTGTCCGGCGAAGGCACCACTTCGCCCATCGCGAACTCGCGATAGGTCAGCGTCGCGAGGTTCGGGTTGCGGCTCACCATCATCGAGTCGAAGGGACTGATGGTGGTGGGGTCCATCGGCTCCGAGAAGCGCAGCGAGATGCTCGCGGTCGGATCGACGCCGTTCGTCGGCATGGTGATCGCGAACGGAGTGAAGCGCGCGAAGCAGTCGATGAGATCGGAGCCCTGGTCGAAGGGGCTCACGTATTGCGCGCGTTGCACCGTCGAGAAGAGGCCGCCGACATTGTCGAGCCGGCGAACGTTCACGAGGAAGTCCGGAGGCGAGGCATCGAGGATCTCGGTGATCTCGGCGAAGCGATTGCCCTGCTGGATGACATCGCCGCGGTCGGGGACGACCAAGCAGGCCGCGACATCGAACTCGTAGGCGAGCTGCGTCGCCGTCTGGTTCACGATGGCGACGGGCTGCTCGCCGAGCAGTCGCGGCGCCGCGAGGTCGAGGAGGAAGCCGCGGTTCTGGTCAAGCGCGTTGCCGGCGCGGAACGCGCGCACGACGATCGAGCTGTTAGAGGAGTCGGTCGGCCCGTTGCCCACCGAGCTGAGCGGGCTGCCAGAGCGACTGAGGAGGATCTTGGTTTGCCCTGCGCCCGGATCTTCGAGGGTCGGGATGCGGATCGAGATGTTCGGGGTGCTGGGATCGACCGAGCTGGGAAATCCCGTCGCGTTCACCGGGGTGCCGGTCGTCGCCTGGTCGATGAGCGTGATCGTCGGATCGACGACGACGACGGTCGGGTCGATGGGGTCGACGATGTAGCGCACGTTGAGCGGGGTCGTCGGCGGCACGCCGGCGAAGACCTGCAGGGTCGTGTTGTCGAGAGTGCTCTCATCGACGTCACCGGAGAACTTGAAGCGCAGCGCCGCGTTGCGGGGCACGAGAGAGAACGGCGGGATGGCGTCGTACCCCTTCGAGAGCACCGTGCCGAGGCCCGCGGTCAGGCGATCGAAGAGCAGCTGCCACGCGGGATCCTGCTGCGTGCGCAGGATGCGCAGCGTCGCGATCTCGGTCACCGGATTGAAGGTGAGCTCGTAGCTCTGCCCGTCGGAGATGATGTCCTCCCCGATCACGTAGTCCGGGCGAACCTCGGCGCCGTTCACGTCGACCACGTTGACGAGGCGTCCCCACGAGATGTTGCGGATCGTGAGGCGACCGCCGGAGCTGCCGCCACCGCCTCCCCCCCCGCAGCTCGGGAAGGCCACGGCCAACACGGCCAGGGCGATCGCTCCTCCTAAGAAGCGCGAAGCCCGGTTGAAGACGAATCTCGACATGATGCTTCCTGGCTGGAGACGGCTCGCGGGCCCGATCGGGCGGACCGGAGAGCCATCATCAGAGTGCTTGGAGTGGGAGTGCAGAGGAGGCGAGGGATCCGAGAAGCCTACGTCCAGGGGCGAAGCAATCCGGAACGGAGATCCTGAGCCTTCGAGCGCAGGACCAGGCCGACGCGAAGGGGCGCTCACACCGACTCCCCGCGAAGGGAACGTCGAATTCCTGCCCCGATCGAGCCGCTGAACTGCGAGCGAGTGGCCTGCGGCCAAGGCGGAGAAGCCCAGGATCGCAGTGGCGCGCGGTTCACTCGTTCCGATGCGTGCCGCTCCCCCCATCGCCGTCGTCGACCCCGCCCATGCGGAGCGACCACTCGGGTCCAGAGGAGCGCAGCGCGGCATTCTCGAAATCGAAAGTAGCAGTGTCAACGCTGGCCGTAACCGGCGCTGGCATCGTTCCCCGCGGCGGGCGCTTCGGGTGCCCCGATCGCTTCGAGCGACCAGGTCGAGCGAGAACGCCTCGCGCGGCACCTACCTTCGGGCAGTCCGGAGAGCAGCAAAGGCCTTGCCAGCGCCTCCGATTCCGAAAACTCGTACATAAATCGGCCGCCCATATGGACTTACAGACGGAACTTCGGGGCTCGCGACCTCGGACTTGCGCGGCGCGCGGAGCAGGCGTGCTCGCTCGGCGTGCGCTTTCGCACACCACGGAGCGGGACCGGCCCTCAATTCGCGAAGGCCGCGCGCTGCACCTGCTCGTCGCTTTCGAAGAGCACCATTTCCTGCGCCCGCACGTTGGCGGCCTCGGGAGCACCCGCGCGCCACGCGGTCCGGCGCTCGCGATCCCCGACGAATCCGACGGGACGCTCGGTCTCGCAGAAGGCGCAGCGCACGCGGAGCGGCCGGCGCGAGTCGATGCGGAAGCGCGAACCGAGGTGGGCCTCCTTGCTGCTGATGCAGGTCGGATTCGCGCAGGAGAGCGGGCTCCCCAGCACCTCGTCTTCGTCCTGGATGCGCTCCGGAGGCGGGCTCTTGAAGCTCGAGCGACCGAGGAGCACGGAGATCAGCGCCATGCGGACGTGGACGCCGCGAGCCGCCTGGACGAAGTAGATCGAACGCGGGTCCTTGTCCATCTCGTAGGCGATCTCGCCGGTCCGCGGCAGCGGATGCATGAGTGAGGTCGCCTGGAACTTCTTGCCCGCCATCGTGTGCGGCTCGATGCGCAGATAGCGCTCGGGCGCCCGCCCCCCATCGCGAACGAAGCGCTCGATCTGCGGGCGCGTGACGTAGAGCGCGTCGTAGCTCGGGACATCCAGCTCGGTGACTTCGGTGAAGAGCGAGAGCTGGTGCGGCTTCTGCGGAGTGCAGTAGACGACATCCGCGTCGCGGGACACGTCCGGGAAGTCCCTGAGCGTGACGTGCTGCGGCTCGTAGGCCTGACGTCGACCGAGGCGCTCGAGCACATAGCTGGGCAGCTCGAGCCCGGGGTGCGGTACGAACACGAGGTTCGCGCGGAAGCGCGCGAGGGCGTACGCGAACGAGTGCACCGTTCGCGAGTACCGGAGGTCGCCCACGAGAACGACCGTGAGCCCTTCGAGAGACCCCTTCTCGACCCACAGCGAGTAGAGATCGCAGAGCGTCTGCGTCGGATGCTCGTGAGATCCGTCTCCGGCGTTCACCACCGGAACGGCGGCGAACTCCGCGGCGACTTTGGCGGCTCCTTCACAAGGGTGCCGCAGGATGATCACGTCCGCGTAGCTGCCGCCCACGACGCGCACCGTGTCGGCCAAGCTCTCGCCCTTCGAAGCGGACGACGACGACATGTCCGCCGCGGAGATCACGCGTCCGCCGAGGCGTCCCATCGCGGACTCGAACGAGAGCCGGGTGCGCGTCGAGGGTTCGTAGAAGAGGCTGGCGAGGATGAAACCGCCGCAGAGATGCGACCAGGCGCGGAGGTCTCGGCCCATCTCGTGCGCGAGCTTGAAGAGCTCGAGGATCTCCTGATTGCTGAGATCGTCGATGGAAACGAGATCGCGCTTCGCAGGCCGCAGGGCACTCGGGTCGGCGGGGTCGTGCATCTCGGCGCGTCCGTGGGTCGGGAATCGAGGCGCGGAGAGCGCCTCGCTCGAACCTCAATGTTCGGTCGCGCCGAGGTCGTTGACAAGCGTCGCCACCGCGAGGTCCAGCGCTGCGGCGCCATCGGCGTCCCGCGCTTCGCGCAGCGCGAGCAGGATCTCGGCATCCGGCGCGCAAGCACGAGGACTCCCCAACCCCTCTGGCGCAGGCCAGCGTTGATCGAGGAGGGCGCGGAGCAGCGCCCGCGCGCCTTCGGGGTCCTCTCGCGCCTGGAGCACCGGCAGCGCAGGCCGCAGCGAGGGACCGAGATCGCCACGGGTCGCGACCTCCGCATCGATGCGCTCACGCCAAGGCCCCGGTGGCGGAACGGAGCCGCGCGGGCTGAGCCAGATCACGAAATCCGAGCGGAGCACGCGGCGCTCCGTCTCGGCCCCCGCTCGCGCCGCGAGCCCGGTGGAAGCCGGGTCCAGCCCGGCGGTGTCCCACAGATCCACGCTGAGGTCGCCGAGCGCGATCCGGCGCTGGACTGGGTCCATCGTCGACCCGGCGCGCGCATCCACGATGTTCTCCGAGCGCCCGATCAGGGCGTTGAAGCACGTCGACTTCCCGGCGTTGGGCGGACCGACCAGAGCGACGCTGCGCGGAGCGAAGAACGGCGCGCACCGAGCGCTGAACTCCGCCAATTCGTCCAGCATTCGACGCGCTTGCTCCGTCTCCCCGAGAGCCAGGCGGCCGCGAATTCGACGCAGCTCGCGCGAGAGGGCGCCGCTCCTCTGTGCGAGGAGTCCGAGCAAAGGCCGTGGTGCGACGAGCTCTCCCGCCGCGCGATCGATGCGCGTCGCGATCGTCAGAAGCGGAGCCGCTTCCCCCGAGGTCCAGCAGACGCCCCGCGCCTCGAGCTCCGAGCGCAGCGCCTCCCGCACGGCTACGCCCCCGTGGAGTCCGAGCTCGAAGCGATCGCACTCTCGCGCCACCACCAGCGCATCGTCGATCGCCGCGCCGCCACGCCCCCGCAAGGACGCACGTCGCGGAGCTCCGAGCTCGGGAAGCCGCTCCACACCTAGCTCACGCAGAAGCGCCGCGGCCCCTCTCCCGCACAGCTCGACGACGGCGATGGCGCCCGTGAGTGTGCCGGTGAGCACGCGCGCCCGAACTTCGACGCTCACGCTCCGCTCGCGCGATGAAGTCGAACCAGAGCGCGATGGATGACATCGCGCTCGCGGACATGCGCGGTGGAGAGAGCCGCCGACAACACGGGCGCATAGCCTCCACAGAGCAGCACGCCACGCGGAGCGAGGTCCTGACCGACGATCGCGATCAGCCGATCGATCATTCCCGCCGTCCCGTGAAAGAGCGAGAGCTCGATCGCGCTCTGCGTGTCGCGACCGCGCTCGGCCGGCACGGCTCGCAGCGCGACTTCCGGCAGGAGCTCGGTCTCCGATCGCAGCGCTCGCGCGAGCAGGCGCGGCCCCGGCGCGATGGCCCCGCCTCGAAACGCCCCGGTCTCGTCCACGGCATCGACCGTGATCGCCGTCCCCACGTCGACGGCGATCGCGGCACCG
Source organism: Planctomycetota bacterium (assembly GCA_016793245.1). Taxonomy (GTDB): domain Bacteria; phylum Planctomycetota; class UBA1135; order UBA1135; family JADKAF01; genus JADKAF01. The sequence continues at coordinate 28,976 of JAEUHW010000290.1, forward strand.
CCAAAACGCGCGCGCGCCTCCGAGGCCGCGAGCAAGCGATCCTTCCCCACGCGCTCGGGTTCGCGACAGAGGTTGGCGAGATCGAGGCGCAACGCCGCATCTCCCACGCCGACGACGTGCGCGACCCCCGCCTCGCGCGCGAGCGAGAGGAGCTCCGCGGCGCGCCGCGGAGCGACCGCCGCATGCAGGAGCTGCCCCCCCGCGGCCGCGACGCTGTCCAGCCAGGCGCGCAATGCCGCTGGATCCTCGGGTTGCTGGAGCCCCTTGTCACCGTGGACGAAGCGCGGCCGGGAGTCCCAGCTCGCCGAGAGATCGGGGTGCGCCATCCACGTCGAGCGCGTATTGCCGACGTCGACCGTGAGGAGCATGACAGGAGGGCTCGGAGGGGGCGCGTGTGCGCGACTCAGGAGCGAACGCGCCTGGACCGTCGACGATCGTGAAGCGCGAAGACCTGCCGCGCGTCCGCGCAGCGCGGCATCCTTGGCGCTCCGCGGATCAGCGCCGCGCGACATCCATGGCGCGCCACGCAGCGGCGCGGCGCGGTGTTGATCGCGCGCCGCGCGTCAGCGCGGCACGTGGTTGATCTCGCGCCGCGCGTCAGCGCGGCACGTGATAGGTCAAGATCCGCTCGCGGCCGTTCCGCAACACCTTGAACTCGTAGAAGTTGCGCTCGGGATTCTTCCGCACGTAACGAACGGCCTCGGACATCGTCGGGATCGAATGCTCGTTCACGGCGATCACGACGTCGTTTTGCATCAGCCCCTTGCCGAAGAAGACGGACTTCTCCGAGATCCGCTGGATCTGAACGCCGACGACCCCGTTCTTGTTGTAGCTGGTCGCCGTCACGTCTTGGCGGATGCGATCGTCGTAGTCCTCGGCGAGGCTGCTCAAGTCCTCGGTGCCGATCGCCCAGTTGTTCGAACCAGGGAACGTCTCCTCGGTGAACTTGGGCGCCTCGCGATCGAGGGCGAGCAGCCGCATCGACGCGGCCTGCCGACGCGCGGAATCCTCCTTCTCGACGGCGTCCAGGCTAGCCGCATCCTTCGAGGAGAGGAGCTTCGAGTCCAAGGTCTCGGTGAGCACCACGCGCTCGATCACCTGCGAGTCGCTCGCATCGGCCTTGTAGCCCTCGTAGCGTCCGCGAGCATCGCGGTGCTTCGGCATGCGGAACGAGACCAGGTTCTTCAGCGGGTCGATGCGTTCGACCTTGATCTCGGGGAATGGATCGAGGGTCTCGCCTTCGCGGTAATAGCCGAGCGGGACCTTGGCCTTGTCCTCGAGATGCGCGCGGGGCTGCTTCACTTCGAAGAGGAGCACCACGCGGTCGTCCTGCCGATGATCGCCATCGCCGAGGATCAAGCCCGTGATGCTGACCTCGGGGAAATGCGGATAGGGCTCGGGCCCACTCGAGGTCGGAGTGACCTCGCGCACTTCTTCCTTCTTGGGGGGCTCGGAGCCCGAGACGTTGGCGGTAGCGATCGTGGAATACAGTTCGATCTTGGTGCGCGCCGTCGGAGCCTTCACCGGATCCTTGTTCCAGAGCTCGGTGCGCCTGCCGTTGTACCAATCCGTCACCGCATCGGCCGGCAATCGCCCGGCGGCGGGGTTCAGGATCGTCTTCTTTCCGATGGCGGCGAACCAGCCGAGACGTCCGGCCACGGCCACGCCGGCACCCAGCGCCGCCAGGACGATCAGGAGCTTTGCTTTCTGAACACGCATCGGGAACTCGACTCGGCAGATGCCGGCCCGAACGCCGGAAGGCGCCCGGAGAGGAAGGGCCGCCACGGACGCGGAGCCGCCGAGCGATCTTCCGGGTTTCTCCCGGCCCGTCGGCGCCTCCGCCGCGAGGCTTGCGGGGCGGAGCTACTGTAGCAGCGCTCCTGCCATCGAGCCACGCCAGCGCAACGGAGAACCTGCGAGCGCCCGCGAGCCGCGAACTTCGTCGTGACCGCGCCCGATGACGAGCCGCGGAGCGACTTCACCACGGCGCCGACCATCGCAGCGCTTCGCGGGCTCGCGACGCGAGGGCAAGCCCCGTTCCGTGCCCTTCTCCAGCCGAGGCGAAGCTCGCGCCTCTCAGAATCGAGCCGGTCCCTTGTTGCGCTGCGGATTCCCGCCCTCGCGAGCCGCTGCGGCCGCCGCGGCGGTCCCGCTGCCGCTCGACACGCCGCGGATCAGGAGCTTCAGCTCGTCGGGATTGTCGGAGGCCGCGAGGGCTTCTTCGAGATCGATGTTGCCCGTCTCGTAGAGGCGGATCAGCGACTGGTTGAAGGTCATCGTCCCGTAGTACGCGCCCTCGGCGAGCGCCTTCTCGAGCTGCCGGGTCTTGCCCTGCTGCAAGAGCTCTCTCACGGTCGGCGTGGAGAGCAGGATCTCGCAGGCCGGAACGACGCCGCCTTCGGACTTCGTGCGGATCAGACGCTGGGACACGACGCCGGCCAGATTCATCGAGAGCTGCAGGCGGATCAGCTCGTGCTGATGCGGCGGGAAGAAGGTGATGATGCGCTCGACGGTCTGGACGGCGTTCACCGTGTGCAGCGTCGAGAGCACGAGGTGGCCGGTCTCCGCCGCGTTCACCGCCGCCTCCACGGTGTCACGATCGCGCATCTCGCCGATCATGATTACGTCGGGCGATTGGCGCACGCAGTGCTTCAGCGCCGTGCGGAAGTCCTCGCAGTCGAGGCCGATCTCGCGCTGCGAGATCACCGAGAGCTTGTCCTCGAAGAGGTACTCGATCGGATCCTCGATCGTCACGACGTGGCGATTCATGGACCGATTGATCTCCTCGACCATCGCCGCGAGGGTCGTCGACTTGCCGGAGCCCGCGATGCCCGTCACGAGCACGAGGCCGCGGCTCAACGTCGAGAGGGCCTTCAATTGGTCGACGGGGAGGCAGAGCCGGCGGAAGTCCGGGACCTCGCTCTTCACATGCCGGAAGACGAAGGCCGGATTGCCGCACTGGCGGAACGCATTCACGCGGAAGCGCCCGATGCCGTCCACGCTCATCGCGAGGTCGAACTCGCTGGCGTGCTCCGGCTCGGGGATCGACAGATGGCGGCGCAGCTCGGCGAGGACTTCCTGCGCGAAGCGCCCGCTCACCTTCTCGTCCGAGAGGTAGCGGATGCGGCGGTTCACTCGCGCCGCCGGAAAGGACCCCGTCTTCAGGATCATGTCGGAGCCGCCGTGCTGCACGAGCAGGGCGAGGAGGGCCTTCAGTTCCACGGTCGCTTCCTCGTTCGCAACGCGGCGCAGATGCCGCATTCGAGTTATCGACCGTTCGGCGCCGCGCGGTTCAGCCTCGAGCCCATCGCTGGAGCAGGGAATCGATTCCGAGGCCGATGCGAGCGGCCTGCGCGACCTGGACCGCCGCTCGGCGCGAGAGGAAACGCCGGACGAGGCGCGCGCGCGCCGCGGCCACGAGCCGCTGCAATCGAGGGCGCGGGGGCGGGAAGGGCGCGTCGGCGAGATAGGCCTCCCAGAAAAATCTTCGCTCGGCGTCCTCCGCGATCGCGAGCAAGTCGAGCTCGAGGCACGCGAGATCGTAGGCGAAGCCGCGCGGCGAGAGCCACGGCGCGAAGCGCGGTCGTCCTCCGCGATGCGCATCGATCCAAACCAGCGCCCGGCCTTCGAGGACGAGGTTGCGAAGGTAGGCATCTCGATGCACGAAGCCGGCGCCATGCAGCGCCGCGAGTGCGGCGCCGATGCTCGCCGCCCACGTGCTCGGCGCCTCGCGCTGCAAGACGGCGCGCTCCAGATCGGGACCGCGGAGGAGGCGCGTCGCGAGAAAGGCCCGCCCCTCTCCTCGAGCGATCTGCGCTCCTGCGATCCGCGGCTCCACCGCATCGAGTCCGGCGGCTCGCAGCGAGCGCAGCACGCGGGCCTCGCGCAGGCTCCAGCACTTGCGGTGCAGCGGCCAGCCCGCGGCCCAGATCGGCCATCGGGCCGTTCGGATCTTCAGATGGACGCGCCGATCGGCGGCCTCTCGGCGTGCGAGCTCGAGCACCGCGGCGAAACCCGGCTCACACCCCGGCTTCGCGAGATCGGGCGCGACCCACGTGATCTCGCGCACGTTTGCTCTCTCGCTCAGACGCCGGCGAGACCGGGCTCCGAGGCTGCCGCGACGGCTTTCCACAGCGCGGCCTTCAGCTCGCCGAGGCCGCGGCCCGTCGCCGAGGAGATGAACAAGATCTCGCGCTTCAGCTCGGTCGCGAGCGCGCGCGCCATCGCCTCCGCTTCCTCCCCCTCGACCTTCGTCGCGACGAGTAGGCGCGGCTTGCTCGCCAGCGTGCCGGAGAACGCGGCGAGCTCGCGCTCGATCACTCGCACGGCCTGCACCGGATCCATCTCGGCGCTCGCGCCGACGTCGACCAGATGCGCGATCACGCGCGTGCGCTCGATGTGCCTCAAGAAGCGGTCACCGAGGCCGTGTCCCTCGTGCGCGCCTTCGATCAACCCCGGCAGGTCGGCGAGCGTAAGCGACTTCGTCTCGTCGATGGCCACGACGCCGAGCGCGGGCTGCAGCGTCGTGAAGGGATAGTCGGCGATCTTCGGACGCAGCGCGGAGAGGCGCGAGATCAGGGTGGACTTGCCAGCGTTCGGCAACCCGACCAAGCCGACATCGGCGATCAACTTCAAGTCCAAGCGCAGCTTGCGACGCTCCCCGGGGAGCCCGGGCTGAGCGAAGCGCGGCGTTCGTCGCGTCGCGGTCGCGAAGTAGGTATTGCCGTGGCCGCCGAGCCCGCCCTTCGCGACGACCAGCGTGAGCCCGTCCTCGTTCAAGTCCTTCAGCACGTTGCCGTGCAGCGCGTCGCGCACGATGGTGCCCACGGGAACGCGGATCACGAGGTCCTCCGCCGAGCGCCCGGTGCAGTTGCGCGAAGCCCCGGCTCTGCCGTCCTCGGCCTCCCAGAGCGGGCGACCGCGGAAACCGAGGAACGAGGCGAGCCCGCGATCGGCGACGAGGATCACGTCGCCGCCGCGGCCCCCATCACCGCCATCGGGGCCGCCGCGCGTGACGAGAGCCTCGCGGCGAAAGGACACGGCCCCGGCGCCGCCATGTCCGGCGACGACCTCGATCAGGGCTTCATCCCAGAAGAGCTGGTCCAACCGCTCGCTCATGACCTTCGCCGTATCCGCTTCGGGAAAGCAGCGGAGCGCACCTCTGGTGCGCTCCGCTCGGGCTCCGCGCGAACCAGGTCGCCGGAGGAACATCGGAAGCGCTCGCGCTCCCGATCGCCGTGCCATCGCGCTCCCCGCTCACGCGCACTGCGCGGAACGACGGAGCTCGGGCGTGATCAATTGTTGCCGGCCGACGTCACTTGGACGACGCGCTTGCGCCCGCTGCGGAACTCCACCGTCCCATCGACGAGCGCGAAGATGGTGTAGTCCGAGCCCATGCCGACGCCGCGACCGGGATGGAACTTCGTCCCGCATTGGCGAACGATGATGTTCCCGGCCCGCACGGCTTGACCGCCGTAGACCTTGATCCCGCGGTGCTGCGGATTGGAATCGCGCCCGTTGCGCGTCGAACCTTGACCTTTCTTGTGTGCCACGGAGCTCTACCTCGGAACGGGGCGCGATGCGAAGCGCCCGGAGGGGTTGTATTGCGCTAGGTTCCGCGCGCGCCGCCGAGATCCGCGTTGCGCGTGGATCTGGATCGGCCTCGCGGGCGGGAAGAGGAAGGGAAGGACCCGCACGCATCGAAGCGCTCCCGCGCGGCCGCACCGAGCCAAGACGCTACGCGTAGGATCGATGCTGCGCACGGGCGCTCGCCGCGTACGATCAGGCCTGGATCGTGTCGATGCGCACGCGCGTCAGCGACTGGCGATGCCCGTTCTTCCGCCGGTAGTTCTTGCGCCGACGGAACTTGCCCACGATCAGCTTCGGGCCGAGCTCGTGGTCGACGACGGTGGCCCGCACGCTCGCGCCCTTCACGTAAGGGGCGCCGACAGCGGAGTTCCCCGCATCGCCGTGCCCCACGAAGAGGACGCGATCGAAGGTGAGGACGGAACCGGCCTCGGCGGACTCATTGCGGTCGAGCAGGAGGGTATCTCCTTCCTGCACGCGGTATTGCTTGTTGCGATCTTCGAAGACGGCGAACACGTGCGTTCCTCCCCGATGTAGCGGGGTGCGGAGGCCGGGCCGAGGGGCCGGCCGACGAAAAAGGCCCGGCATGCTAGCTACCGGGAGAGGGAAACGGAAGCCCGAAGTTCCGCGAGCGCGAAGCGCGTCGGCGTGCTTCGCGTCGCGGATGGGCCCTCCAGGGCCGGCTCTCCACGAGGGAGAGCGACCTTCGGCCGGAGCTCGGGAGGTTGCCTAGAGGGGCCTCGATCCGAGGACTGGCCGATCGGAGGAGCAGGAGACCGGAACCGAAGAGCGAGCTCAGAGACCCGGGCGGATCTCGCGGCCATCCTCCGTGAGGAAGCGGAAGTGCACCTGGCCCACGGGCAGGCGGTAGTCGCTGACCGTGCGGATCCGCTTCGCGTAGCGCTCTTCGAGCTGGAAGATCTCGCGCCGCTTCTGGTTCGCGAGGAACTCCTCTACCTCAGGGCGCACTTTCACCTCGAGGTGTTGGAAGCCCTTGCGGCCGAGCACCGCCTGGATGTCGCGGATGATCCCGAGGCTCTGGGCTTCCGGGGTCTTGATGTGGCCCATCCCCTGGCAGTGCGGGCAGACCTCGAAGAAGGTCTTCTTCAAGCCGGGGCCGAGGCGCTGACGGGTCATCTCCAGCAAGCCGAACTGCGAGATGCGGCTCAGCTTGGTGCGCGCCCGATCGTTGGCGATCGCCGCGCGGAACGCGCGCTCGACCTGGCGGCGGTGACTCCCGTCCATCATGTCGATGAAGTCGATCACCACGATGCCGCCGAGGTCGCGGAGGCGCATCTGGCGCGTGATCTCGGGGATCGCCGCCAGATTGGTGCGCAGCGCGGTCTGCTCGAGATCGCCCGACTCCTTCGACTTCCCGGAGTTCACGTCGATCGCGACCAGCGCCTCTGCTTGGTCGATCACGATGGAGCCGCCCGTCGGCAACTCGACCTTGCGGGCGAAGAGCTGCTCGAGCTGGGACTCGACGCCGTAGGCGTGGAAGATCGGGGTCGGGCCCTTGTAGAGCTTCACGCGATCGACGTAGCCGGGCGACGCGATGTTCATGAACGCGCAGATGCGCTCGAAGGCCTGGTCGTCATCGACCGCGATCTCCTTCACATCGGGCGTGAAGATGTCGCGGATCGTGCGCAAAGCGACGTCGCTCTCTTCGTAGAGCTCCTTCGGTGCACGCCCCGTCGCGAGCTTCTGGGAGAAGTCCTTCCAGAGCTGCATCAAGTAGTCGAGGTCCGCGCGGATCTCCTCCTTCGAGCGCTTCGATCCGGCGGTGCGGACGATGACACCCATGCCGGGCGGCGTCTCGATGTCCTTCAGGATCCTTCGCAGACGACGGCGTTCCCGCTCGTCCTCGATCTTGCGCGAGACTCCGCAGCGCGTGAGCGACGGCATCAGCACGAGGTAGCGGCCGGGGATCGAGACGAAGGTCGTCAGCGTCGGCCCTTTCTCGCCGATGCCGTCCTTCGTGATCTGCACGAGGACTTCCTGCCCCTTCTTCAGGAACTCGGTGACGTTCTGGCGCGCCTTCGCGTCGCCGCGCCCGCGATCCTCGGGATCGAATTCCTGCGCCCATTCCGGATCGAGGAGCTTCTTCAGCGTGAAGCCCTCGCGGCCGTAGATCGGCATCACGTCGGAGACGTGCAGGAAGCCGTTGCGGCCGACGCCGAAATCGACGAACGCGGCGCCGATCGACGGCTCCAGGTTCACGACGCGGCCCTTGTAGATGTTGCCGAGGTAGCTGCTCTGCGAGCGCACGTTGACCTGGATGTCGTCCAGGATCCCGTCGGCCACGAGTGCCACGCGCGACTCTTCTTCGTTCACGCAGTTGATGACGAGGCGCTGCAGTCCCGCGGCGCGGCGCGGCGCGGGCTCGACATCCTCGTCCTCATCGTCGCGGAACTCGCGCTCGCGATCTCGATCGCGACGGGTGCGTCGCCCACCTCGTTCCCCGCGATCGCCGCGCCGGCGATCGCGCTCACGACCGCGCGGAGCGCCATCGGCGGGCGCTGCGGCTCCTTCCTCTTCGACGGGCTCGGATGCGGTAGCGGAGCCGGTGCGAGCGCCTTCGCCGGCGGCGTGCGGAGCAACGCTGCGCTCGTCCGCGGGGTAGCGACCGTCGGCCGACCGGCGCCGCCGCCGCCGACGACGACGACGCTGGGACGCGCTGTCTCCGCCCTCGAGACGCGCGTCGCCTTCCGCAGCGGCGCCTTCGTCTCGACCGGATGACGACTCGAAGCCTTCGTCCTCGAAGGCCTCGCCGAGATCCGCGGAATCGCCTTCGCGCGGCCCTTCGCCCTCAGGGGAGAACTCGTCCTCGAGCGCGGGCGCATCGAGATCGGCGAGAGGCCCATCGGGGCCATCTCCGTGGACGTCGTCGTCAGCCCGGGGCGCTCCGTCGAGGCCTCCGGCAGACGCGGGCTCACCTTCGCGCTCGCGCCGTCGCCTGCGACCGCCGCGACGCCGCCGACGTCGCCGTCCGGAGTCATCGCCTTCAGGAACACCTGCGCCGGAGGAGCTTCCGGGAGCGCCCTCGCCCTCGACGAGCTCCGGCTCTCCAGCGCCTTCCATGCCACGCTCGGCGCCTTCGTCCGCGTACGGCGCGCCCGAGGACCAATCGTCCCCCAACGCACGGTCGGCGCGCACCTCTTCGTCGGACTCGATCGAGGCGCGTTCGCCCCGCCCCGCGGGTCGCGGGTAATCGGGCACCGGTCGGGCGGGCGCGCTGGATCGATCGTCGGTCGCACGGGCTGCGCGGTCGAAGTCCCAAGGCGCAGCGCCTTCGCTCGCCGCAGCCGCGGCACCGGACTCGCCGCGTCGCTCGTCGTCGCGTCCGAGCGGCCGTTCGTCTCGCCCCCGCTGCCGGCCTCGACCACCGCGGCGACCGCGGCGGGCCGCCCCGGCTCTCGCGTCGGAGGCCTCGGGCGCCGAGGCGCCGCGCGCACCCTCGATCGGCTCCTCCGACTCGAGAGATTCCGGAGCCACCTCGCCGTCGTCCCCGCTGAAACTCTCGGCGATCGACGGCTCGGGTTCCGCCGACGGACGCGGCCTGGGCCTTAAGTTCGAAGGATCGGACTCCGTGAACGGCCTCTCCTTCGGCGGCAGCGAATCTGCCGACGGTTCTTCTTCGCGCTCGCGGCGCGCACCTCCGCTGCGCCGTCCGCGCCGGGACCTCGGGGCGTCGCCCCGCTCGCCTTCGCTCGCTTCGGCGACCTGCGGCGCGAGCTCCGACGTCGCGCGAGCCTCGGGCTCGCGGCGCGGCTCCACCGGCATCAAGACTCCGGCGCCGAAATCGTCCAGCCCGGCGTCGTCGCTAGGCCGCCGGCTCGAGCCGCGGATCTCCCTGGCTGGGTCTTGCTTCGGTTCCATGCTCATGCGTCTCCTCCCTTCTGTCGGGGTGGAACGCGAGCTTCAGGATCCGGAGAGGCTGCACCTTGGGACCAGGCTCGACGAGCTCGGTGAGGAGTTCGTCGAGACGCAGATGCCCGCCATCGACTCGCGTGAGCAGCTCCAAGCGCAAGACGGAGACGTCCTGTGCGGTCGCGCTCATCGACACGGCGCTCGCGACTGCATGCGAGCGATCCGCGAGCTCGGCGAGAGGGAGACCTCCCGCCAAGAGCTCGCGCCCTTCGTTCCCGGAGAGGAGACGGCATTCACGGAGCTCCGCTCGCACTTCGGGGGCGAGGAGTCCGAGCCGGCGCTCCAGCTCAGCGGGTTCCGGGGGCCATGCGCGATGACGATACACCGCGAAGGCCACCGTGGCCGCACGAGGGCGATCGGACTTGGTCACGTGGCGATCGATGCCGCGCACGGAGAGACCGCGCGGGAGCGCAGTCGAGATCCGGCGGCACAGCTCTTCGGAGGAGTGGTCCTCGGCCAGCTGGAGCTCGACGTACTCGGCGTGGGATTCCCAGCCGGTAGGTAGAGCTCCGGAGAACGATAGGCGCAGGCGTGGATTGAACCCGTCGGTGAAGACGAGATCCAGCCCCGTGCGCCGCAGCGCTCGCTCCCACGTGCGGACGAGGTCCAGGTGGGAGAGGAAGCGCAGGTCGCCCGTCTTGCTGTAGCGGACCCTGACTCGCTCGCGTTCCATGTCGAGAGGCTCCACGGCCTCTCTGGGTGTTCGTTGCTGGGAAAGTCGCGCGATCCTGTCGGAGCACGCGAACTTCCCGGAGCACGACCAACGGGCCATCCGCTGTCGCCGCGCTCGCTGAGCCCATCACCTGCACGCGAGCCGAAGGCGGCCGAAACTCCCCGTGGGGCGACGCCGTCGGCGATGCGATCCCTTGGGGCTCTTCCCTGCCCGCGCGATACGAGGCACCAGCGCTAGTGGCGAGGTGCTCCGGCGAGAAGGGGCGCGCCGGAGCCTGCGCCCCGGATGAGCTTGGGGCGGGATGCTACGGGTCGGCCCGGCAAAACACAAGCGCGCGAGCCCGCCCCTGCCGGGACGAGCTCGCGCGCCGAGAGCCTGCGGCCCGGAGGGGCCGCGCCTGCGATCACTCGCCGCCTTCGACCGGCGGATGCTCGCCGAAGACGTCCTTCAGTTCCTTCTCGAGGATGTCGCGGCGCTGGGTGAGCTCTTCCTCGAGCCAGTTCTGCGTGTCCTCGGGCGAGGCGACGATGTGCGGCGTGATCAGCACGATCAGGCTGCGGCGATCCTTCGAGTTGCTGGTGAACTTGAAGAGCCAGCCCGCGATCGGGATGTCGCCGAGGAACGGCACCTTGCGGACGATCTCGGTCTCCGTGTCGGTGCTGAGGCCCCCGATCACCGCGGTCTGCCCCGAGTCGAGCATCATGCGCGTCATGACCTCGCCGCTCTGGATGCGCGGGAGCGCGACGCGGCCTTCGGCGTCGTTGGCGCCGACGGTGAAGATGTCGAAGCCGGGAGGAGCGCCATCGCCGCCGGAGCCGGTCAGCGCCTGCTGCTTCGGCATCACCTCGAGGATGATCTTGTCCGAGCCGGGCACGATCTGCGGGATCATCAGGAGCTGGAAGCCCGTGTTCACCGGCGAGTTGCGCGCTTCCTCGACGGTCAGCGAGAGGCCGCCCGCCTGGCCCTGCTCGGTGCGGGCTTCGGCGTAGCGAATCTCCTCACCGACGAAGATCGTCGCCGGCTGGCGATCCAGCGCGATGATCCGCGGCGCCTGGACGATCTTCGCGCGGATGTCGCTCTTCAGGAGGCGCAGGGTCGCCTGCACGCCGGTGAAGTCGAGCATCCCGTAGAGCGTGTCCGGAATGGTCCCGGGCGAGGCCCCGCCAGGGAAGGGACCGCTGCCGCCGCCCTGGAAGTTCGGCGACTGGGGCCCACCGGTGCCGGGATTCGTGACGATGATGCCGTCCTCGAAACCGCCGTCGCCGAGGACGAAGGGCAAGGAGATCGGCACCGCCCCCATCGAGATCGAGGCCGAGGGACCGGACTGCCCGTAGTCCATGCCGAAGTCGAAGACGTCGGTGTTCACCGTCGAGATGAACTTCACGTCCACGAACACCTGCCGCGGCTCGATGTCCATCGCGCGCAGCATGCGCTCGATCGCGCCATGCGCGATCGGAGTGTCGGTGACGATGAGCACGTTCTTCGACGCGACGTAGTCGAGGGTGCCGTCCGCCGAGAGTCCCTTGCGCAGAGCGGGCAGGAGGTCGAAGTCGACACCTTCCGCCTTCGCGAGCTTCACGTCGCCCGCGTCGCGAGTGCCCTGAGTGGCCCCGCCGGAGCCGATGAAGAACTGCGACTGGATGCGAGGCGTGTAGTAGGACGACGGCGAGAGGTAGCGGAGCTGGTAGGAGCGCGTCTCGAGCTCCGCTTTGAGCCGCGTGGAGTGCACGATGCGCAGGATGCCTCGGCCCTCCTCCACCACCACATAGCCGAGCTGCTTCACCGCGGTGTCGAGCGCGTCGCGCCAGGGGATGTCCTTCAGGCGCATGGTGATCGTGCCCTGCACCTCGGCGTCGAAGACCACGTTGGCGCCCGCCAGCTTCGAGATCACGTTGATGACCTCCGCGAGCTCGGCGCTCTCGAAGGAGAACGTGACCGTCACCGGCTTCTCGATCTTGAAGAGGTTCGGCGCTCGCTCGATCACGATGCAGCCGCCCTTCTCCGCAGCGAGGTCGAGGGCTTGGCGCCACTCGACGTCGTTCAGCTCGAGCGAGATCGAGACATCGATCGCCTCGTCGACGACGATGTTCACTCCGGCCTGGCCGGCGATGTACTCCATCACCGTGCGGAGCTTGCGGTCCTGCACGGCGATGCTGAGCTTCACCACGCCACCGGAGCGGCTGCTCCGCTGCGCGGATTGCGGCGCTTCCTGGCCCGAGATGGGGCCTTGTTCCTGCGGAACCGCCTCGCCGGCGAAGAGCAGAGCTCCCGCCGCGAGCGCCGCCAGGAGCATCTTGGCTCTGGTCATCTTCTCTCCTCTTGCTTCCATGCGTCCGTTCTCGTCCGACCGCCCCCTCCTCGCAGGAACGGCCCGTCGCGCGTCAGCGTTTCTTGACGATCACGACGTTCTTGTAGATGAACTCGATGCTGTCTTGCTTGATCAGGTGGACGACCAGGTCGTCCTCGAGCAGCTCGCCCTCGGAGACCGCCTGGCCATTGATGATCGCGGCCGCGCCGGTCGGCATGATCGCGACCCCCGAGACATCGAGCTTCTTCGCGCGGAACTCCTTCGCGACGACCGCCTTCGAGGCGAGTCGCTGGATCTCCGTCACGTAGGGCCGGCGCTTCGGGTCCTTCGCCGTCGCGGCGAGGCGGTCCTTCACCTTCGTATTGCGTTCGATGACCGCGTCGAGGTCACCGGACTGCAACAGCTTCTGCACGTGGTCCAGGAGGACCTTCAGCTCCTTCATCGTGAGCGTGAAGTCGAGCTCGCCTTCGCCCTTCAGCTTGTCGAAGCGCAGCTTCAGCTCTTCGAAGAGCTTGACCTCGCGATTGAACTTCGAGCGCAGCGGGAGATAGGTGAAGACGTTCTCCGCCTCGGCGTCGTGGACCATCTTGTCCAGCTCGGCGATGCCGGCGCTGATGCGGTGGTGCAAGTCGAGGCGCTCGATCATCGCCGTGGCTTCGAGGCGGCGCTCGTACGCGCCCTCGACCTCGGTCAGCTTCGCGTGGATCTGCTCGAAGATCTCGCGCTGCTCCTCGATGCCTCGCGCCGCGAAGGGCTGCTCGGTGTCGACGGGGATGCGCGGATCGATGAAGGGATCGCGCCGATTGCGCGCGCCGGTGAAGGCGTACGGGGTCGGCGGGATGATGTCCTTGCGGTTCAGCGCGATGCGCTCCTGCAGCTCCTGGACGCGGCGCTCCTCGTTCTGGATGCGGGTCGGCTCGGAGCTCCCCTTGCGCGGGTTGTAGCGGTAGGTCTGCACGAGCAGCTTGGCCTCGTGGACGACGTCCTCGATGTCGCCGCCCGGCGCGCCCTTGCCCGGCTTGATCGAGATGCGGGGCACGATCATGAAGCGCCGACGCGACTCGACGCGGTTCAGGAACGACATGAGCTGCCAGAGCGTGCCATCGACGCTGAGCTGGTAGGAGACCGGCTCGAAGGCCCCCTTGCTCGCGCCTCCCGGGTTCGGGTTGTAACCCTGCACCCTGATCCCGGTCTCGGCCGCCGTGTTGGACAGCGAATCGAGGAACTCGGTCACCATGCGCTCGTCGGGGAGGATCTTCACGTACTCCTCGACGTTCTGTCGCAGCACGATCACGTCGTCCTCGAGACCGCGGATCTTCGCGATCCTCGTCCGCGCATCCGTGACCTTCTTCGACTCGCCCTCGATCTCTCGAGTGCGGAGCTCGATCTGCTCCTTCGCCGAGTAGGTCAGGTATCCCAAGGCTCCGCACGCGAGCAAGGTGCCCGCGCCGATCAAGAGCAGGGTTTTCTTCTGGTCGAGAGCCACCGTGTTCGCCTCTCTGCTGAGGAGCGCCTGAGCACTCCCATCCTCGGTCCGCTAAGGATCGCGACTCGAGCTTCGCGGGTTATTTGGCCGATCGCGCGGCGCGCGAGAGCACCGGCATGGCGATCGGGAAGTTCATGACGTTCGCGGGCTCGAGGGCTTGATCCTCTTGCTCCACCAGGTCGAACTTCGGGTCTTCGATGTGGGCGAAGTCCCGGAAGAACTCCTCGTTCGACTTCAGGTCGTTCAGGAACGCCACGATCGAGCTCGCGTGCTCGGTGGCGCACATGCCCGTCAGGCGCACGTTGCCCGCCGTCTCGGCCTCGGCGCTGTCCTTCTTCTTCTTCTTCTTGCCGCTCTCGATCACGTTCTGGGTGATGTCGATGGAGCCGAACCATACGAGGTAGCCCTCGCCGGACTCCTCACGCGGCTCGCCGGCGTTCGTGATGTCGATCAGCTCGTCGATCTTCTTCGTCCACGAGATGCGGCTCTTCGAGATCTCGTGGATCGTCGTCGCGCGCGCGGAGTAGTCGTCCTTCTCGCGCACCAGCGAGTCGTGGTGCTTCACCTGCGGCGCGAGGCCCGAGAGCTCGGACTTCACTTCCGCCAGGCGGGCTTCGACGGAGCTCAGCTCGCCGAAGAAGGTGTCTGCGTAGTAGAAGCCGCAGGCGCAGACGGCCATGACGGCGGCGATCAGCGCGCCGAACACACGGAGCGGCGTGCGATCGCGACGGCGGTACTCCGCCGGTAGGAGATTGACGCGAATCATGTTCCTCTTCCTCTCTGCCTAGGCCGCGCGAGCGGCGAGCCCCACGGCGACGGCCAGCGAAGGCGCCCAGAGGTTCAGCTCGTCGATGTCGACGCCCTCGGAGCGGATCTTCAGCCCTTCGATCGGGTTCCAGACGCGGGTCTTCTTCTCGATGCGCCGCTCGAGGTCGACGTCGAGGAACGGCAGGAGCGCCGAACCACCGGAGAGGAAGACCTCCTCCACCGCGACGTTGTTCTGCTGCTCGAAGAACTCGAACGACATCGCCACTTCGTTGGCGAGGTCTTCCAGCTCCTTCGCGAGCGCGGACTGGATCTGCTCGATCTGATGGTCCTCGGGCGAGCACTTCAGCGTCTCGGCGTCGAGCAGCTCCTTGCCGAAGCTGCGCGCGACCGCCTGCGTGAAGGCATTGCCGCCCGAGTAGATCTCGCGCGTGAACATGCTCGTCCCCGCGCGCACCACGTTGATGCAGGACTTGTTGGCGCCGATGTCGATCAGCGCGATCGCGCGGTCCTCGCCGCTGATCGTGGGCACGAGGCCTTCGTTCAGCTCGAAGGCGTTGCCGATCGCGAAGGCATCGACGTCGATGGCCATCGGCGAGAGCCCGGCCCCGACCAGGTTCTTCGCCATCTCGTCCACCTGCGAGCGCTTCACCGCGACGAGGAGGACCTTCATCATGTCGCCGACGGCTTCCTTGCCTTCCTCTTCGAGCGGCACGCAATCGAGCGCGACCTCATCGATGTCGAAGGGGATGTACTTGTCCGCTTCGAACTGGATGGCGTTCTTCAGCTCGTCGCGCGACATCCGCACCATCGGCACGTAGCGCACGATGACGCCCTTCCCGCTCACCGCGGCGACGACGCGCTTCGTCTTGAAGCCGCCGCGCCGGAAGAGCTCCGGCACGACGTCGACGGGGTTCCCGTCCGGTGGTACCTCGACCCGCGCGAAGCCGGTGATCAGGTAGTCGTACTTGTCGCGGGTGATCTCGACCGCCTTCACTGCGTTCGTGCCGAGATCCAGACCGACGATGCTCTTGCGGGTTCCGAAGAACAAGGCGCACCTCCCTGCGGGGCCGATGCTGTATCGGCCGCTCGGAAGGGGCGGCTTGAAGCCGAAGGGAGATCCTCGGACGCAGGCCCTGCCGAGAGAGGGGGCGCTGTCGTTCTCTCCGGCCGAAGTCCGGGCTCTTGGATCAGGCCTTGAACCCGGAGGAGACGAGCCGCGCCAAAGCCTCCACGGCCTCGGACGCTCCGGGCCCTTTGGCTCGGATGCGCAGGCGGGCTCCGCATTCGGCGGCGAGCGTCATGATCATCATGATGCTCTTCCCGTTCACTCGACGATCGCCGAGTCCCAGCTCGACCTCGCAAGCGAAGCGGTTGGCGGTCAGGACGAAGAGGTGGGATGGGCGCGCGTGCATGCCCTCGGCATTCACGACTTCGACTTCGCGCTCCGCGACTTCGGTGGCGCCACCCCCACCGCCAGACGCGGCGGTCGGCTCAGCCATGGCCGAGCTCCTCCAGCAGGTCGATCACCTCGAGCGCGCTCTTCGCCTGCAGCAGGAAGGAGCGGCAATCGCGATGTCGCCCGGCCTGCGAGATCTTCTTCAGCACGCGCAGATGCAGGTCGTCCTGCTTCTCGGCGCGCACGATGAGCACGACGGCGTGCACGGGCTCCCCGTCGATGGCGCGGAAGTCGATCCCTCCGCGATGGATGCCGACGGCGAGGTGCAGACCTTTCACCCCGGGAACCTTGGCGTGCGGGATCGCGACCCCGCGACCCACGCCCGTCGTTCCGAGCGTTTCGCGCGCGGCGAGAGCGGCGAGCACGGCGCTGCGCTCCGAGCCCGGGATCCGCCCCGAGGAGATGAGGCGATCCGCGAGCTCCTCGAAGATGCTGCCCCTCTCGGCGGCAGCCAGGTCGAGGACCACGTTCTCGGGGGCAAGCAGGTCTTGGAAGCGCATGGAGGGGTTCGAAGCGAGGGCCGACGCTCGGGCATACCCTCCGGGAGCGACGCGCGCAAGCGGAGCGCGCGCCGCTCTCGTGGCGCTCAGGCCCTGCGGCGGTCCTTCCCGCGCGGAGCGAGGACGCTCTGATAGGTCGGCTCGTCGTCCTCGATCTCCGGGGCGGGCAGCTCGGGGATCGGACGCGACTGGCGGCCCCGTTCGTAGAGGCGCTCCTTCGTCTTCCGCACGTGGCGCTCCATGCGCGCCGCGGCGAGGTCGATCGCCGCGAGGAGATCGGTGTGCAGCTCTTCGATCACGATCGTGTGCTTGCCCGGCGTGGTCGCGATGAGCTCGACGCGGAAGTCGTCGTGCTGCTTGTCCAGGATCGCACGGACCGAAGTGTGGCCGTGGAAGAACCTCTCGAGCTTGCTGCACTTCTCCGTGGCGAGCCGGCGTGCCGTTTCGGTGACTTCGGAGCTACGCGACGTGATCTCGATCTTCACCTGAGCCTCCGCAATGCTTGGAGCCTGCTGCGAAACCCACGTACGTCGAGGCCGGGCATCCAGCGCCGAGCGCAGGTGGGGTGGCCGAGCCCGACTCGCGCGCTCCTCAGAAGGCGCGCGCGAACCGAGTTCAGTCGAAAGGTATCCGTTCTCCCTCGGCCGTACGGCCGCGAGGTGCGATTTCTAGTGGGTTTGCCGGAGTACGGCCTGGCGCATCGTTCGATGCGCGCGGATAGAGCGCGCGCACGAGGTAGAGCGCATGCGCCGGAGCCGTCGGGCCACCGGAGCGGCGATCGCGCGCCTCGCGCATCGCGAGCACCTCCGCCGGCTCGAGCGCCCCGCGCCCCACTTCGGCGAGCGTGCCCGCGAAGGCGCGCACCATGTTGTAGAGGAAGCCGTCCGCCTGCACGACCATCGCGAGGCGCTGGCCGCGCCGCCAGAGATGCAGCGCGCGCACCGTGCGCACGGACGTCTTCGCCGAAGAGCCCGTGGTCTGGAACGAGCGCCAATCGTGGCGTCCGACGAGATGCCGCGCCGCTTCGCGCATGCGCGCGAGATCGAGTCGGTAGGGCGCCCACCAGACGCGGCCCCGCGTGAGCGGATCTTCGACGGGCGCATCGCAGAAGAGGTAGGCGTAGCGCTTGCCCACCGCGGAGAAACGCGCGTGGAACTCGTCCTCCACCGTGCGCGCCTCCGTCACCGCCGCCCCCGAGGGCAGGTGCGCGTTCAGCGCGCGCACCCAGCGTTGATCCTGCAGCCGCGTCTCTGCGCGGAAGTGCGCGACTTGCCGGAGCGCATGCACTCCCGAGTCGGTTCGCCCGGAGCCGTGCACCACCACGGTCTGCCCGCAGATCCGCGCGATCGCCTCCTCGAGCGCCTGCTGCACCGTCGGGAAGCCCGGTTGGCGCTGCCATCCGGAGAACGCGCCGCCGTCGTAGCGGATCATCAGTCGGATCGTGCGCATGCTCGCGAGGCGAAGCGTCCCGCGCCGTCGCAGCACCGCGTGCGCGGCCTCCCGCGCTCAGTGGAGACGGCGACGCCACGACGAGGGGATCCCCAGCTCCTTACGGTACTTCGCCACGGTGCGCCGCGCCACGTCGAGACCGTGACGCTGCGCGAGCACGCGCACGATGTCGTCGTCGGAGAGCGGCGCCCCCCGATCCTCTTCCGCGAGCACCGCTCGCAATGCGACTTGGATCTCGGCGCGGGAATGCTCGTGCCCTTCTTCGTCGACGAGGCCCGCGGAGAAGAACGAGCGCAGCGAGAAGAGCCCCCAAGGCGTCGCTGCCCACTTGCCGGCGACGGCGCGGCTCACCGTCGACACGTGGATCGAGAGGCGATCGGCGATCTGCTGCATCCGCAAGGGCTCCACGTGATCGGGGCCGTGCGCCAGGAAGGCGCGCTGCGCCGCGAAGAGCGCTCGAGCCACGCGCGCCAACGTCGCGCGGCGCTGCTCGAGCGCATCGATCAGATCGCGAGCGGCATCCACGCGCTCTCGCCAGTAAGAGCGCGCCGAGCTCTCCATCCGCCGATCGCGTGCGAGCGCGGAGACATCCTCGTCGATCGAGAGTCGCGGCAGCGGGCCGTGCTCGACTTCGACCTCGAAGCCCGAGGCGGTCCACTCGACGATGACGTCGGGACGGACCTGGGCCGCGCTCTCGGACTCGAACTCCGCGCCCGGCCGCAGACGCAGCCCCCGCGCGTGCTCGAGCGAAGCGCGCAGCTCCTCGACGCTGATCCCGAGGCGCTTCGCCACCTTCGGCAAGCGGTTCTTCGAGACGTCCTCCAGGAAGTCGACGAGCACGCGGCGCACGACCTCTTCTTGAGGATCCGCCGGATCGAGCTGCAGCAGAAGACACTCGATCGAACCGCGGCCTCCGACGCCCCGCGGCTCGAGCTGCTGGACGTAGGCGATCGCGCGGCTCCAGAGCGCCGCGTCGCTCGCTCTCCCGAAGCTCGCCGCGAGGGCGCTCTCCTCGGCGACCAGCCAGCCCGTCGCGGGATCGACATGCGCGATCACGTGCATCACGGCGTCCTCGAGCTCTCGGTCCAGCGCCGCGAGCGCGACCTGCCGGCTCAAGTGCTCGATCAAGCCTTCGCCGTGAGCCGGCGCGCTTTCGAGCAGGTGATCCGCGCGCTCCTCGCGCGCCGCGCGCCGCGCGGGAAGGGCCGCGGAAGCGCGCGTCGCCTCCGTCGGCACCGCGACGAGCGCTTCGTTCTCGGAGATCGCCTGCTCCACCCGCTCGGCGAGGTCTTCCACGGGGAGCTGCAGCACCTCGATCGCCTGCAGCATCTTCGGCAGCAGCAAGAGCCGCTGCTCCGCACCCTGGCGCAGTTCCTGCCCGATCCGCATGAGCGTCCTCTCCGTCCCCGTGCTGGCGAAGCCGCCGAACACCCCTCTTCCGAGGAAGAGGTGCCCTTCTCATCGGGCGGGAACCCCTCGATCCAGGGGGAGCATTTTTCGCGTAGCGGCGAGCACGGCTGCCAGCGCTCGCTCCCGCGGGGGCCGAAGTCGCGGCGACGGCGTCGATCGCCATCGGCACGGACCGCTGCGCATCAAATCGCGTCGGCGCGGGCCCAGCGCGCGCCGACTAGAGCAGCGCGCGCCGCCCTTCGAGGGCGTCGTGGAGCACCGCGCGGTTCAGGTGCTCGATCGACGCGCCCGCCGGAACACCGCGCGCGAGCCGCGTGAGCCGGATCCCCGTCGGGCGCAGCGCCTCGGCGAGGATCAGCGCCGTGCCGTCGCCTTCGAAGTCGGGGTCGAGCGCGAGGACCAGCTCTTCGATGCCTCCGGCGCGCACGCGCGCGACGAGCTCGTCGACGCCGAGATGCCGCGGCTCGACGCCGTCGGAGGGATTGAGCGCGCCCATCAACACGTGATAGCGCCCGCGGTGGACGCCGGCGCGCTCGAAGGCCTCGACGTCGCGCGGATCCTCGACCACGAGCACGGTCCCGGTGCGGCGTTCGGGATCGGAGCAGATCTCGCAGCGCTCGGAGTCGGTGACGTTCTTGCAGTCGACACAGCGGCGCGTCTCGACGCGCGCGTCGCGGATCGCGCGCGCGAGCGCCACCGCTTCGGGATGCGGCAACTTCAGGATGTGGAGCGCCAGACGCTCCGCGCTCCGACGCCCGATGCCGGGGAGCTTCTCGAGCTCGACGACGAGCGTTTCGACCGAACGAGGAAAGCCCATGCGGGATTGGGGAACCGCGGCAGGAGCGCCGAAGGACGGCGCTCGCGCGCGCGCTCAGCAGTAGCCTGGAGGAACCATGCCGCCGGTCAGACGCTCGACCTGCTCTTGCTTCAGGCGCGCCGCTTCGCGCTGCGCCGAAGACACGGCGGCCACGACGGCGTCCTCGAGCGCGGCGACGTCGCGCGGATCGACGATCTCTCGGCGGATGCTGAGGCGCACGAGCTCGCCTTGACCGTTCACCACCGCGGTGACGACCCCGCCGCCGGCCGAGGCTTCGATCTGCCTCTGCCCCAGCTCCTCCTGCATGCGCTGCAGTCCGCGCTGCATCTCCTGGGCTTGGCGCAAGAGGCTGCCCATGTCGTGGAATCCACCACTGGCCATCGATTGCCCTCCGGAGGGAGTCGGATTCGGGTGAGGAATTCGTGCGCAACGGCGCGCGCCGACGACAGCGGCCGCGCACCGCTGACCGACCACGAGAGTGCGCCGTGAAAGCCGAGGCGGCGAGCCCAAGCTACGAGCCGCGCGGCGCGCGCGCTACGTGGCGCTGGCGAGCTCAGTCCACTTCTTCGCCGTCGAAGAGCTGCTTCGCGCGATCGACCAGCGGATCCGCGGGCCTCTCGCGGCGCGGCGCGCGCTCTCCCGCGGGTTCCCCCGTTCGACGCTCGGGAGCCGCGGAGCGGTCGACACGCGGTGCCTCCGAGCGCGACGCGGACGACGGAGGCGCGGCGTCCCCATCGAGCACGAGCTTGGCCTGGGGTCCCAGCACGGCGCGCAAGCTCTCCTCCAAGAGCCGTCGATTCTGCGGGTCGTCGAAGAGGACGAGCTCGGTGAAGTCGGCTCCTCCGAGCGCCAGCGTCAGCTCCTGGCCGGTCCAGCGCAGCGGCGCCATTCGCCCGGAAGCGACTTCGTGAAGGGCGCGGTCGCGCTGGGCGAGCTCCTCGAGGAAACGCCCGAAGAGCTCGGTCTCGTCCTGCGGCCGCGGACGCCCCGCAGGGGCGGCGCTCCGGCCTCCGGCAGCGCTCGCCGACACGGAGCTCGGCGCCGGCGCTTGCGCGCGAGCCGCCGGGCTCGCCGCCGCGGGTCGCGGCGGAGCCGCGCGCGGCGCGGCCGACGCGCTCGCGGGTGCCGCGGCCGGTGCTTGTTCGAGACGCCGCGCGAGCGCGTCGAGCGACGTCAACCCGCGCAGCCTCGCGAAGCGCACCAGGGCGAGCTCGAGCACGAGGCGCGCAGCGCTGCCCGCGCGGCGCAGGTCGCCGCGCGCGCGCAAGAGCAGCGCCAGGCCGGCATCGATCCACTCGAGGGCGTCCCCTTCGCTCTTCTCCGCATCCGTGAGCAAGGCGCTCCACGCCGAGCGCTGGGCGCTGGGAACCGACGAGAGCTCCGTGTTCGCGCCGAGCGCACGCAGCAAGAGCAGCTCTCGCAGCGCGACGGTGAGCTCCTCGATCAGATCCTCTTCGCGCCGACCGCGATCGAGCGCCTCCGCGATGGCGCGCAACAGCGAGGCCGTATCGCCCTTCTGCGCGAAGCCGAGCCACGCGAGCGCCGCCGCGAGCCCGGAGCGCCCGCTCATGCGTTCGAAGTCCTCGAGCGATGGGACCCCCGGCCCCATCGCGAGGAGCTGATCGAGCATCGTCTGCGCATCGCGCATGCCGCCGCGCGCCGCCGAGGCGATCGCCTCCAAGACCGGGCGCGGAACTTCGCGCCCTTCGGCGGCCGCGACCTCCTGCAGCCGCTGCGCGATCTCGTCCTCGCGGATGCGATGGAACTCGTGGATCTGGCAGCGCGAGCGAATCGTCTCGGGGACCTTCTCCACCTCCGTCGTCGCGAAGAGGAACTTCACGTGCGGCGGAGGTTCCTCCAGCGTCTTCAGCAGCGCGTTGAAGGCCTCCGAAGTGAGCTGATGCACTTCGTCGATGATGTAGACCTTGAAGCGCGAACGCATCGGCGCGTAGCCGACCTGCTCGCGCAGCGCGCGGATGTCGTCGATCTTGCGATTCGATGCGCCGTCGATCTCGACGACATCGACGTCGTTGCCCGCCGCGATGGCGCGGCAGCTATCACAGGTGCCGCAAGGCGTCGCGGTCGGCGCGCTCGCGTTCTGGCAATTCAGCGCGGCGGCGAGGATGCGCGCCGTGGAGGTCTTGCCGACGCCGCGGGGCCCCGTGAAGAGAAACGCGTGGCCGAGGCGGTTCTGCTCGATCGCGCCGCGCAGCACGCGGGCGACGGCATCCTGCCCGGTGAGCTCGGAGAAGCTCTTCGGTCGGTACTTGCGGGCCAGGACTTCGTAGCTCATCGCGCGGATCGCTCCGAGGAGATCGAGGCGCGAATCGTAGACCCGAGCACGCCGCGAGCGAGCGCTCTTCTCCGCGGCGCGAATGCAGAACTTTCTTCAAGGCCGCGGGCCGCTGCTGCTCGGCCGCAGGCTACATGCGCGCATCGTACGTGCGCAGCAGGCTCGCGCTTCCGGCGATCGGCAGCGCGCCCCAGCGCTGCTCCCCCATCGTCGCTCGAGGTGAGGGAGCGGAAGAGAGGCGGGCGCCCCGACAGCACACGAAACCGCATACTTATGGCTGCTCCGTTCCCGGCCTGACCAGGTTCGTACCGTCCCGTTGCGTCGGACCCGCCCCTCTTCCGCTCCCGCCTCGCTGCGCGCAGGGCAACGAGTGCGAAAAATGGCGGAGAGAGAGGGATTCGAACCCTCGATACGGTTTCCCGTATACACGCTTTCCAAGCGTGCTCCTTCGGCCACTCGGACACCTCTCCGCGAGGGAGCATCGGACCTCGTCCTCGTCGCGCCGCGGCTTCGAGGCGCTCCTACCGCGACGCGCCGCAGCTTCGAGCGCGCGCGGCGCCGAGAAAGGCGCGCGCGCATCGCCGAAGACGAAACGCCGAAGACGAGACGCTGAAGACGCTGCGAGCCGACGAGGGCTTCGAGGTCCTGCTCAGTGCTTCGAGGCCCGAGGAGCAGATCACTCGGGAGGGACCGCGCGCATGGCGCGCGGGAGGAAGAAGATGGCGGAGAGGGGGGGATTCGAACCCCCGGTACCCTCGCGGGTACAACGGTTTTCGAGACCGCCCCGATCGGCCGCTCTGGCACCTCTCCGCGGGGCTCTTCCTCAGGCGCTGCGCACTCCGTCGATCCGGCGTCGGGCTTGCGCCTCTCGCCGTTCCGACGGCCGCACGCGGCCTTCGTCGAAGCGTATCAAAGATCGTCTTCCGGAGGCGCGACGCTTGATCTCGCCTCGGGCTCACCGCCGCGCGCCTTGGCGCGTGCGCGAAGCTCCCGAAAGAACGAGGCCAAGAGAGTGCGGCTCTCCTCGGCTCGGACGCCTTCCTCGATCGCCACGCGATGATTCGCGCGGGGATGATCGAGCAGCTCGGCCAAGGATCGGACACCACCGAACTTGGGATCTCGCGGCCCGAAGACGACCCGCTCGACGCGGGTCAGCAAGAGCGCTCCGCAGCACTGGAGACAAGGCTCCAAGGTGCAGTAGAGCGTCGTGCCTTCGAGGCGCTTCGCCCCGAGCTCGGTCAGCCCCTCGCGCAGGGCGAGGAGCTCGGCGTGCGCCGTAGCGTCCCGCGCAGCCTCGCAGCGATTGTGCGCCCGGGAGACGAGGCGCTCGCCGAGGACGAGCACCGCGCCGACCGGGACCTCGCCCTCCGCCGCGGCCCGTCGGGCCTCGGCGAGAGCGAGGAGCATCCAGCCGTCATCTGCGGCGGTGGCGCTCACGTTCGCTGCGGGACCGGTGCGGTACGACCGGTCGGATACGCCCATGAGGAGTCGAACCTCAAACCTCCTGATCCGTAGTCAGGTGCTCTATCCAATTGAGCTATGGGCGCGAGGAGGGCGAAGGTTGTAAGGGGCGGAATCGCGCGTGTCAACGACTTCGTCCGGCTTCCTGGATCGTCGCGAGCGGGCGACTACAATCCCCCGCTCTTCCGAGCGCTCCACGTAAGCCACCGACGAACCCGATGACCGCACCTCGCCATCTGATCTCGCTGAACGATCTACCGCAAGCCGAGATCGAGAGCCTGCTCCTCCGCGCCCGCGACCTGAAGCGCGGCGCGACCCAGCCCACGCTGCAAGGCAAGAGCCTGGGTCTCATCTTCTTCAACCCTTCGCTGCGCACTCGCACCTCTTGCCAGGTCGCGATGTTCCAGCTCGGTGGACAGACGGTGCTGCTCTCGTCGACCGCCGACTTCTGGGACTTGGAGACCCAGGAGGGCGCGATGATGGACGGCGAGAAGCCCGAGCACGTGAAGGACGCCGCGCGCGTGCTCGCGCGCTACGTCGATGGCCTCGCGATCCGCACGGTGCGCGAGCCGGGGCCGCGCTATCGCGAAGACCGTCGCGACGAAGCGATCCAGCTCTGGGCGCGCCATTCGACGGTGCCCGTGTTCAACCTGGAGTCGATGCTCTGGCACCCGTTGCAAGCGCTCGCGGACCTGCTCGCGATGCGCGAGTCGCTGGGCTCGCTGCAGGGCAAGAAGCTCGCGCTCACGTGGACCGCGAATCCGCAACCCCAGCAGGCTTCGGTCGCCAACAGCCTGCTCCTCGCCGCGGCGCGCTTCGGGATGGAGATCTCGATCGCCCATCCGGCCGGATACGAGCTCGACGAGCAGCTCGTCGCCGAGGCGAAGGGCGCGACGAAGGTGCGCGAGTGCTTCTCGATGTCCGAGGGCGTCGAAGGAGCGGATGTGGTGTACGCGCGGTCCTGGGGCTCGCTGAAGCACTACGGCCAGCCGACGGTCGAGGCAGCGCAGCGCGGCAAGCTCCGCGACTGGATCGTCAATCGCGACCTGATGTCGCGCACGCGCGATGGGCGCTTCATGAACGCGATGCCCGTTCGTCGCAACGTCGTCGTCACCGATGACGTGATCGACGGCGAGCTCTCGCTCGTCTACGAGCAGGCCGAGAATCGGCTGCATACGCAGAAGGCCGTCCTCGAGCACTTCTTGAGCGCCTGAGGACAGGCGGAGCGGCCGAGCAGGAATCGCTCCGAGAGCCTCTCCGGCGATGGCGGGCGCGGCGTCCTGACGGCCCGGCGGTGTTGGTGGGCGCAGCGTCCTGACGGCGCCGCGGGGTTGGATAGCGCAAAGCCTGACGGCGCGTCGATGTTGGACAGCGCAGCGCCTGACGGCGCCGCGATGTTGGCTGGCGCAGCGCCTGACGGCGCTGCGATGTTGGTGCGCGCGCTCGACGGCGGCGCGGAATCAGATCCAGCCGCGCTCGCGATACCACGCCGCGGTCGCCTCCAGGCCCTCTCGCCACGCGATCGTCGGCGCGAAGCCGAGCTCCGCGCGTGCGCGCTCGCCCGAGCAGGTCCAGGCCGGCGCGGCGAGCTCGCGCAGCTTGTCGCGGCTGAGCTCCGGTGCCTTGCCTCGCAGGCGCGCGTAGAGCTCGCTGCCGAACGCGACGCCGTTCGCGAGGAAGCGCGGGATCCGCACGACGCGCGCTCGCTTGCCCAGCGCACGCGCGATCACCTCGATCACCTCCGCGAAGGAAGGCGTCCCCGCGCCGGTGAAGAAATAGCTCCTACCGGTCGGCACCTCGCGCTCGAGCAGCAGAACGAGCCCGCGTGCGAGATCCGCCGCGTGGATGAGGGAGAGCTCGATGCCCGGGGCACCGGGGAACGGCGCCCAACCCGCGCGCGCCATCTTGAAGAACGAGAGAGTCGCGCGATCTCCGGGACCGTAGACCGCGGGCGGCCGAGCGATCGCGACCCGCAGGCGATCGGCTCGCCGCAGCGCCTCGAGTTCGCCCTCGCGCTTGCTCTGGCCGTACCACGAGATGGGCGCCTCGACCTCGGTCTCGAGACGCGCCGCCCCGGGGCGCGAAGGCCCGGCGGCCGCGAGCGAGGAGACGAGGACGAAACGCGGTGGCGCCGGCTGGCGCAGCGCGGCATCGAGGAGACGGGCGGTCCCCTCCGCGTTCACCGTGCGGAACGCGGCGAGGTCGCGGGCGGCGATGAGCCCGGCGAGGTGCAGCACGGCATCGCAGCCGCTCAACGCCTCGGTCAGATCGTCCGCGGAGCCGAGGTCGCCGGGGCAGAGCTCCAGCGCGTCGGGATCGAGCCCGATCGCCGCGAGCTCCGCTCGACGCGACTCGGCGCGCGAGACGCTGCGGACCAGCGCGCGCACGCGATGTCCTCGGCGCACGAGCTCGGGCAGGGCGAATCCACCGACGAATCCGGTGATCCCGGTCGAGAAGACGAGCATGGGTTCCTGGGGGCGTTCCGCAGCCGCGGCGGAAGCGCGCGTTCCTACCGCTTCGCCCGGCGCCGTCAAGCGCGGGGCCCCCTCCGGGCTCCGCCGCGGGTTGACATGCCCTCCGGCGCGCCCCTACACTCCGCCCCTTCGCAGGCAGCGGGTCGCCGCGCCTGTCGCCGCCGGCGTCCGATCCGCCGGGCTACCGTCCCCGAAGACCTCTCGGCAGATTGCTCCCGCTTGTGCGCGTGGCCGACTCCGGCCGCTCGTACTTCTCGAGCGTCCGCGAGGGCCTTCGGTGGAGCGGATCCAACGCTGGAGACCCTGCCCAAGTGCCCGACCTCTTCGACAAGGTCCTTCGCTTTCACGAGCTCGACGCGTTCAAGGCGGCTGGCCTCTATCCCTACTTCCGCGCCATCCGCGCGAGTGAAGGCAACGAGGTCGAGATCGACGGCCGCCGCCTCGTGATGGCGGGATCGAACAACTACCTCGGCCTGACCCACGACGCGCGGGTGAAGGCCGCCGCGATCCACGCGGTCGAGGAGTTCGGGTCCGGCTGCACGGGCTCGCGCTTCCTGAACGGGACCCTCGAGCTCCACGTCGAGCTCGAGCGCCGGCTCTCCGCCTGGACGAAGCGCGGCGCGGCGATCACCTTCTCCACCGGCTTCCAGACCAACCTGGGCATCATCTCGTGCTTGGTCGGCCGCGAGGACGTGGTGTTCAGCGACCGCGACAACCACGCCTGCATCGTCGATGGCTGCCGCCTCTCGTTCGGCGAGTTCGTGAAGTTCCGCCACAACGACATGAGCGACCTGCAGCGGCGCCTCGCGGCGTCGCCCGCCGACAAGGGCAAGCTCATCGTCGTGGACGGCTGTTACTCGATGTGCGCCGACCTGGCGCCCCTCGACCAGATCTGCGAGCTGGCCGACCGCTACGGCGCGCGCGTCCTGGTCGACGAAGCGCACTCCTTCGGCGTCTTCGGCGCGAACGGCCGAGGGGCCTGCGAGCACTTCGGCGTCGAGGAGCGCGTCGATCTCGTGATGGGGACCTTCTCGAAGTCCTTCGCTTCGCTCGGCGGCTTCGCCGCGGGACGAGCGGACGTCATCGCCTACATCCAGCATCACGCGCGCTCGCTCATCTTCTCTGCGTCGATCGCACCGGCCTCCGCCGCCGCAGCTCTCGCGGCGCTCGACGTGATCGAGCGCGAGCCCGAACGGCGCGAACGCGTGCTGGCCATCGCCCAGCGCGTTCGAGACACCCTGCGCGCAGACGGCTTTCCCGTCCTCGGGGAGATCTCCCCCATCATCCCGCTCGTGATCGGCGAACGCGTGCGCGTCTTCCGCTTCTGGAAGCGCCTCTTCGAGCGCGGCGTGTTCACGAACCCGGTCACGGCGCCCGCCGTGCCGCAGGGCATGGACTTGATCCGCATGTCGTTCATGTCCACGCACACCGAAGCGCAGGTCGACTTCGTGATCGAGCAGGTGCGCGAAACGGTGGCGGAATTCGCCGACGAGCTGCCCTGGTATCAGGGCAGCGTGGCCGGCTGAGAAGCAGACGCGGGAACGAACCGGCGCGAGATCACCGCCGTGCTCGAGCTTCGCCGTGTTCGAGCTTCGCGCGCTCCGCGAGCGTCGAGGGCTGCGCGTCGAGGTAGACTCGTCGCGGCCAGGCTCGGCAGCCGAGAGCCTCGCAGCGCGCTTCGCGCGCGCGAGAACGACGCCGCGGCGCGATCGACGTCGCGGCTTGCTCCGCACGGTGTCATGGGAGACACTCCCGCTCTGCGCGAGCCCTAGGGTTGGGGCCGCCGCGCCGTCCGTCCGCGATCGGTTGTGGATGGAGCTCTGCTTCCCCTGGGGGGTCCGATGAGCGGGTCCGATTTCTGCCACCTCCACGTCCACTCGCATTACAGCCTGCTGGACGGCGCGAATCGCATCGACGATCTGGTGGCCGCCGCGGTGAAGGACGGCCAGCCCGCGCTGGCGCTGACCGACCACGGCAACATGTTCGGCGCGATCGAGCTCTACAAGAAGTGCCGCGCCGCCGGCATCAAGCCGATCGTCGGCTGCGAGATCTACCTCTCGAAGGGCTCGCACCGCGAGAAGCACAACAAAACGAGCAACCCCTACTTCCACCTCACCCTGCTCGCGCGCAACGAGACGGGCTACAAGAACCTCGTGCAGATCGCCTCCGAGGCGTACGTGAACGGGTACTCGACCCGCCCGCGCGTCGACAAGGCCTTCCTCGCGCAGCACTCCGCGGGGATCACGGCGCTCTCGGGCTGCCTCTCCGGCGAGGTGAATCGCCTCTTCCTCGATGGGCAAGAAGAGGCCGCGGTCCGAGCCGCCGGCGACTATCAGGACATCTTCGGCAAGGAGCACTTCTATCTCGAGCTCCAGCGCAACGGCATCCACATCCAGACCAAGGTGAACGAAGAGATGGTGCGCCTGCATCAGCGCACCGCGATGCCGCTCGTCGCGACGAACGACATCCACTACCTCCGCAAGGAGGACTGCCAGGCCCACGACGTCCTGCTCTGCATCCAGACCAACTCGAAGGTGAACGACGAGAAGCGCTGGCGGATGGACACCGACACGCTTTGGTTCCACACCGCCGATCAGATGCAGGCGATCTTCCGCGATCTGCCCGAGGCCGTGCGGAACACCGTCGTGATCGCCGAGCAGATCGATCTGCAGATCCAGCTCGGCAAGTACCGGGTGCCGAAGTTCGTCAGCGAGACGAAGGAGAGCTCGGAGGACCTCTTCCGTCGGCTCTGCGGCGAGGGCTTCCGCAGGCTCTATCCCGCGCCCACCGCTCAGCATCACGACCGCCTCGAGATGGAGATCGAGGTGATCAAGAAGATGGGCTTCGTCGACTACTTCCTGATCGTCTGGGACTTCATCCGCCACTCGCGCGCGATCGGGGTGCCCGTCGGTCCGGGACGCGGCTCGGCCGCCGGCTCCATCGTCGCGTACTGCCTCGGCATCACGCAGGTCGACCCGATCAAGTACGACCTGCTCTTCGAGCGCTTCCTCAACTCGGAGCGCATCTCGATGCCCGACATCGACATCGACTTCTGCCGCGACGGCCGCGAGAAGGTGATCCAGTACGTGCGCCAGCGCTACGGCGAGGAATGCGTCGCGCAGATCATCACCTTCAACACGATGGCCTCGCGCCTGGCCGTGCGAGACGTCGGCCGCGCGCTCGACATCCCGCTCCCCGAAGTCGATCGCATCGCGAAGAAGGTCCCCGACGGACCGGGCGCCAGCTTGAGGGCCGCGCTGGAGACCGACGCCGAGCTGAAGGAGATCCGCAGCAGCAACCAGGAGTACGCGCGCCTCCTCGACACCGCGACCTTCCTGGAGGGACTCGCGCGCCACGCCGGCGTGCATGCCGCCGGCGTCGTGATCGGCGACTCCCCGCTGAAGGACCTGGTCCCGCTCTATCGCAACAAGGAGGACATCACCACGCAGTACCCGATGACGGACCTGGAGGACGTCGGGCTGCTGAAGATGGACTTCCTCGGGTTGAAGACGCTGACGGTCCTGGAGAAGGCCGTCGAGCTGATCGCGCGGCATCGCGGGCAGCAGATCCTCCTCGATACGAGCGACTTCGACGACCCGAAGACCTACGAGCTCCTCTCCCAGGGCAAGACCCTCGGCGTGTTCCAGCTCGAATCGGAGGGCATGCGCAAGCTGCTGCAGAAGCTGAAGCCCGACTGCTTCGAGGACATCATCGCGGTGCTCGCGCTCTATCGCCCCGGGCCGCTGGGCTCGGGGATGGTCGACACCTTCGTCGAGTGCAAGCACGGACGGAAGGCGATCAAGTACCTGCATCCCGCGCTCGAGCAGGTGCTGAAGGAGACCTACGGGGTCATCGTCTACCAAGAGCAGGTGATGCGTATCACCAACGTGCTCGCGGGCTTCTCGCTCAACGAGGCGGACGGACTGCGCAAGGCCATGGGCAAGAAGAAGCCCGAGATCATGGCCAAGTACCGCCAGAAGTTCATCGACGGTGCCGCCGCGAAGGGCGTCGCGAAGAAGGTGGCTGAGGAGATCTGGACGCTGATGGAGTTCTTCGGCGGCTACGGCTTCAACAAGTCGCACACGACCGCCTACGCGATCCTCACCTATCAAACGGCTTGGCTGCGAGCGAACTACGCGACGGAGTTCCTCGCCGCGAACATGACGTGCGAGTCCACCGACACCGACAAGGTGAAGGAGTTCCTCGATGAGTGCCGCGCGAGCGGCATCGAGATTCGTCCTCCGGACGTCAATCGCTCGCAGAAGGAGTTCGATCTCGAGGAAGCCGCGATCCGCTACTCGCTCGAGGCCATCAAGGGGCTCGGCGCGAAGCCGGTCGAAGCGATCCTCGCCACGCGCGCGGCTCAGACGCCGCCGCGCTTCCGCGGCCTGAAGAGCTTCTGCCGCGCCGTCGATCCAACGCAGGTGAACAAGCTCCCGATCGAAGCTCTGGTGAAGGCCGGGGCGTTCGACTTCGCCGGCTGGGACCGCGGAGTCCTCTTCGCCGAGATCGAAGACGCCATGGCCCTCGGCGCCGAGCGGCAACGCGATCAGCGCGCCGGCCAGGGCAACCTCTTCGATCTGCTCGAGGAGGCGCCGACGGCCCCCGCTCCCGGCGCCTCGGCCGCCGCCGAAGAGGAGGAGAAGCCGAGCTATCCCGCGGCGATCTGGTCGGCGCGAGAGCGCTTGATGCGCGAGCGGGAGGCCCTCGGCTTCTATCTCTCTTCGCACCCGACGACGCGCGTCGAGTCGCTGGCCCGCGCGCTGCGCACCTCCACCGTGGCGGAAGTCGATCCCAACGCCGAGGAGGCTATTCTGGTCGGGTTGGTGACGGCGCTCTCCGTGCGCATCATCTCGAAGGGCCGCTTCGTGGGTCAGAAGATGGCGCGCTTCGTGCTCGAGGACACGACCGGCACTCGCGGCGTCGTCGTCTTCGCGGAGCTCTACAATCGCATCCGCGACATGCTGCAGAACGATCTCGTGGTGTCCGTGCGCGGCAAGGTATCGCGGCGACCGGACGAAGAAGGCCCGCCCGAGATCATCGCCGAGCAGATCGAACCGCTGGAGCAAGCGCTACGCGCGTTCAACGGCGTCGTGGAGATCCGCGTGCGCCCCGAAGAGATCGAGAAGCTGCCTTCTCTCGTGCCGGTCTGCGAGCGCTACCCTGGCTCTCGACCGATCCTCTTCGAGCTCGAGCTCGCGCCCGAGCCTAGGCGCGTGCGCTCGGGCCCGTCCTTCCGCGTGCACCCGAGCGAGGGTTTCCTCGAGGATGTGCAGAAGATCCTCGGGGCGGATCGCGTCGCGCTCCGGAAGCTGGTCGCGCACCGGAGCGGATAGGGAGCGCGGTCTCGCGCGCTCAAGGTCTCGAGCCCAGGGCCCGCGAGAGCACCGGGTCTCAAAAGCACGAGACCTCGCCGGTCCAGCCCGCGGCTGGATCGGCGAGGTCTTCTGCTCCGCAGCTCGTGTAGATCCGCGCGACGCGGTTCTCCCCCCACTGCAGGAGTCGCAGCCCCCCCGGGAAAGCGGCCTCAGCGAGGCGCCAGCTCCGGCGGGTTCGACTCCGCAGCGATCACTCCTCGACCGGGACCGGAGCCTTCTTGCGCACACCGCGGCGAGGCGGACGGCGCGTCTGGCACGCGGCGTAGTCGCGCCCCTTCTTCTTCCGCTGCAGCTTGGTCACGCGCTCCTGCCGACGCGTCTCGTTCAACTGCTCGCGCGCCTGCTGCTCCGCCGCGAGCTCTTCGGCGCTCGACTTCTCGACGAGCTCGAGGATCGCAAGGGGAGCGTTGTCGCCGAGGCGCCGGCGATCGAGCTTCAGCACGCGCGTGTAACCACCGTTGCGGGTGGCGAAGCGCGGACCGATCTTCTCGAAGAGCTTGCGGACGACTTGCTTGTCGTTGCCGAGCGCACTCAAGGCCTGGCGCATGTTGTGCAGGCTCTTGCTGCGCGCCAGGGTGATCAGCTTCTCGGCAGCGCGCCGGAATTCCTTGGCCTTCGGGACAGTGGTGATGACGCGCTCATGGGTGAAGAGCGAGGTCACCATGCTGCGCTCGGTGGCGAGGCGGTGCCCCGTCTTCCGGCCCAGCTTGTTGGTGCGGCGACTGTGTCTCATCGCAGGTGCGGAGGGTGGAGTGCTTCGGAGGTGCGCTCGACTCGCGAGCGCGGGATTGCGGAGGCAGTATCAGGCGTAACCGGATCAGGCGTAACCGGATCAGGCGGAGGCGACTCTAGACGGTCATGCCCAAGCCGAGGCCATGCTCTTCGAGCTTCTTCTGAACCTCGATCAGGCTCGTCTGACCGAAGTTGCGGATCGCCATCAGGTCCGACTCGGTGTTGCGGACGAGATCGCGCAAGGTCCGGATCGAGTCCGAATCGAGGCAATTCTTCGCGCGCACCGAGAGCCCCAGGATCTCGACCGGCTGATCGAGCAGTCGATCGAGGGAGGACTTCTCCGAGTTCTTCTCCGCTTCAGCGGGACGAACGCCCATGGCGATGGGAGTCTCGCGACGTCCGTCGTAGTACTGCACGAAGGGCGTCAGGTGTTTGCGGTAGATCTTCGAGGCCTCGACGAGCGCCATCTCCGGCGTCACCGTGCCATCGGTCCACACTTCGAGCACGAGGCGATCGTAGTTCGTGTACTTGCCGACGCGCGTGGCCTCGATGCCGTACTTCACGCGATACACCGGCGAGAAGATGGAGTCGATCGGGATCGCGCCCTTCGGCAAGTCCTCGCGGACGTTGTCCTCGGCGGAGGAGTAACCTCGCCCGCGGGCGAGTTCCATCTCGCAGCGGAAGGTGACGTCGCCGGTCAGGGTGCAGATGTGGAGGTCGCGGTTCGCGATCTCGGTCTGGTGATCGACTTGGATGTCGGAAGCGAGGATCGGCCCGGGGCCGGTCTTCTCGATCCGCATCACCGTCTTGTCCTCACCGTGATAGCGCACGCGCAGGCGCTTCAACTGGAGGACGATGTCGGTGACATCCTCCAGCACGCCTTCGAGGCTGGAGAACTCGTGGTCGGCCCCCTCGACGCGGATCCAGGTGATCGCCGTGCCTTCGATGGACGAGAGCAGCACGCGGCGCAAGCCGTTGCCGATCGTCGTCCCGAAGCCGCGATGGAACGGCTCGACGAGGAACTTGCCGTAGGTGTCGGAGTAGGTGGCCTCTTCCTTGACCACCTGGGTCGGCAGCTCGAAATTCCGCCAACGGATTCTCATGGATCTCTTCCCCGGTCGGTGGCGCCGCGGTTCGCGCGCGGCGGGCAGCGTTTCGTGATGACTTTCTGCTCAGCAGGTCCGAGCCGTGCGCTTCGGCGCGCGGCTCGACCGTCGATCCTGCGTCGCGCCAGAGGAGCTGCGAGAGCTCATGCGGCGCGCCAGGAGAGAGCGCGATCGAGCGGAGCTCGGCGGCGCTACTTGGAGCAGAGCTCGACGATGAGCTGCTCTTGGATGGGATGCGGGATGTCCTCGCGAGTCGGCAAGCTCGCGACGCGAGCGGTCATCTTCTCGCGCGAGATCTCGAGCCAATTCGGGATGCGCATGCTGGCGTTCACCTCGAGCGCGGACTGCACCATCTTGCGCGGGCGCTCCTTCTCCGCGGGCGAGATCTCGTCACCAGCGCGGAGCTGGAACGACGCGATGTCGACCTTGCGGCCGTTCACGCGGAAGTGCCCGTGGTTGATGAGCTGACGCGCGTGATTGCGCGAGAGCGCGAAACCCGCGGAGAGGACCACGTTGTCGAGGCGCCTCTCGAGCAAGCTCAAGAGATTCGCGCCGGTGTTGCCCGGCAGGCGCTCGGCTTCCTGGAAGTAGAGGCGGAACTGGCGTTCGAGCACGCCGTAGATGCGCTTCAGCTTCTGCTTTTCGCGGAGCTGGATGCCGTACTCGGAGATCTTGCCGCGGCGGTGCGAGTGCTCGCCGGGAGGATAGTTCCGGCGATGGACGGCGCACTTCTCGGTGAAGCAGCGTTGCCCCTTCAAGAAGAGCTTCATGCCCTCGCGGCGGCAGAGCTTGCAGACGTTTCCGGTAAACCTGGCCATGGGATCGTTCTCGTGTTCGGTGAGGCTCGAGGCGCTTCTTGCTCCGACACGCTTTGGTGTCGGGCCTGGCGGACGTCGCGTCGGCACTCTGTCGTGCCGGGGCGGCAGCATCCCCGACACCATGCGGTGCGGGGACAGCGGTCCCCCCAGCACCGTCGGGTGCTGGGGCAAGAGATCAGACGCGGCGCTTCTTACGCGGCCGGCATCCGTTGTGAGGCAGCGGGGTCACGTCTTCGATCGTCGTGACCTTCAGTCCGACGCTCTGCAGCGTGCGGATCGCGGACTCGCGGCCCGAGCCGGGGCCCTTGACGCGGACGTCCACTTCGCGCATGCCCATCTTCATCGCGTTGCGCGCGCTCTTCTCGGCGGCGCGCTGAGCGGCGAACGGCGTGCTCTTGCGGCAGCCCTTGTAGCCGATCGTCCCCGCGGAGTCCCAGCAGAGGGTCTCGCCGTTGAGATCGGTGATCGTGATGATCGTGTTGTTGAAGGTCGAGCGGATGTGAACGACGCCCTTGGCCACGTTGCGCTTGATCTTGCGCTTGGCCTTGACCTTGCCGCCCTTCGGTGAGGCGGCGTCTTTCTGCGGAGTGCTGGACATGAGAGCTCGAGGAGCTGGGAGACCTGCGAGCGCCACGGGGGCGCGAAGCGAGGCCTCGAGTTCGGGAGGTCGAGCGGGCGGGGCTGCCCGGCTGCGGGAGACGAGGAGTCGATAGCGGGAAGGAACCGCCTCGCTCCGGAACGAGCACAGCACGCCGATCGGTGCTGCGGCTCGCGAACGCGCCTCTCGGCGCTCTCTCCGCGTAACGGAAGAGCGCTTCGGTGCGCGCGTCGGCTACTTGCCGACCTGCTTCTTGCCGGCGACCGTCTTGCGCGGCCCCTTGCGGGTGCGCGCATTCGTCTTGGTCGACTGGCCGCGAACGGGCAGACCGCGGCGATGACGCAATCCGCGGTAGCAGCCGATGTCGCGCAGGCGCGAGATGTTCTGGTTGATCTGGCGCCGAAGCTGACCCTCGACCACGTACTGGTTCTGGATGTGGGAAGCCAGGCGCGCGACCTGATCTTCCGTCAGCTCCTTGGCGCGCATGTCTTCCGACAACTGCATCGCCCTGCAGATCTGCTTCGCGCTGGTGATCCCAACGCCATAGATGTACTGCAGCGAGATGACCAGGCGCTTGTCAGCGGGGATGTCGACTCCGAGGAGACGGGGCATGGGTGTTCTCCGGGTTCCTCGGGCCTACTTGCCTTGCCGCTGCTTGTGCCGCGGATCGCTGCAGATGACGCGGATCACTCCGCTGCGCCGGATGATCCGGCACTTGTCGCAGATGCGCTTGATGCTAGCTCTGACCTTCATGCTCTCCAGACACTCCTCCCGGATCCACGCGCTGGGGTATCCGAACTCGGCGGCGTACACCGTCGCTCGAGCGGTCCTTGCGCTACCCGGGATGCTTGATGGTGCGTTGTTGTTCCTGATCAGCCGCGCGAAGCGGCCCTTTCGTCTTCCGCGGCCCTGAGGGCCGGTCGCAGAAGACACCGCCCGCAGGAGAGACGGTCGCGCCGAACACGACCTCGTCGATCCCCGCGGGTGACGGCTTCCGTCACGCCTCCGCGTCATCCATGCGCCTGCGGCGCTCGCCGCGGTAGACGATGCGGCCCTTCGTCAGGTCGTAGGGCGACATCTCCACCTCGACACGATCGCCAGGCAGGATGCGGATGAAGTGGAGCCTCATCTTCCCGGCCACGTGGGCGAGGATCTGGTGGCCGCCCTCGAGCTCGCAGCGAAACATCGCGTTCGGCAATGCTTCGCGCACGATGGCGACGACGCGGATCGGTTCTTCCTTGGCCATTACGAATTCGAGAGGGCGAGGCGTGAGGCAGTCTAGGGGGACGGCGGTCCCTGGACCACGATGGTCGTCTCGGGCACCGGAGGGGTACCGAGCGATCTCATGGACCGTTGGGAATCCGGGAGTCTAGCAGCGCGACCCCTGCGGCGCCAAGAGCGCATTGGCGGAGATTCTCCGCGAGCGCTCCGAGTAACCCGCCGCGGCATGCTGCTTGGCAGGCGAGCTCATTGGCTGTAGGTCGGGCTCAGGCCTTGCGGCGGCGTCCCGCCCAGCCTGCTCCTCCTTCTTCCGGACCACGCTTGTTGCCCTTGCCCACGATGCCCTCGTAGCTGCGCATGACGAGGTAGGCATTCACCTTGTCGACGAGATCGAGGGCGACCCCGACGACGATCAGCACCGAGGTGCCACCGAGGAAGGCGGCGACCTGGAAGCTGACGTTCATGGAGTCGGTGACGATGTTCGGCAGGATCGCGATGGCGGCGAGGAAGGCCGCGCCGGCGACCGTGATGCGCGTCATCACCCGCTCGAGGTACTCGGCCGTCTTCTTGCCCGGGCGGATCCCCGGGACGAACGACCCGTGCTCCTTCAGGTTGTTCGCGATCTCCGTCGGCTGGAACATCAGGCTGTTCCAGAAGAAGGAGAAGAAGAAGATCAGGGCCGAGAAGGTGGTGATGTACCAGAACCCGGCCGTGCTGCCGAAGGTGTCGCGCATGAAGCTCAGCGCCGGGATCTGACCGAGCATCTGAGGCACGAGGAACAGCGCGGAGGCGAAGATGATCGGCATCACGCCTGCCTGGTTGATGCGCAGGGGCAGGTAGTGCTTCTGGCCCCCCATCGTGCTCCGGCCCTTCGTGAGCTTCGCCTGCTGGATCGGGATCCGGCGCTGGCCGCGGGTGATGTACACGATCACGATGACGATCACGACCCACACGGCTCCCAGATAGAGGAGGTTCGTGATGCGATCGTCGCCGTAGCTGTTCGAGAGATGCGAGGCGATCGCCGCCGGCATGTCGGCGATGATCCCCGACATGATGATCAGCGAGATGCCGTTGCCGATCCCGTGCTCCGTCAGCTGCTCGCCGAGCCACATCACGAAGATGGTGCCCGCGGTGAGCACGAGGATGTGCAGCAGATAGAAGCCGAAGGTGTAGGGATTGGTCGCGTCGTTGAAGAGGCCGAACTGCGGATTGCGCAGGACCCCCTGGCAGACGAAGAACGCCTGCAGGACGCAGATCGGCACCGTGAGCAAGCGCGTGTACTGGTTGATCTTGCGCGTGCCCGCCGGGCCTTCCTTCTGCAGCGCCTCGAGGCTGGGGACCACCTTCACGAGCAGTGAGAAGATGATCGAGGCCGAGATGTAGGGCATCACCCCGAGGGAGAACACCACCGCCTGGCCGATGCCGGCTCCGGTCAGCATGTTCATCATGCCGAACAGCGCACCCAGCGGCGAACCCGAGAAGAGGTCCGTCTGGATGCGCTGCAGCTCTTCGAGGTCCACCCCCGGCAGGGGAAGATGGAAGCCGATCCGATAGATGGCCAGGAGGCCGATCGTGATCAGCAGCTTCTTCCGCAGGTCGGGGACGCGGACGAGGCTAAGGAGCGGATTGCTCATGTCTGGGGGGTCTCACGCTCGGCTCGAGACCGAGGTCTACGAGGACGAGACGTTCGAGGACGCCAAGAGTGGATGGCCGCGGGAACTCGCTCGGAGCCAGAGTGCGCCGAGCGAGCGGCCGCGAAAGCTAGCGCGCGATCTCGATGGCCTTGCCGCCGGCCTTCTCGATCTTCTCCCGCGCCGTGGCGGAGAAGCGATGGGCCGTGACGTTGAAGCGCTTCGAGATCTCGCCGTCACCGAGGATCTTCAGGAACTCGGAGCTCTTCGAAACCAGGCCCTTGGCCAGGATGGCCTGCAGGTTCACATCGGCGCCGTCTTCGAAGACCGAGAGGTCCGAGACGTTCACCGTCGTGTAGGTGACCTTGAAGAGCGAGTTCGAGAAGCCGCGCTTCGGAAGCAAGCGATAGAGCGGCATCTGACCGCCTTCGAATGCCGCCTTCGCCGACCAGCCCGAGCGAGCGCGCTGCCCCTTGTGCCCCTTGCCCGCGGTCTTGCCGAGCCCGGAGCCGGGACCGCGTCCCACGCGCTTGCGAACGGCCTTCTTCTCGCCATTCGCGCGAACGGTTTTCAGGTCCATCAGAGCTTCACTCCTCGCAGCTCTTCGACTTCGTCGCGGCTGCGCAACTGGGCCAGGGCGGTGAACGTCGCCTTGGTCAGGTTGATCGGGTTGGTCGAACCGTACGCCTTGGTGAGGACGTCGCGGATGCCCGCGAGCTCCAGCACCGCGCGCGTCGCGGCTCCGGCGATGATACCCGTGCCGGGTGCCGCCGGGATGATGCGCACGCGGGAGGCGCCGAACTGCCCCTCCATCTGGTGCGGGATCGTCTTGTCGACGCGGCGAACGTGCATCAAGTGCTTGCGCCCGTCCTTCACGGCCTTCTCGACCGCCGAGGGTACGTCGCGGGCCTTGCCGTAGCCGATGCCGACGGTGCCGTTGCGGTTACCGACGACGACGAGCGCGGAGAAGGAGAAGCGGCGCCCGCCCTTGACCACGGCGGCGCTGCGGTTGATGCGCACGACGACCTGGGACTCGCGGTCCCCCAGGTCGATCTCCTGGGCTTCGCGGTGATCGAGGTATTGGATTTCGGTCTTCATCGAGGTTCCTCGGAGCTCGCGCGGCGCTCTAGCCGAACGAGCTCGCGGCACATCAGAACTGGAGCCCGCTCTTGCGAGCCCCGTCGGCCAGCGCCTTCACGCGCCCGTGGTACTTGTAGGGTCCGCGGTCGAACACGACCTTGTTGACACCGGCTTCCTTCGCGCGCTGGGCGACGAGCTCGCCGATGCGCGTCGCGCGCTCGGTCTTGGTGCCCTTCGCTCCACCGCGGACCTCGGCTTCGCAACTGGAAGCAGCGGCCAGCGTGCGGCCCGCGACATCGTCGATGATCTGCGCGCTGATGTGCTTGCACGAGCGAAAGACGTGGAGGCGGGGACGCTCGGACGAGCCGCGGGTCCGGCGCCGCACGCGGAGCTTCCGGCGGAGGCGCGTGGCCTGCAAACGCTTCAGTCTGTTCATGACTCTGGGTTCCGACTACTTCAGGGCCGGGCGGATTTGGTCCGGCCAAGCTGGTTCGGGGCGAGAATGTGGATCGGAGCGGGATCGTGGTTCCGAGAGGGCATCGCAGCACTCCTCGGCACCCCCCGCGGAAGCGGAAGACCGACGAGGCGTTCGCGCTAGCTACCGAAGGCCTTGCCGGACTTGCGGCGGATGGTCTCTTCGGCGTACTTGATGCCCTTGCCCTTGTAAGGCTCGGGCGGCCGGACTTGGCGCACCTTCGCGGCGAACTGCCCGACGGCTTGCTTGTCGATGCCCGAGATGGAGATCGTAGTGTTCGTCGGGCAGACGACGTCGATCCCCTTCGGCGGGGCGACCTTCACGGTGTGGGCGAAGCCGACGCTCAAGACCAGGGTCTTGCCTTCGAGCTTCACGTTCCAACCGACGCCGTGGATCTCGAGCTTCTTCTCGAAGCCCTTGGTGACGCCGGCGACCATGTTCGCGAGGCAGGCACGGGTCAGGCCATGCAAGGCGCTCACTTCGCGACCGCCTTCACCCGAAGGCTCGACCAGTGCCTGGCCGCCCTCGACCCGCACCTTGACCTGCGGATACAGCGGGAAGGAGAGCGAGCCCTTGGGGCCCTTCACTTCGATCTGCTCATTGCCGGAGCTCACGGAGACTCCAGCCGGGAGGGGAACGGGTTTCTTGCCGATGCGGGACATGATCGCGACCTCAGGGGCCGGCGCAGAAAGCGACAGGCCAGGGATTCTTCGCTGTTCGGATCGCTGATCGAAGCGGCGCCCTCGCGTTGCGGAGGCGCCGCGCTCGATCAGTACACCACGCAGAGCACCTCACCGCCGACCTTGTGCTCGCGAGCCTTGCGGTCGGAGATGATGCCGTGCGGTGTGGAAAGGATGGCAATGCCGAGGCCGCCGAGCACCTTGGGCAGATCGCGGAAGCCGCTGTAGACGCGGCAGCCGGGCTTGCTGGTGCGGCGGATGCTCTGGATCACACGCTCCCCGTTGCGGCCGTACCTCAAGTGCACGCGCAGCGCGCGCTCCTCGGGTTGCACGTCGTAGCCGTCGATGTAGCCCTCGTCCTTCAAGATCGCGGCGATGCCGAGCTTGATGCGGGAGAGAGGGATGTCGACGGTCTGCTTCCGCACGTCATTGGCGTTGCGGATTCGCGTCAACATGTCCGCAATGGGATCGGTCATGGTCATGGACGATGCTCCTCCAAAGTCCGGCTCGGCTCGTGGCGCTCGACGCTCACCGAGAGGTGAGTGCTGGGCGAACGATCTCGGAGTCGTTGGACTTCGAGTGACGTTCCGATCTCGATCAGTCGGGTTCGGGTCGAGGAGAGGACCGAATGGGTCGCCTGCAATCCGTGGAGCGCACGCTCCGAATCGCGGTGCAGGACCTTCATTCGTTCTCCGGGGATGTACAGCGGTTCGACTTAGATCCTCCGGCGGCGGCGAACCGCAGCGGGAGTCTCGAGCCGAGCCGCATCAGATGAGTCGTTGGCTCCGGCTCAGCGCCGGAACGGGAAGCCGAAGCCTTCGAGGAGCGCTACGCCCTCCTCGTCGGTCTGGGCGGTGGTGACCATGGTGATGTTCATCCCTTGGGAGAACTCCACCTTGTCGAGGTCGATCTCGGGGAACACGGTCTGCTCTCCGAGTCCGACAGAGTAGTTGCCGCGGCCGTCGAACTTCTTGGGCAGGCCGCGGAAGTCGCGGATGCGCGGAGCGACGACGTGGATGAAGCGTTCGAGGAACTCGTACATCCGATCGCCGCGCAGCGTCACCGAGGCGCCGATCGCCTGCCCTTGACGGAGCTTGAAGCCGGCGACGGACTT
This sequence comes from Planctomycetota bacterium, assembly GCA_016793245.1. Classification (GTDB taxonomy): domain Bacteria; phylum Planctomycetota; class UBA1135; order UBA1135; family JADKAF01; genus JADKAF01. The sequence goes on from JAEUHW010000290.1 coordinate 70,420, forward strand.
CTTGGCCTTGCGGATCACCGGCTTCTGGCCGGCGATCGCGCCGAGGTCCTTGGCGGCCTTCTCGACGCGGCCCTTGTTCTCGATCGCCTTGCCGATCCCCATGCTGATCACGATCTTCTCCAGCTTGGGCACCTGCATGGTGTTCTTGTAGCCGAAGCGCTCGGTGAGCTGCTTGTGGATCTCGGACTTGTACTTGGTCTGAAGGGTGGTGGCCATCGTAGGGCCCTCTGCGTTCGCAGAGGAGCAAGGGAAGAAGGTCCGCGCGAGGGAAGAGGAGAGGTCGGGGAGCTGAGTTCGCGCCCATCCGGATCGGATGGGCGAACCAGGATCAGGCGTTCAGATCCTTTCGCTTCTTCACGATCTTCTGAGCCTTGTCGTCCCAGAGCGCGACGTTGGAGACGTGGATCGGCACTTCCTGCTCGATCTCGCCGCCTTTCGGGTTCTGCTGCGTCTTCTTGAGGCGCTTCTTGCGGATGTTGACGCCTTCCACGACCACGCGGTCCTCGTCGCGCAAGACCTTGCTGATCTTGCCCGTCTTGCCCTTGTGGTTCCCCGCGATGACCTTCACCAGATCGCCGGATCGGACGTGCATCACACCACCTCCGTCGCCAGCGAGACGATCTTCATGAAGCCCTTGTCGCGGAGCTCGCGAGCGACCGCGCCGAAGATGCGGGTGCCGCGCGGGTTCTTGCTGTCGTCGACGAGCACCATGGCGTTCTTGTCGAAGCGCACATAGGAGCCGTCGGAGCGGCGGATGTTGCGGGCCGTGCGGACCACGACGCCCTTCACCACGGCGCCCTGCTTGATCTCGCTGCCGGCCTGCACCTTCTTCACGGAGGCCACGATGATGTCGCCGACCGACCCGTAGCGGCGCCTAGTGCCGCCCAGGACCTTGATGCACATCACCGTCTTGGCGCCGGTGTTGTCGGCAACCTCGAGGCGCGTCTGTTGCTGGATCATGGCTGGATCTCGTTCTGTTTCTCGGCCGAGGCCGCGGTTCGGGGAAACCGAGGGTCAGGGCGTATTCAGGATGTCGGGCCGATGCCTCTGCAGCCGGGGGTGCGAGATCGCTCGCTCCATGGCCCCGCCCGCAAAGTGCACTTCGCTCAGCCCAGCTGGGGCGCGCTCTGCACGATGCGCACGAGGCGCCAACGCTTCAGCTTGCTCAACGGCCGGGTCTGCATGACCTCGACCATGTCGCCGGTGCGCGCCTCGTTGTTCTCGTCGTGAGCGTGGAGGCGCGTGTGCCGGCGGATGAACTTGCCGTACTTCGCGTGGCGCTCGAGCCGCGTCACCTGCACGGTGATGGACTTCTCCATCTTGTCGGAGATGACTTGGCCGATCAGCGTTCGGCGCTGCGCGCGTTCTGAGGTCTGCTCGCTCATCGTTGGTCGTCAGGTCTCGCCTCTGCGCGACGGGAGTCGCCGAGGCTGCGGGATTCGAGGCTCGAGAGGCCGGATCGCATCGATCCGGTGCGGGGTCGGGTTCGCCGAGGAGAGGAGTCGGCCGGCGGCAGAGCCGCGGCCCCGACTCCCTTCAGAGGCTCAGCTGCGCGGCGTCTGGCCGCGCACACCGAGCTTGCGTTCCTGGAGGATGGTGAGGATGCGCGCCACGGTTCGTCGGGTCTCCCCGACGGCCGAAGGATTCTGGTCGCCACCGACCGACTGCTTCAGCCGGAGGTCGAAGAGGCGACGACGCGCATTGCGGAGGTCGAACTCGAGCTCCGCGTCCGTCTTGGTCTTCAGTTCGGACGATCTCATGTTTCTTCTTCCTGTGTACCGGCGGTCGAGATGCGACCGCTTCGATCACCGGGCTCGCGGATGGCGAGCCCCTTGATCACCGAACTGGCTACTCGCCGAACTCGATGCGGCGCACGAAGCGCACGCGGACCGGCATCTTGTGGGCCACGCGATTGAACGCGGCACGAGCCGCGGCTTCGGTGCAACCACCCAGCTCGTACAGCATGGTTCCGGGCTTCACCACCGCGCACCAGTAATCCACTTCTCCCTTGCCGGTACCCATGCGGGTCTCGGCCGGGCGAGCAGTCACCGACTTCTGCGGGAAGATGCGGATCCACAGACGGCTGTCCGGTGCGGTGCGGACGGCAGCGACGCGGCCTGCTTCGATCTGGCGCGCGTCGATCCAGCCCGGGTCGAGGGCTTGGAGGCCGAACTCACCGAAGGCCACGCGGTTGCCGCGCGTCGCCTTCCCGCGGATCTTGCCGCGCTGCATCTTGCGGAACTTGACCCGATTGGGCATCAGAGCCACGGCTCACCTCCTCCCTTCGTTGCCGGGCCGCGGCCCGCGCGGACCGCTGGGTCCGAGACGACGCTGCTGGACGGGCTGGCGCTCGGGATCGCCGTAGTTGCCCTTGTAGATCCAGACCTTGACGCCGATCGCGCCGTAGGTCGTGAAGGCCTGCGAGAAGCCGTAGTCGATCTGGGCTTGCAGCGTGTTCAACGGGATGCGGCCTTCGCGAGCCTTCTCGGTGCGGGACATCTCCGCCCCACCGAGACGCCCGGACGCTTCGACCTTCACGCCGAGAGCTCCCGCCTGCATCGTGGTCTGGATGGCCTTTTTGATCGCCTTGCGGAACGCCGCGCGCTTCTCGAGCGCGCCCGCGATCTCCTCGGCGACGAGTCCGGCCTCCATCTCGGGGCGCTTGATGTCGCGCACGAAGAGATGGACGGTGCCCTTCGTCACCTGCTCCAGCGACTCCTTCAGCTTGTCGACGTTCGCACCCTTGCGGCCGAGCAGGACGCCCGGGCGCGCGGTGTGGATGAAAACGTTGACGGCTTCGGACGTGCGCTCGATCTCGATGCGCGGGATGCCCGCCGAGCGGTAGTGCTTCTTGATGTGGGCGCGAATCGCGTGGTCTTGCTTCAGGAAGGACGAGTAGTCCTTGGAAGTCGCGTACCAGCGCGAGCGCCAGTTCTCGGTGATCCCGATGCGGAACCCGAGCGGGTGGATCTTTTGGCCCATGGCTTACACCTGTCCCTTCGCAGCACCAGCGGCGGCCTTCTTGCCTCGAACGCCGGCGTCTTCTCCGAGCACCACGTGGATGTGGCAGGTGCGCTTGCGGATCGGATGAGCTCGTCCCATCGGGCCCGGTCGGAAGCGGAGCCGATTCTGCAGCAGCGGACCGCTGTCGACGAAGGTCTCGCGCACGACCAAGCGGTTCACGTTGACCTCGGGATCCTGAGCGGCGTTGGCCACCGCGGAGCGCAGCACCTTCTCGACGAAGTAGGCTGCGCGCTTCGGGCAGAAGCGCAGGATCTCGAAGGCCTTGTTCACGTCGGTGCCGCGGATCAGATCGACGACCAAGCGCACCTTGCGCGGGCCGATCTGAGCGTAACGGTGAATGGCTTTGTGGGTCTGCATGGGGATGAGTATTGCTGGCTCGCTCGTCTGTCAGACGCGCCTCGCGGCGATCTCGTCAGGCGAGCGGCGCGCCTTACTTGGCGGCGACCGCCTTCTTGTTGCCGCTGTGACCGCGGAAGGTGCGGCTCGGGGCGAATTCGCCCAGCTTGTGGCCGACCATCTCTTCGGAGACGTAGACCTTCACGTGCTTCCGGCCGTCGTGAACCATGAAGGTCAGGCCCACGAAGTCCGGCAGGATCGTGCACGAGCGAGCCCAGGTGGTGATCGGCGAAGGGTTGGCTTCGCTGCGTGCGCGGACGACCTTGCGCATCACCTTGGCGTCGATGAACGGACCTTTCTTGACGCTGCGAGTCACTCGAGGAACTCCCGTGGTCTCCCGCCGCGTTCCCCTGAGGGAGGCGCGGCGTTCGACGGCATTCGGTTCTAGAAGAGGCTGTCGGTCCTAGGAACGAGCGGCGTATCGGACCTGGCGAAGGATCAGGAGAGCGACCGTGCGCAGCGCGCTCGATCGCAGATCGCGCGACCATTCGGTGAGCGCGAGGCGCATCGCCGCCTCGAGGCATCGAGGCGGCGCGAAAGTACGCTCACTTCTTGCGGCGACGCAGGATGAACGGATCCGAGCGGTTCTTGCGCTTGCGCGTCTTTCCGCCCTTCGAGAGGACCCCCGTCGGAGAGCAGGGGTGGCGTCCACCGGCCGTGCGTCCTTCGCCCCCACCCATCGGGTGAGACACGGGGTTCTGCGCGGTACCGCGGACCTTGGGACGAAGCCCCATGTGCCGCGAGCGACCGGCCTTGCCAAGGCTCACGTTCTGGTGATCCAAGTTGCCGATTTGCCCGATGGTCGCGCGGCAGCGCACGTGAATGCGGCGCAGCTCGCCCGAGGGCATGATGATCGTCGCGTACTCGCCTTCGCGAGCCGAGAGTCGAGCCACGCAGCCCGCGCTGCGCGCGAGCTTCCCACCGGTGCCCGGCAGCATCTCGATGTTGTGCACTTCGAGGCCGACCGGGATGTTCAGCAGCGGGAGGCAGTTGCCGAGCTTGGGCTCGACCGTCTCGCCGGAAGCGATCTCCTGCCCGACCTGCAGACCGAGAGGCGCCAGGATGTAGCGCTTCTCTCCGTCGGCGTATTGGACGAGGGCGATGTTCGCCGTGCGGATCGGATCGTACTCGATCCCGACGACCTTCGCGCTGATGCCGTCCTTGTCGCGCTTGAAGTCGATCTTGCGGTAGTGCTTCTTCGCACCACCACCACGACGACGGATCGTGATGCGTCCCTGGTTGTTGCGGCCGCTGCTGCGAGCCATCGGCTCGAGCAGGCTCTTCTCGGGCTCGTGCTTCGTGATCTCTTCGTATTCGAGCGAAGAGCCGAAGCGACGGCCTGCCGAAGTCGGGTTGTATTTGCGAATGCCCATGGGATTGGTTCCGTGGAGATCTGAGCTCTCGATTGCCGAGAAATCAGACGAGCTCGATCTGCTGCCCCGCCTTGAGCGTGACGATGGCCTTCTTCCACTCGGGGGTGTGCCCCGCGTGGTAGCCCCGCGAGAAGGGCTTACCGTGCTTGGTGATGGTGTTCACGCGCTCGACCTGCACGTGGAACACGGTCTCGACGGCGCGCCGCACGTCGATCTTGTTGGCCCACTGAGGCACGCGGAAGTGGTACGCGCGACGCTGCTCGGCGCCGCGGTTCACGACGCGGACCGGGATCTTGCCCTCGGCGTCCTTCGTGCTCTTCTCGGTCGCCAGAGGCTGGCCGAGGATGCTGTAGGCGCGCTGGAGCCACTGATCGGAGATCTGCTTGTCTGCCATGGTTCGTTGCTCCGGAGTCGAGCCGGCCGCCGCGCTTCGAGGCGCCGCGATCGGTTTCGCGCTCCGCTAGTTCGCTCGTGGATCAGGCGCCCAGCTTCTCGGCGGAGAGTCCGACGCGCTCCCGCAACTGCTCGAGCGCTTCCGCGGTCGCGAGCACGTGGCGGTAGAAGCAGACGTCGTACGCGTTGAGGTCCTTGGCTTCGCGCACGCGGACGCGCGGGAAGTTGCGGAACGACTTGTAGACCGTCTCGTCGGCTTGATGCAACACGACGAGGCACGAGTTCGAGGCGTTGAGGTCGGCCAGCAGCTTGCGAGCGACCTTGGCCTTGGGGGTATCGAAGGTCAGACCTTCGACGAGGCTCACGGCTCCGCTGGCGATCTTGCCGGCCAACGCCGCGCGCAGAGCAGCCTGACGCATCTTGCGGGGCATCCGCCAATCGTAGCTGCGGGGATGCGGCCCGAAGATCGTGCCACCGCCGCGCCAGAGAGGCGACTTCTTCGAGCCCGCGCGAGCTCGTCCCGTGTGCTTCTGCTTCCAGGGCTTCTTGGTCGTGCCGGCGATCTCGCCGCGCTCCTTCGTCTGGACGGTGCCCTGACGGAGATGCGCCTCGTACATCACGACGGCGTTCTTCAGGCTGCGCGCAAGCACGCGGCCGAAGGGCTTCTCGTCGATCTGCTTCGAGCCGACCTTGCCCGACGCCACGCTGTAATTCTTGACTTCGACCATGACCTACTCCCCCTTCTCGGCGCTAGCGCCGAAAGAGAGCGCGAGAGCGGGAATCTTGTCGGCGGACAGCGGCTGGCCGGTCTTCGCAGTGCGCACGTGGACGAGCGCCCCGTTGTACCCGGGAACCGCGCCGCGCACGAACAGGAGATGGCGCTCGGCGTCGATCGCCACGAGCACCAAGTTCTTCTGCGTGAAGCGAGAGTCGCCGTAGTGGCCGCACATGCGGCGGCCCTTCTGGACGCCCTTGGCGGGATCGGCCGCGGCGCCGATCGAGCCAGGACGGCGGTAGCTCATGCCACCGTGCGTCTTGGCGCCCGTGGTGAAACCGTGGCGCTTCACCGTGCCGGCGAAACCGCGCCCCTTCATCGTGCCCGTCACGTCGACCAGCATGCCGACCTGGAAGGACTCGACGGTGACCTTGGCTCCAACCGCCGGAGCGGCCTCGCCCGAAGCGAGGCGCTGCTCGCGCAGCACGCGAATCGGCTCGACACCGATCTTCTTGAAGAAGGCGCGCTGCGGCTTGTTGATGTGCTTTTCCTTGGCGGCACCCAAACCGATCTGCACGGCGCTGTAGCCGTCGAGATCGAGGGTGCGAACCTGCGTCACGACGCAGGGCCCGGCCTCGATGACCGTCACCGGCACGACATCTCCGCCCTTGGTGAAGAGCTGAGTCATGCCTCGCTTGCGACCTAGGATGTAACTCGTCATCACGACCCCCTCGGGGGCTTCCTCTTCTTCCGCGAGAGCTCCGGTGAAACGAGAGCAGCTCTTGGCGGAGGACTTCCGGGACCGCTCGCAACCACGGGGGCAGCGAGACCTGCTAGCGCACGCGAGACCGCCTCGCATGCACCGCACCCGGCTCGAAAAAAGGCTCGCTCGCAGGCCTGCGCGCACTCGGATCTCGGCCGCGAAGAGCTCGCCTCCGTTCCGTCAGAACGTGCAGCGAGCAAACGCAGCGAGCTCCGCTCCCCTCGGATGCGACCGAAGGAGACCGGAGCCCGTTACCTGACGCGACGACGTGGCGCGAGCACGCAGGAATCGCTCGAGAGCGATCCGCGACTTCGCACCGCCGTATCGCGCAGGACCACTGGGCCCCGGGACGCGCGGCACTCGAGTTGGAACCTCGAAAAGAACGAGGACGCGCGCCAGACGCGCGACCTGGCCGCCGGAGGCGGCACTCGGGAGACCGGGATGCTCGAGGCTCGCGGGCCATGCCCTGCGGAGCCGAAGCGCCCGGCCGCGGACTCAGGCCTTGATGCGGATGTGCACGCCGGCCGGCATGTTGAGCTGACTCAGAGCGTCGACCGTCTTCGGCGTCGGCTCCGAGATGTAGATGATGCGCTTGTGCGTACGGATCTCGAACTGCTCGCGCGACTTCTTGTCGACGTGAGGCGAGCGCAGGACGGTGTAGCGCTCGATGCGCGTCGGCAGCGGAATCGGACCGGCCACGTTGGCGCCGGTGCGCTTCGCCGTCTCGACGATGTCGAGCGCGCTCTGATCGAGGGCTTCGTGATCGAAGGCCTCCATCCGGATCTGCATCTTCTGCTGCATTCGTCACCTTGGGTTCGCGCGGCCCGCGCTGCGACGCGAGGCGTCGAAGGCGAGCGGGGCGAGCCGTGTTCGAGTCGTACTTCCGTGCCCACCGGCGAGGAAGGATCACGCCGAGAGAGCCACGAGAGCCATTGCACGCTGCCGAGGAGGAGCGCCCGCCAATGGGGCACGTCCTGAACCAGGAGCGAGGCGGAAGGATCTCCGCGGCGGGAAAGGGCGAGGAGTCTAAGGAGCCAAGGCCCTGAGGTCAACGCCGCGTTCCGGCGTTTTTTTGCGCCACCTCGCAGGCAACCCAGAAATGAGCCCTCGACGCGCTCAGTAGCCGAGGCTCGGCATGCGCTCCGGAGGCACCGGGGCGTAGCGATCGGGCTCCATGCCGAACGATGCCCGCCCTTGAGAGAGCGAGCGCACGGCGGTGGAGTAGCCGAACATCTCGCCGATCGGGACGGTTCCCTTCATCACGCGCAGATCGCCCTCCACGGTCATGTCCTGGATCACGGCGCGGCGCGCGTTGAGGTCCCCCTGGATCGCCCCGAGGTAATCCCCTGGGCTCTGGACTTCGAAACGCATGATCGGCTCGAGCAACACCGGGCCGGCCTCCTGCAGCGCTTCGCGGAGGGCCTGGATCGCGGCTTGGCAGTAGGCGCCTTCGTGGGACTCGCCTTCGCGCACACTGCCCCCTTCGACGCTGATCCGCACGTTCACCACCGGGTAGCTGCAGAGCGGTCCGCTCGAGGCCTCCGCGCGGAGCGCGTCGACGATCGCCTGCTGATGCACTCGGGGAATCTGCTCCGCGGGCGCCATCCAGAGCACGTCGACTCGCGCGACGTCCGCCGCGGGCTGGACGCGCAGCCGAACATGACCGTGGACGTTGCGCGTGCCCAGGGCGCGCTCGACCACCGACTCCCGGACCGCCGCGCGGGAGACGGTCTCGCGGTAGGCCACGCGCGGCTTCCCCGAACGAACGTCGACGCGGAAGTCGCGGGAGATCCGATTGCGCAGCACCTCGAGGTGGAGCTCCCCCATCCCCGACATCAAGAGCTCGCCGGTCTCCTCGTTCTCGCTGGACCGGAACGTGGGATCCTCGCGCTCGAGGCGCTTCAACACGTCGAGGAGCTTGTCGCGATCTCCGCTGGAGACCGGCTCCACCGTCATCGAGATCACCGGATCGGGGAAGGTCGGGGACTCCAGGGTGACCGGACGCGACTTCTCGTAGAGCGTGTCCCCCGTGCGCGTGTAGCGCAGACCGGGCAGCGCGATGATGGCGCCTGCGCCGGCCGATTCGATCTGCTCGCGAGCGTTCGCGTGCATGCGCAGGATCTGCCCGACGCGCTCCACCTTCTTCTCGCGCGAGTTGTAGAGCTGGTCCGAGCTGCGGATGCTGCCGCCGTACACACGCACGAAGGAGAGATCGCCGTGCTTGTCGGTCGCGATCTTGAACACGAGGCCGCAGAACGGCGCCTCCGGGTCCGGCTCGATGCGAACGGACTCACCATCCTTCTTGCCGCCCAGGACGATGGCGTCCACGGGTGGCACTTCGATGGGCGAGGGCAAGTAGTCGACGACCGCATCGAGGAGCGGCTGGATCCCGCGGTTGCGCAGCGCGCTGCCGCAGAGCAGCGGCACGATGGAGTTGGCGATCGTGCCCTTGCGCAGACCGGAGATGAGCTCCTCGGGCTGGAGCTCGACCCCTTCCAGGTAGCGCTCGAGCAACGCTTCGTCGGATTCGGCGGCGGCCTCGATCAAACGCCCCCGCGCGATCTCGATCTCGGTCTCCAGGTCCGAGGGAAGCGGGATCTCGACGGGATGCGCGCCGAGGTCGTCATCCTCCCAGCGCCAGGCCTTCAAGCGCACGAGGTCGATGATGCCGGAGAACTCCTTCTCCCGGCCGATGGGCCACTGCAACGGCACGACCCGCGCGCGCAAGCGCTTCTCGATGTCCGCGATCACGCGCTCGAAGTCCGCGCCGGGACGATCGAGCTTGTTCACGAACACGAGGCGCGGGACGCGGTGCTTCGTCGCCTGCCGCCAGACCGTCTCCGATTGCGCCTGCACGCCGGCGACGCCACAGAAGACGACCACACAGCCGTCGAGCACACGCATGGAGCGCTCGACTTCCGCGGTGAAGTCGACGTGTCCCGGCGTATCGATGAGCTGCAGCTCGCAGTCGCGCCAAGGAACATAGGTCGCGGCCGCGGTGATGGTGATGCCGCGCTCCTGTTCCTCGGGCATCCAGTCCATGACCGCGGTGCCTTCATGCACCTCCCCCATCCGATGCTCGCGGCCGGAGTAGAAGAGGATGCGCTCGGAGACGGTCGTCTTGCCCGCATCGATGTGGGCGACGATGCCGAAGTTGCGCAGACGATCGATCGGTACGGTCAAGGTCGGAACTCTCCCGAGAGAGCGGTGCGAGCACGCGGCCATCTCCGATCCATGCCGAGGTCGCCCCGACGAGAACGCGGAGCCCGGAGGCGCGCGCGGTTCGCGGGACCTCGCCTCGCCGCGGACGGCGAGCGCTGGATCATGCGGCGAGCTCGAAGAAGAAGGCCATGCCAGTGTGGCAGGAGTTCATTTCACGCGCCATCGATCGCCGGCGGGCGAGCGTGGGCCGCGTCGGCGAGAGCCTCGATCCGAGCGGCGTTGCGGAGGAGGAACTCGTCTTTCCACCGGTAGGCCGCGAGCCAGGACTCGTCACGCGATCCTGTTGCCAGGAGAGCGAGATAGAGCGCCTCGATGCTGGCCAAACCGGTCGATGGATCCTCGAAGGTCTTGGAGCGGCGAGGATAGGCGGTCTCGAATCCGGGCGGCACCGAACGCGCGACGAAGCGGCCATCCAGACGGCGCATCATGGTCTGCACGCGCCGCCACGCGCCGTCCAGCAAGAGCAGCGGGCGCTCGGAGTCCGCGGGAGAGAGCGGCGCCCCATCACAGTGCAGCAGGATCGCCCCCTCGATGGCGTATCGCCTGTCGACATCGAAGGCGAGGAAGCTCACGTCGGAACGTCCGCGCAACGGGATCAACGTGCACTTCGCCGCGGCCTCCTTCGGATCGCGGAGGATCCAGACGCGCGCCGTGGGATCGAAGCGCAGAAGCTCGCTCTCCTGCATGCCGTCCTCCAACGCAAAGGGCCTCGCTCTGGCGAGGCCCTGTCCTGCTTCGTTCGCTTGCGATCCGACGCGCCGAAGCGCGCCATCTCGTACGCTGCTCTGAGTGTCGCGGATCACCGCCGGTAGGTGAACCGCACCTGACTGCGCTCGAGCGCCCATCCGAGGGAGCGCGCCCGAAGAGCTGGCGAACCGAGGTCCCGCCAGCTTGGCGAAGCAGCTTGGCGAATCAGTAGGCGAAGTGGCTGTACGCGCGGTTCGCGTCGGCCATCTTGTGCGTGTTCTCCTTCCAGGTCACCGACGCGCCTTGATAGTTGTAGGCGTCGAAGAGCTCGTCGGCGAGGCGGAGGTGCATCGGCTTGCCCTTCTTCTTGCGGGCGTTGTCGATGAGCACGCGGATGGCCAGCGATTGCTGGCGCGGCTTCTTCACCTCGTGCGGCACCTGATAGTTGGCGCCACCGACGCGCTTGCTGCGCACTTCGACGGTCGGCTTCACGTTCTCGACCGCGACCTCGAAGAGCTTCGAGCGCTCCTCTTCCGGGAGGCCGATGCGCTTCGAAGCCGCTTCCACGGCCTTGTAGAAGATCCGCTGAGCAAGGGTGCGCTTCCCTTGCTGCATGATCTTGTTGATGACCTTCGTGGCCAGGATCGAGCCGTAGATCGGGTCCGGCTTCAGGAACTTGGCAGTCGATTCGTAGTTGCGGGGCATGCGAGTCGTTGAAGAGTGTGCGGGAGCGGAGGTGGTGGAAACCCTCCTGAGGTTACTCGAGAGCGATACCTCCCGAGTGTGGTCGTCGCGGGCCTTCCGATCGCGCTCGAGAGCGCGGATGCATAGAAGACCCGGCGAGCTAGCTCGAAGCGAGCCGCATCAGCACGCGGCGCGCCCCAGATCGAATGGCAGCGGTCAGCCGCTGCGGCCCGATCACTTCGGGCGCTTCGCGCCGTGCGATCGTCACTTCGGGCGCTTCGCGCCGTATTTAGAGCGGCTCTGGCGACGGTCGCCGACGCCTTCCGCGTCCTGCGTCCCGCGCAGGATGTGGTAGCGGACACCCGGCAAGTCGCGAACGCGGCCACCGCGCACGAGCACGATCGAGTGCTCCTGCAGGTTGTGGCCTTCGCCCGGGATGTAGGCCGTGATCTCCTTGCCATTCGTGAGGCGCACGCGGGCGACCTTGCGAAGCGCCGAGTTCGGCTTCTTCGGCGTCATGGTCTTCACCAGCGTGCAAACCCCCTTCTTCTGCGGGCACTTGTCCAGCACCGGGGACTTCGAGCGCTTGGTCATCTTGTTGCGCCCTTTCCGGACCAGCTGGTTGATCGTCGGCATCGTTTGGATCTAGGCGGAAGCGGACTCGAGCATGCGGGAGAGGAAAATCCCCGCGGAAGTCCCGGTTTGGTGTGCGGGCCAAGTACCCGGGCGAAGAACTCTCGCTCCTGGGTACTGGCGGAAGAACCGTGTCGGCGGAAAACGCGTCGGGCGGTCCGGCAACGCAAAGGTCGCGCGGCGGCCGCTCACGGCGCATCGCTCTCGGATGGAACGCTGCCGGGCCGAGAGAGAGCGGAGCAGTATAGGGATCGAGCTTCCGAGATCAAGCCCCTGCGCCAACTCCCCTGGAGGAAGTGTCCGCCGAAGCACTCCTGCGCTCCGGACCGAGCGCAGGCCGATCTCCGCCCGCAGGCCGAAGCTCCGAGCAGGGAGCGCAGAAAAGCACCGGAGTACGGCCAGCTTGGATGTCTGAAGTGCAACTAGCTTCCACTTCGCTCTGCTACATATACCGCGATTCACCCAGGGCGCGAGAAGCGAATGTCTCCGAGCGCCGAGCTCGACGGTCGCTTCCCCGTCGGCTTGCCCTGTTTGCGAACGCGGAGCTCGGAACGAGCGCGGGGCGCGCCGCGCTCGCGCGCGACGCACCCCGCGGTGCAGGACTTCGGAGTCTCCAGACCCGAGCGCTCAAAGCGCGATCCGCGTTGGCTCGCGAATCGGAGAGCACCGCCGCAGCGCCGTCAGGCGCTGCGCCAGAGAAGATCGCCGCAGCGCCGTCAGGCGCCGCGGCAGCGGAGATCCGAGACTCAGTCCCCGACTGCCGTTCAGGCTCTCAGGCTCGCTCGGGATCGGAGAGCGACAGGCGCTCGGAGGAACGCATCGGAGCCGGATCGTCGCGGAGGAAGGCCTCCGCCATCCCGAGGTCGAGCGTCTTCTTGACGCGCGTGCGGAAGTGCTCCTTGAAGCCCGTGCCGGTGGGCACCATGTGGCCGAGGATCACGTTCTCCTTCAGGCCGACCAGCGTATCGACCTTGCCGGCCAGCGCGGCCTCGGTGAGGACCTTGGTCGTCTCCTGGAACGACGCCGCCGAGATGAAGGACTCGGACTGCAGAGACGCCTTGGTGATGCCGAGGAGCAGAGGCGAAGCCGAGGCGGGCTTGCCGCCCTGTTCGCGCACTGCCTTGTTGACGCTGCGGAACTTGAACTTGTCCGCGACCGCGCCGGGCAGGAACTCGGTCTCGCCCGGATCGTTGACCTGCACCTTGCGCATCATCTGGGCGATGATGATCTCGATGTGCTTGTCGTCGATCGGCACGCTCTGCGATCGGTAGACGCCCTGGATTTCCTGCAGCAGGTAGCTCTGCACGGTCTCCTCACCGCGGATGCGGAGGATGTCGTGCGGCACGAGCGGCCCTTCCGTGAGCGGATCACCAGCGCGCACCACGTCACCGCCGTGCACACGCAAGTGCTTGCCGTGCGGAACCAAGTGCTCTTGCGAGATCCCCATCTCGTCGCTGACCAGGTTGATCGTCAGCTTGCCGCGGCGCTTGTCGCCGAACTCCACGCGACCATCGATCTCCGCCATGATCGCCGGCTCCTTGGGCTTGCGGGCCTCGAAGAGCTCGGTGACACGCGGGAGACCGCCGGTGATGTCCTGGACGCCGCCCATCTCGCGCGTGGTCTTCGCGAGCAAGTCGCCCTTCTGAACGTCCTTGCCGTCCTCGATCTCGATGTAGGCCTTCTCCGGGAGAGAGGCGAACGCGAGACGAGTGCCGTGCTCGTCGACGATCACGATCTGGGGATGCTTCTCGCCCTTGTGCTCCATGATCACGCTGCGCGTGATCTTGGACTTCGGGTCGACCTCGAGGCGCATCGTCTTGCCTTCGTCGATGTCCTCGTACTGCACCTTGCCGTCGGCCTCGGCCAGGATGGGCATGAAGTTCGGGTCCCAGGAGAGGCACTTGTGGCCCTTGCGGACCTGCTCGCCGCGTTCGACGTGCAGGATCGAGCCCAGCGGAATCGACTTGCGGTCGATCTCGCGCCCCTTCTTGTCCTGGAAGACGATGACGCCGTTCTTCGAGAGCACGACGGTCTCGCTCTTGCGGTTCACGGCCGTCTGCACGTTCTCGAACTCGATCATGCACGGACGCGGCGCCTTCAGCGTCGAGTCCTGGCTCACCGTGCTGGCGACACCACCGATGTGGAACGTGCGCATCGTGAGCTGCGTGCCAGGCTCGCCGATCGACTGCGCCGCGATGATGCCGATCGCGAGACCGACTTCGACGGACTTGCCGCGAGCGAGGTCCATGCCGTAGCAGCGAGCGCAGACTCCATGGCCGGCCTCGCAGGTCAGCGGCGAACGCACCCGGATCTTCGGGTAGTCCATCGCCTCGAGCTTGCGGGCGATCTCCTCCGTGATGATCTGGTTCTCCTCGACGATCACCTCGTCGGTGATGACATCGGTGATCGTGTCGCGAGCGACGCGCCCGCGGATGGCTTGCGCCAAGCTCACGACGACCTTGTCACCCTGAACGACGGCGGCCTTCGCGATGCCGCCCATCGTGCCGCAGTCCATGATCGTGACGACGACGTTCTGCGCGACGTCCGCGAGCTTGCGGGTCAAGTAACCCGAGTCGGCGGTCTTCAGCGCCGTGTCGGCCAGACCCTTGCGCGCGCCGTGCGTGGACGAGAAGTACTCGAGCACGCGCAGGCCTTCGCGGAAGTTCGCCTTGATCGGCGCCTCGATGATCTTGCCGTTCGGCTTGGCCATGAGGCCGCGCATGCCGGCGAGCTGGCGGATCTGCTCCACCGAGCCGCGCGCGCCGGAGTCCGCCATGCAGAAGATCGGGTTCAGGTAGGGCTTCCCGTACCTCTGGTGCTCGCGGAGCTCCTTCATCAAGTTGTCGCCGATCTGCTGGCGCGCGTTCGTCCAGAGGTCGACGACCTTGTTGTAGCGCTCGCCGTCGGTCGTGTTGCCCTCGCGGTAGTCGCGCTCGACCGCGGCGACCTGCGCCTCGGTCTCATTGATGATCCCTTCCTTCGCGCTCGGGACGAGCATGTCGTCCTTGCCGATGCTGACGCCGGCGCGAGTCGATGCCTTGAACCCGAGGTTCTTCAGGTCATCGAGCAAGGTCAGCGTCGCTTCCTGGCCGAGCAGCTGATAGCAATCGGAGATGATCGCGTTCAGGAGGCGCTTCGGCAGGAGGTAGTTGTAGAACGGCATGCCCTTCGGGAGCATGTCGTTGAAGATGATGCGGCCCGCAGTCGTCTCCAGGAGCTGGAGCGAGGTCGAGCCGTCGTGCGGGTCGACGACCGGCACCTTGCCGGCCTCGTTGACCACGACCACGTCGTCGGGGCTCGGGCCGGTGCGGATCTTGCGACCGGGCTTCAAGCGCACGCGCACCGGGGCTTGCGTCCCGATCTTGCCGTGCGCGTAGGCGAGGAAGAGCTCCTCCAAGCCCGAGAACACGCGCCCCGCACCTCGCACTTCACCGCGCGAGACGGTGAGGTAGTAGGCGCCGAGCACGACGTCCTGCGAGGGCGCGATGATCGGGTTGCCCGAGGCCGGCGAGAAGATGTTGTTCGAGGAGAGCATGAGCGTGCTCGCCTCGATCTGCGCCTCGTACGACAGCGGCAGGTGCACGGCCATCTGGTCGCCGTCGAAGTCGGCGTTGAAGCCCGTGCAGACCAGCGGGTGGATCTTGATCGCGTTGCCTTCGATGAGCACCGGCTCGAAGGCCTGGATGCCCATGCGGTGCAGCGTGGGAGCGCGGTTCAAGAGCACCGGGTGGCCCTTGATGACCTCCTCGAGGATGTCCCAGACCTCCTCGGCGCGGCGCTCCAGCATCTTCTTCGCCGCCTTGATCGTGTCGGCGAGGCCGAGCTCCTTCAGGCGCCGGATGATGAACGGCTGGAAGAGCTCGAGCGCGATGGTCTTCGGCAGGCCGCACTGATGCAGGCGCAGCTCCGGACCGACCACGATCACCGAGCGCGCCGAGTAGTCGACGCGCTTGCCGAGCAGGTTCTCGCGGAAGCGGCCCTGCTTGCCCTTGATCATGTCGGTGAGCGACTTCAGCGGGCGGTTGCTCGAGCCGAGCACCGGCCGGCGGCAGCGCCCGTTGTCGAAGAGCGCATCCACCGACTGCTGGAGCATGCGCTTTTCGTTCTTGATGATCACGTCCGGCGCGTTGAGATCGAGCAGCTTCTTCAACCGGTTGTTGCGGTTGATGAGGCGCCTGTAGAGATCGTTGAGGTCGCTGGTCGCGAAGTTGCCCGAGTCGAGCAACACGAGCGGACGCAGGTCCGGCGGGATGACCGGGATCACCTCGAGCACCATCCACTCGGGACGGTTGTTCGAGTCGCGGAGCATCTCGACGGTCTTCAGGCGCTTGATGAAGTCCTTCTGCTTCTGCTTCGAGCGCGTGGTCTTCAGACCTTCACGCAGCTCGCGCGCGACCTGCTCCAGGTTCAGATTGCGCAGCAGCTCGCGCACGGCCTCCGCGCCCATCTCGGCTTTGAAGGCATTGCCGTGCTGCGTGCGGAGGCGGCGGTACTCCTCGTCGGTGAGGAGCTGCTGGGGCTTCAGGTCCTTCACGTCGCCCGGATCGATGACGACGTAGTCCTGGAAGTAGATGACGCGCTCCAGCGACGAGGTCTTCATGGCGAGGAGGTTGCCCATGCGGGAGGGCATCGCCTTGAAGAACCAGATGTGCGCCACGGGCGCGGCCAGATTGATGTGCCCCATGCGCTTCCTGCGGATGCGCGAATGGGCCACCAGCACGCCGCACTTGTCGCAGATCGTGCCCTTGTGCTTGATGCCCTTGTACTTGCCGCAAGCGCACTCGTAGTCCTTCTCGGGACCGAAGATGCGCTCGCAGAAGAGGCCGTCCTTCTCGGGCCGATACGTGCGGTAGTTGATCGTCTCCGGCTTCCGCACCTCGCCGTAGGACCACGACCGGATGTCCTCCGGTGAGGCCAGACGGATCTTCACCGACGCGTAGTCGTTGATGCGGTTGTAGATGGCTTCGCCCACAGGGATCCTCTCGTCGCTCTAGCTGCCCAACTTGCCGTCGTCGCTGCCGCCGCCGCACCGCGACGCCTCGAGGCGTCGCGGCCCGGCACTACCGCCCGCCCACCGCGCTCTCGAGCGCGTCGAGCGAGAGCTTCTTCTCGAGCTCCATGTTGAGCGCGAGACCCTTGATCTCGTTCGTGAGAACCTCGAACGAGACCGGGGTTCCGGGCTCCAGGATGTTGGTGCCCTTCACCATCGACTCGTAGATCTTCGTGCGTCCGTCCACGTCGTCGGACTTCACCGTGAGCAGCTCCTGGAGGATGTTCGCGGCGCCGTAGGCCTCGAGCGCCCACACCTCCATCTCCCCGAAGCGCTGGCCGCCGAAGCGCGCCTTGCCGCCGAGAGGCTGCTGCGTGATGAGCGAGTACGGACCGGTCGCACGCGCGTGCACCTTGTCGTCGACCAGGTGGTGGAGCTTCAGCATGTAGATGTAGCCCACCGTCACGTCCTGCTCGAAGGGCTCGCCCGAGCGTCCGTCGAAGAGCTTCGACTTCCCGGTCGTGGACAGGCCCGCTTCCGCGAGGAGCACTTCGATCTCGGCCTCGGTCGCCCCGTCGAACGGCGGGGTCGCCGCGCGGAAACCGAGCGCCGCGGCCGCCCAGCCGAGGTGAGTCTCCAGGATCTGCCCCACGTTCATGCGCGACGGCACGCCCAGGGGGTTCAGCACGATGTCGACCGGAGTCCCGTCCTCGAGGAACGGCATGTCCTCGAGCGGAAGGATCTTCGAGATGACGCCCTTGTTGCCGTGGCGCCCGGCCATCTTGTCGCCGACCGAGAGGTTGCGCTTCGTGGCGATGTAGACCTTCACCATCTCGAGCACGCCGGTGGGCAGCTCGTCTCCGCGCGACAGGCGGTTCACGAACTTCACCTTCTCGTTCTCGCGATACTCGATCTTGTCGGAGAACTCGCGAACGATGTCGAGGGCCCGGTCCTTCACCTTGCGGTCTTCGAGCCCCTCGACCAGCGTGCGCAGCGTCTCGCGCGCGCCCTTCAGCTCTTCGTAGTTCGGAGTGTCGCCGATCTTCATCGGCTTGCCGCCGACCTTGACCTTGTCGTTGAGCAGCTCCTCGAGATCGCGCTGCATCGCGCGGATGTAGTCGCGGAAGAGCTCGAGGAACTCCTTCTCGGCCTTCTTGATGTCGTTCAGCGCCTTCATGCGCTCGGCGTCGGTCAGGTTCACCTTGCGGGAGAACTTCTGCGCTTCGAGCACGATGCCGTTGACGCCAGAGGGGACGTCGAGCGAGGCGTTCTTCACGTCTTCGCCGGCGCGACCGAAGATCGCGTGCAGCAGCTTCTCCTCGGGCGTGAGTTCCGACTTGGACTTCGGAGCGACCTTGCCAACGAGGATGTCACCGGCCTGCACGCGCGTGCCGGGCAGGACGATGCCGGTCTCGTCGAGGTTCGCGAGCGCCTTCTCCCCGACGTTCGGGATGTCGCGCGTGAACTCCTCCTTGCCGAGCTTCGTCTCGCGGATCTCGATGTCGTACTCGTCGATGTGAATCG
This sequence comes from Planctomycetota bacterium, assembly GCA_016793245.1. Lineage (GTDB taxonomy): Bacteria > Planctomycetota > UBA1135 > UBA1135 > JADKAF01 > JADKAF01. The sequence goes on from JAEUHW010000290.1 coordinate 88,824, forward strand.
AAGTGTAGACGTCGTCGCGGACCAAGCGCTCCGACACGAGGATCGCGTCCTCGAAGTTGTAGCCGTCCCAGGTCATGAACGCGACGAGCAGGTTCTTGCCCAGCGCGAGCTCGCCGTTGTGCGTGGAAGCGCCGTCGGCGAGCACTTGGCCCTTCTTCACCTTGTCGCCGGGCTTCACCAGCGGGGTCTGATTCAGGCAGGTGCGCTCGTTCAGGCCGCAGAACTTGCGGAGGCGGTACTCGTCCTCACCGATGACGATGCGGCGCGAGTCGACGTACTTCACGACGCCGGCCTTCTCGGCCTTCACGAGCATCCCCGAGTTCTCGGCGACGACGCGCTCCATCCCGGTGCCGACCAGCGGCGGCTCGGTCTTGATGAGGGGCACGGCCTGGCGCTGCATGTTCGATCCCATCAGCGCGCGGTTCGCGTCGTCGTGCTCGAGGAAGGGGATCAGCGCGGCGGACACGCCGATCACCTGCTTCGGCGAGATATCCATGAACTCGACGGCCTTGCCGTCGACCAGCGCGAAGTCCCCCCTCACGCGAGCGAGGATGCGCTCGCCGATGAACTTGCGCTGGTCATCGGTCTCGGTGTCGGCCGGCGCGATGATCGCGACCTGCTCTTGATCCGCGCGCAGCCAGACCATCGTGTCCGTCACGAAGCCCTTCTCGACGGTGCGATACGGGGTCGTGAGGAAGCCGTACTCGTCGATGCCCGCGTAGATCGAGAGCGAGGAGATGAGGCCGATGTTCGTGCCTTCCGGCGTCTCGATCGGGCAGAGGCGCCCGTAGTGCGAGATGTGCACGTCGCGGACTTCGAAGCCCGCGCGCTTGCGGTTCAGACCGCCCGGTCCGAGGGCCGAGAGCCGGCGCTCATGCGTGAGCTGGGAAAGCGGGTTCGTCTGGTCGACGACCTGCGAGAGCTCGCCGCGGCCGAAGAAGTAGTCGATCGCTGAGGAGAAGGTCTTGGAGTTGATGAGGTTCCTCGGCGTGACCGAGTCCTCCTGCTCCAGGTTCATGCGCTCCTGAGCCGTGCGGCGGAGCTTCAGGAAGCCCTTCCGGAACTCATCGCCGGCGAGCTCCATCAGCGTGCGCACGCGGCGGTTGCCGAGGTGGTCGATGTCGTCGAGCTCGCCCTGACCACTGCGCAGCGTCAGGAGGTACTTCACCGCATCGACCATGTCCTCGGCCTGCAGACGCTGCTCGGTCTCGGGCGTCTGGCGGCTGAACTTGCGATTCAGGCGGAAGCGCCCGACACGGCCGAGGCGATAGCGCTGGGGATCCCGGAACTTCTCCTCGAACAAGGCGCGGGCCTTCTCCGGCGCCGCCGGATTCCCCGGGCGGAGCTTGGAGTAGATCTTGAGCAGCGCATCCTCGTGGCTCTCCGAGGGATCCTCGGCGAGAGAGTTCAGGATGAGGTGGTCATCGATCGCGTCGATGACTTCGACTTCCTTGATGTCGCTCTCCGAGATGAGGTTCGAGAGCGCCTCCTCGATGAGGGCGCCTTCCTGAACGATCGGATTGCCCTCGGAGTCGAGGATCTTGGTGACCGCGGTCTTGTTGCGGATCTTCTTCGCGAAGGCGGCGCTGGTCTCGGCCTTCGAGCGCTTCACCTTGGTCGTCTTGTAGAACTCGCGGATGATCGACTCGTTGGACGAGTACTTCTCGTCCATCGCGCGGATCAGGGTCATCGCGGAGAACTTGCCGCTCTGGTCGATGCGGACCTGGAGCGTGTCCTTCTTCGTGACGTTGACTTCGATCCACGAGCCGCGCTCGGGGATGATCCAGCACGAGTGCAGCTTCTTGTCACCGGTGTGGATCTCGACCGAGAAGTCGACGCCCGGCGAGCGATGGAGCTGCGAGACGATGACGCGCTCGGCTCCGTTGATGATGAACTCCCCGCCCCCGATCATGATCGGGATCTCGCCGAGGTAGACGTCCTCCTCGACGGGCTCGGGCTTCACCAGGCGCACCCGGATCTTGAACGGGTAGCCGAAGGTCAGCCGGAGCTTGCGGCACTCATCCGGCGTGTAGCGCGGCTTGCCGAGCTCGTAGCCCAGGTATTCGAGGGTCATCTTCTGGTCGAAGCTCTGGATCGGGAAAACCTCCCGAAGCAGCGCTTCCAGACCGATGTCCTCACGGCGGTCCGTGGCCACGTTGACCTGCAGGAACTCTGCGTACGAGCGCGTCTGCAGCTCGACGAGATCGGGAACTTGCGCGATCTCGCGGTAGCGGCCGAAAGTGCGGATGGGCATGCTGCCCAACGCCTGGGTGCCGGACTTCTTCACAGGGTCCACTCCGTAGGTCGTCGTCCCGCGCGATGGCGGGCGAGTCGGTCGGATCTCTGGGTCGGATCGGAGAAAAGATCGCGCCGAAGCGGTGCTTCGTGCGACCAGGCGCGGCTCATTGCGTCAGGGGTCGCTTGTCGTCCGCAGCAATTCCTTGCGCCCCGGCCAATGCGCAGACGGAGACCCCTCCTTCACTCTCGCCGCGCGAGAGATCGAGGGTTCTCCGTTGATGAAGCTGCGCTGTGATGGCTGGAATGCGCCGAATCGATGGCTGGAACGCGCCGCATCGCTGCGGGCGGAGCCGAACTTGCGCTCTGCGTAGGCCAAACTGGCGCTTCGCGAGTGCCAGACGGGCACATTGCCGATCGGGGCCGCCGGACGCACGGGCGACCGATCACCCCTTGCCCGATCGCCCTTCGGCGATGTCGGATCGGCGATGTTCAGAGCTGGCTGGGACAGTACTGGCTGGGACAGTGCTGGCTAGGTCAGTACTGGCTAGGTCAGTACTGGCGAACAGGTCTGAGCTGTCGGACACAGGGCCTGCTCGAGGCCCACCTCTGCTCGGGGCGCACCCCTGTTCGAGGCGCACCTCTGCTCGAAGCGCTCTGTATCCGGACTCATCCCCCGCTGGCCTCCCCTCCCCGCCCTGGTGGGGAAGTCGAGACCGGACGGGGCGAGATCATGCCTCGAATCGGGCGAGACCGCAAGCCGCGCGCCGCAACGCGGCGGCCACGGGCTCCCGCCAGAAGGCGGAAGGTAGACCTCGGTGACGGCAGTGAGTGCCACCCTCGACGATGTTGCCGGGCGAGCCCGACACAGCCGGGAGCGGCGACACTGCCGGGAGAAGCCACGCCGCCGGGCTCGATATCGATGCCCAGCAGCGCGACCTCACCAGGCGCGGCGATCGTGCAGGCTGCGAGCCGGGCCGGGGGACGCGACGAGCGAATCCCCCAGGGGCCCGGGATCAGGCGACCTTGACCTTGCCGCCGGCGTCTTCGAGCTTCTTCTTGAGCTCGGCCGCCTCGTCCTTGGTCGCGCCTTCCTTGACCGGCTTCGGCGCGCCTTCGACGAGGTCCTTCGCTTCCTTCAGGCCGAGGCCCGTGATGGCGCGAACTTCCTTGATGACGGCGACCTTCTTGGTCGAGTCCGGCACGCCCTCGAGGATGACGTCGAACGCCGTCTTCTCCTCGGCGGCGGGAGCCGCGCCGCCGGCGCCAGCGCCGGCGGGCATCGCCACTGCAGCAGCAGCGGCCGAAACGCCCCAGCGGGCTTCCATCGCCTTCACCAGCTTGGCCGCCTGGCCGAGCTGGAGGGAATCGATCTGCTTGAAGATCGCCTCGAGCTCGGGGCTGAGCTCGACCGTGGTGCTATCGGACATGGTGACAAACCTCGCAGCGTGAATGAGTGTGGTGTTGTTTCGGATCTGGAATCACCGCGCTCTCCGCCTCGGCGCGGTCAAGTGACCGCGAGCCGATCTGGTGCGAGCGACGGCGAGAGAGATGTGCTAGCCGGCGGCGGAATCGCCCCCGGCCTTCTGGACCTTCTGGTCGATGCAGCGAGCGAGCCCGGCCAGGACGGCATTCACCGACGCCGCGAGACCGCGGGCCGGTGCGATGGCCGCCGTGGCGATCATCGCGCGCATGGTCTGGCGGTCGGGCAGCTTGGCCAGGGCCACCGCTTCCTTGCTGTCGAGGACCGTCTTCTCGAAGACGGCGCCTCGGATCTTCAGCTTGGACTTGGCGTTGGCCTTCAGCAGGTCCGCGAGGACCTTCGCTGCGTTGATGGCCTGCTCGACGTCGCCATAGGCGTAGCCGGTCGGGCCCTTCACCACACCCGTGACATCGATGTTCTGCTTGGCGAACACGCGATGGGCGATGGTGTTCTTCAGGACGCGGAAGCGAACGTTCTTCTGGGCGAATTTGCCGCGCAGGTCATTGACCTCCGCGACAGAGATGCCGGTGAAGTCCACGAACACTCCGCCGTCGTGCCGCTCGAGCTCGGACTCGAGATCGGCGTAGAGGCAAGTGTTGATCAGGTTCGGCATGATGTTCTCGAAGGCGGCGAGTGTTCTCGGTGCGGTCTTCGCGCGGAGCAGTGCTCCGGAGCGCGTCGACTCGTGCTGGGATCGGAGAGGAGCCGAGGAAGAGCGGTACTCGCTAGCGAGCGACGCTCAGCGCCGGAGCGGAGTCGTCCTCCGTCCGGTCGGCGTACCTCAGTTCTTCACGTTGAGGAGGATGCCCGGGCTCATCGTCGTCGAGATGGCGACCTTCAGGATGAAGTTGCCCTTCGTCGACGGCGGCCGGAGCGAGCGGACGTGATGGAGGAACGCCTCGACGTTCTCCTTCAGCGCCGCGACCGAGAACGACTTCTTCCCGACCGGAGCGTGCAGATTGCCGCCCGCGTCGTTGCGGAACTCGATCTTACCTGCCGCGAACTCCGACACGGCGGTCGCCACGTCGGCGGTCACCGTACCGGCCTTGGGGGAAGGCATCTTGCCCTGGGGGCCGAGCACCTTACCGAGGCGTCCGACGTGCTTCATCATGTCCGGCGTCGCGATCGCGACGTCGAAGTCGAGCCAGCCGTCGAGGATCTTCTGAGCCAGATCGCCCGAGCCGACCTCGACCGCACCAGCGGCCTTGGCCTTCACGGCGTTCTCGCCTTCGGCGAACGCGATGACGCGCAGGCTCTTGCCGATGCCCTTCGGCAGCGACACGGCTCCGCGGACCTGTTGATCGGAGCGCTTGGCTTCGATCCCGAGGCACACGGCGATCTCGACGGTCTCGTCGAACTTGGCGCCCTTCAGGCCGGTCAAGATCTTGAGCGCGTCGTCGAGCTCGTAGGCGACCGAGAGGTCGATCTTCTTCGCGTTCTCTAGGTAACGCTTGCTGCGGCGAACCATCGGAGACCTCCTAGTCCACCACCGTGATGCCCATGGAACGAGCGGTGCCCGCGATCACGCGAGCGCCGGCATCGAGATCCCGCGCGTTGAGATCCTTCAGCTTGATCTTCGCGATGTCGCGGCACTGGGCCATGGTGACCTTGCCGACGATCTCCGTCCCGGTCGTCTTCGCGCCGCTGGCGATGTTGATCGCCTTCTTCAGCAGCACGGAGGCCGGGGGAGACTTGTACGCGAGCTCGAAGCTGCGGTCTTTGAAGACGGTGATCTCGACGGGGATGATCATCCCCATCTGATCGCGCGTGGCGTCGTTGAATTGCTTGACGAACGAGGCGATGTTCACGCCGTGCTGACCGAGCGCAGGTCCCACCGGGGGTGCCGGTGTGGCCTGGCCGGCCGGGCACTGCAACTTGATCTTTGCAGTGACTTCTTTGGCCATGGGCCCTCCTTGCTCCCTCCCACCGCGCGTTCGGCTCTCTCCGCTGGGTGCGGATCGACGGCCGAGGGCTGATGCGCGGCGGTGATCGGGAGGAGTCGTGCCTGGCTCGGGCGAGCGCGGCGCGACTCGGTTGTTTGACTAGGGTTGGAGTTCTGAGTAGGTGAGTCGGATGGTCCGAAGACCGCGTTCAGGGCCGGGCGCTCTAGAGCGGGGCCCTCGCGGGCGGACGGAACGAGATGGGAACGCGGCCCTTTAGGCCAACGTCTCCACCTCCCAGTGGTCGAGCTCGACGGAGGTCGAACGACCGAGGACGTTGATCAAGACGCGCACCTTGCCCTTCTCGGCGTCGATCTCTTCGATCGTGCCTTCGTAGCCGAGGAACGCGCCTTCCTTGATGCGGATCTGATCGCCGCGCTGGAAGCCGATCTCGACGCTGGGAGCGCGCTTGCTCTGCTCCATCTTGCCGAGGATCTGCTCGACTTCCTGATCGCTCATCGGATCGGGCTTGCCGTGCGACCCGACGAAGTCGCCGAAGCCGGGCGTCTCGCGGATGCAGAACCAGACATCCTCGGCGCGCGGATCGTCGTCGCCGTCGATGTCGGCCTCCACCATGAGGTAGCCGGGGAAGATCTTCCGAGCGACGGTGCGCTTCTTCCCGGCGCGGACCTCGGTCACGCGTTCGGTGGGCACGAGGGCCTGGGTCACTTTGTCGCTGAGGCCGTGCGTGTAGATGCGCTTCAGGATCGACTCCTTCACGCGGTCTTCCTTGCCGGCTTGGACCCGGATCACGTACCAGTGCAGAGTCATCGCTTGGACCTCATGATCAGCTGAGCGGGTTCGGGATCAGTTGAAGATGAGGAAGTTCACGACCCGCGCGAGCAGCCAGTCGGCCGCCGCGAGGAAGAGCATGAAGAAGACGACGGTGCCGATGACCACGAGCGTGGAGTTCCACGTCTCGGGCCAGGTCGGCCACGTGACCTTGTTCATCTCGGCTTCCGTGTCGATCAACAGCTCGGCTCGACGCGGCTGCGTCAGGAATCGATGCCACCACCACAAGAACACGAGCAGCAGCCCGAAGACCAGGATGTTGGCGTAAGTGAGCTGGAAACCGACGATCGGCAGGCGTTCGCCCTGGCCGAGGAGGTTGATGTCGAAGACGTTGTTCGCGCCATCGACGCTGGTCTTCAGCCAGCCCCATTCCTTGCCGCGTAGCCAGGGGGCGAAGCGGTACGCACCGTAGATCGCGAGCAGCCCCACGGACCAGAACGCGAACATACGGGCGATGCGCCCCTGGTCCGGCTTGTAGCTGGGCCAGAAGCCGCCCAGATGCGCCTCATCGGGCGTTTTCGGCGTGGCTTTCGGCGGGTTGGTGGTCATGGGTGCTTGGGGTGAGTTCAAGAAGCTCGAGCGGAGGGCTGGGGCCGAGGGTTTCGCGCGCCAGCATTCGGTGGTCGCATGCATCCCGCGCGCCAGGGTCGGCAGCGCCGGTCAGCTCTGTCCAGGCTGGCTCGGTTCAAGCTAGGCCAGTTCGAGCGAGCTCGGTGCAAGCTAGCTCGGTGCAAGCAAGCTCGGTGGAAGCAAGCACGGTGGAAGCAAGCGCAGCACAGGCAGGCCCAGCGCAGGAGAGGCAGGCGGCGAGACTCGCTCGTGGCTAGAGCTTCTTCTCCTTGTGCACCGTGTGCTTGCGGCAGAACTTGCAGTACTTGCTCTTCTCGAGCTTGTACGCGGCCTTCAGCTTCTTCCACGTCGTGTAGTGGCGGCGGTCGCATTCACCGCAGACCAACCAGACGTAGTGCTCTTTGTTCTTCAGTCCCATCGATGCCTCCGAGGACGACACGAGGCTCGCCCGAGCGCCTCGATCCGAGATCGCGGCTCGCGACGAACCCCCGCTCCCGAGCGTTCGCTCGGTCGCCCTGCTCTTTTGGTTTGCTCGCGAGAGAGCTCGAGCTCTCGCCGCGGCGCAGCAGACGCTGCAACGCCGGCCCCGACGAGCGGTGCCAGCAAGAAGTGTCCGCTGGCCCCACGCGAGCGGGGCCAGTCGGAGCTCACGACGATCAGGCGAGGATCTTCGAGACGACGCCTGCGCCGACCGTGCGACCGCCTTCGCGGATCGCGAAGCGCTGCTGCTCTTCCATCGCGATGGGCGTGACCAGCTCCACCATCAGCTTCACGTTGTCGCCGGGCATGACCATCTCGGCCTGACCGAGGAGGGTGACCGAACCGGTGACGTCCGTGGTGCGGAAGTAGAACTGCGGGCGGTAGCCCTTGAAGAACGGGCTGTGACGGCCGCCTTCTTCCTTCGAGAGGATGTAGACCTCGCACTCGAACTTCGTGTGCGGCTTCACCGAGCCCGGCTTGGCGAGCACCATGCCGCGGCGCAGGTCGTCCTTCTCGATACCGCGCAGGAGCACGCCGATGTTGTCCCCGGCGATCCCCTTGTCGAGGATCTTCTGGAACATCTCGACGCCCGTGCAGGTGGTCTTCACCGTCTCCGGACGCAGACCGACGACCTCGAGCGAGTCGTTCACGTTCACCACGCCGCGCTCCACGCGACCGGTGCCGACCGTGCCGCGGCCCTTGATCGAGAACACGTCTTCGATCGGCATGAGGAAGGGCTTGTCCTCCTCACGGGCGGGCGTCGGGATGTAGGCGTCGATGGCGTCGAGGAGGTTCAGGACGCTCTTCGTCCACTGGTTGTTCTCGACGTCGGTCTTGCCGCCGCGAACGTAGTTCAGAGCGCCCAGGGCCGAACCCTTGACGATCGGCACTTCATCGCCGGGGAAGTTGTACTTGGTGAGCAGCTCGCGGAGCTCGAGCTCGACCAGGTCCTGCAGCTCGGGATCGTCGACGACGTCGATCTTGTTCAGGAAGACCACCATCGCCGGCACGCCGACCTGACGAGCGAGAAGGATGTGCTCGCGCGTCTGGGGCATGGGACCGTCGTCCGCGGCGCAGACGAGGATCGCGCCGTCCATCTGGGCGGCGCCGGTGATCATGTTCTTGATGAAGTCGACGTGGCCCGGGCAGTCGACGTGCGCGTAGTGGCGCTTGTCGGAGGCGTACTCGACGTGCGCAGCGGCGATCGTGACGATCTTCGAGTCGTCGCGGACCGTTCCGCCCTTCGCGATGTCGGCGTACTCCTTCACCTTGGCGTTGCCCTTGGCCGCGCAGACGTAGGTCAGCGCGCAGGTCAGGGTCGTCTTCCCGTGGGAGATGTGACCGATGGTGCCGACGTTGACGTGCGGCTTGTCGCGAACGAAGGTTTCCTTAGCCATCTCAACTCCTCGTGACGCCGAGCGGCGCCTTGAAAGCACTCGCCGCCGGAAAGCCATTCTCCCGAGCACAGGTCACGAGGACCGGCTTCACGGCCCAGACCTACGTCTGGTCTGTACCGAAGGTGCGCGGTGTCGGCTTCGCGGTCTTGAATCTGGAGCTGCTGACGGGATTTGAACCCATGACCTCTTCCTTACCAAGGAAGTGCTCTACCAGCTGAGCTACAGCAGCGAAATCTGGTCGTCGTCGGGTGGGATCTTCTTGCCGAGAGAGCTCCGCGAGGAGCGCCCGTGACACGAGCGAGGCCGGGATGGCACGCCGCGCGAACCACGTGCGCCGCGATGCGAGGCGACAGCACCTCACACAGCAGAGCACGCGGGAACTCGCCAGCACCAGCCCCGGATGCGATGCGAACATCGCCCTTGCGAAGCGGGCGAAGGGAATCGAACCCTCACGGCCAGCTTGGAAGGCTGGAACTCTACCATTGAGCTACGCCCGCAAGAACGGCTGCGCGGCACCCGGAAGGCCCTGGCGATCGACTGCGCGCACGAGAGCGTGCGCGAACTCGGCCGGAGCGCCGGCTGGGCCGGCAATCCATCCGAGCTTCACTGCACATGCTTCACGGCCGCGAACTTCACTGCCGTGAATTCCACAGCAGCGAGCTTCACAGCAGCGAACTTCTCGGCCGAAGCTCGAGATCGAGCGGCACGCGAGCAGTGAACCAGGGCGAGGCGATCCCACACCGCTGAGCTTGGCTCAGCCGAATGGGGAGAGCAGGATTCGAACCTGCGAAGGCGTGAGCCACCAGATTTACAGTCTGGCCCATTTGGCCGCTCTGGAATCTCCCCGGGAGTTCCGTCGGGCGAACGACCCGGACGAGTCCGAGCGCGCCCGAGCGATGCACGATCGGAAGGCGCATCGACGAGCGATGCACCGTCGAGCGTGCGTTGGCTCGCGGTTCAGGTGTGTGATCGGGACTTCCGGAGGCGTTTGCAGAGCCTCCTTCAACAAGATCGTCCCCGACGTCAAAGATCGTCCGAGCGTTGCCGCCCGGATCACCGAGGCGATCCACAGCCCAAGAGCCACAGCCCGGGAGCCAGGATCACTCGCCTCACCGCCGCCCGAGGCGCCTACACGCAGGGACGCACCACGCCGAAGCGCAGGAGATCGCCTGGTCTCAGGCCACGAGCACTCGCCTGCCCTTCGCTCGATGATCGAAGGACCGCGATCCCCATCCTCATGGCGCAGCACCTCGTCGCGACCCGCAGGGATACGCGACTCACATCGAGTCGCGGATCTCGGAGGACCAGCGCCAAATGGAGCTAGCGGAGGGAATCGAACCCACAACCACCCGCTTACAAGGCGGGGGCTCTACCGTTGAGCTACGCTAGCGAATGCTGCCCCAGGACGGGGGCCGGGGAAAAAAGGAGCGCCAATGGTAGCGAGGCGCCTCCATCGGTCAAGGCCCGCTTGGAGAAGAAATCCTCCGGCGCGGCTCGCGCGCGCGGCTCAGAGCGTCTCGAACCAGGTCACCTCTCCGAAGGAGAGCGTCACCTGCATCCCTCGCGCGAGCAGCAGCAGCTCCTCTCGCTTCGCGTCGATGCGCCGCACGGCGCAGCGTTGCCGCAGACGCGGCACGTAGACCCAGTCCCCCTGCTTCAGGCTCGCGAGGAAGATGCGCCTGCGCTCGCCGAGCGGCGTCGCCTGCATCGCGGCGCGCAGCGCCGCGAACAGTTGCTCGAGGCGCTCGCGTTCGGCGGGACGATAGATTCCGAGCTGCGGGGTGAAGCGCTCGATCTCGTCCAGCACGCGTCGGAAGCTCTCCTCCACCACGCGATCCGCCTCGGCCGACACCATGCGACGAAGCTCCTCGGCAGCACGCCGCGCGACTTCGGCCGCATCGAGCTCGAGCTCGCGCCGACCCTCGAGGTCCTTCGCCCGCGAGCGAGCCGACTCGGCTTCGGTGCGCGCGACGCGGACCTCCTCGAGGACCTCGGCAAGTCCGTCCTCGCGCCGCTCGAGGAGAGCCGCCGCGCGCCGGAGCACGTCCTCGTCGAGGCCGAGGCGCCGCGCGATGCGCAGCGCGTTCGACTCCCCCGGCAGGCCGATCACCAGCCGATAGAGCGGCATCAGGCTGGCGGCATCGAATTCGACCGAGGCGTTCTCCGCTCGCGGATGCCGGTACGCGAAGGCCTTCAGCGCGCCGAGATGCGTCGAGGCGAGGGTCGGGATCCCCCGCTCGAGCAGGACCTCCAGCATCGCCCCGCCGAGTGCGGCCCCCTCGTGCGGGTCCGTCCCGGCGCCGATCTCGTCGAGCAGGAGCAGCGTGCGCGGGGTGGCGCTCCCCAGCGCGGACTGGATGCGCGCCAGGTGCGAGGAGAAGGTCGAGAGGTTCTGCGCGATGCCCTGCTCGTCGCCGATGTCGGCGAAGATCGCCTCGTAGAACGGCACGCTGGAACCCTCGGCGGCGGGGATCGGCAGCCCGCTGGCCGCGAGCAGCGCGCAGAGCCCGACCGTCTTCATCGCGACCGTCTTGCCCCCGGTGTTCGGCCCGGTGATCAAGAGGAGGTCGAACTCCTGTCCCAGGTGGAGATCGAGCGGGACGAGGGAATCGAGACGCCCCTCCTCGCGCAGGCGCTCTTCCAGCAGCGGGTGGCGCGCGCGCCGGAGATCGAGGTGCATGCTCTCCGGGAGCTTCGGGATCACCGCCGCGCCGGAGGCGACGTAGACCGCGCCCACGTGCGCCAGCTCGATCTCGCTCGCGATCTCGAGATCGCGCTCCAGCGCCGCCTGATGCCGGAAGAGCCGCTGGGTGAACGCGACCAGGATGCGCGAGATCTCGCGCTGCTCCTCGAGCACGACGCGACGCAGGCGGTCGCCGAGCTCGATGGTCTCCTCGGGCTCGACGAATGCCGTGTGACCGGTGTGCGAGTAGTCGTGCACGACGCCGGGAACCGCGGAGCGGCGATCGCGCTTCACCGCGAGGAGCGGGCGACCGTCGCGAAAGCGCACGCGGTCCTCCTGCAGCGCGCGGCGGACCTCCGGGCGCTGGAGCACGTTCTGCACCTTGGCGTCGATCTCGCGGCGCAGGTCGCGCGCGTCGCGGCGCAGCGCCGCGAGGTGCGTGCTCGCCTCGTCGCGCACGCGCCCGTGCTCGTCGATGCTCTCCTCCAAGTCGTCGCGCAGCGCGGGCAGAGGGTCGAGCTCGGCGATGAGCTCCAGGAACTCGATCGCCTCGCGACCTGGCTCCTCGAACCAGCGCACGAGGTTCTGCACGGTCTCGAGGAAGTCGCGCACCGCGCCGAGCTCCTCGGGATCGAAGGGTGCTCCGCCGCGGCGCGCGCGCGCCAAGGGCTCGGCGAGATCGCGCGTCGCGCCGAGAGGCGCGCTCTCGCCCCGGCGGACCAAGCGCAGCAGGCGCGCGGCGCGCGACTGCGCCGCGCGTGCGGACGCTGCATCCGCGTACGGCCGCGCGCGAGCGAGGCGCGCGCGGCCGAGGGGCGTCACGGCGCGCTCGACCCAACGCGCGAGGACGGCGTCGAACTCGAGGGTCTCCGCGGCGTAGCGCGTGGCGAGGTTCATTCGGCGGGCGAGGCTCGGATCCACAGTTCGAGGGCGACGCTATCGCGGCGACGAGAGAATGCGAAATCGGGCTGCTGCCACGCCAGGCGGAAGCCGGCGGGCTCGAGCGCGGCCCTCACGGCTTCGCGCCACGGCCCGGCGAACTGTGGGTCCTCGAGGCGGAACGCGTGCCCCGCCCCCTTACCCGGATCGAGCAGGAGCAGCGCGCCCGCCGCCGCGAGCCAGTCGCGCGCGAGCTCGGCGAGCTCTTCGGAGGACGCGGGGGGAGCGGCGCCGAGACGGACCAGATCGAAGCGCTCGTAGTCAGCGCGCGCGAGCGGTCGCGCTTCGGCGTCGTGCGCGCGGCGCGCCGTGAAGAGCGCCCAGGCGAGCGCCGCGTCCGAAAGTTCGTGCCCCGTCCGCGTCACGCGCAGCCCGCGCTCGCGAGAGGCGGGCAAGCAGCTCGCGAGGCGCTCGGCGAGCGCCGGTAGGCCCTCGGGTCCGGAGGCCTCGACCCGCCGCGACGCGTAAAGCTCGCGCCAGCCCGCCAGCACTTCCTCGGGGACCGGAGCCAAGCCGAAGCGCTCCGGGGGGAACAGCCCGGCTCCAGCCGAGAGCAGCGCCGCGAGCGCCGCCGCGAGGACGCCGAAGGCCTTCAGCGGCGCGCGCCAGCCGCTCGTCGCGGCGTGGAATCCGACACCCGCGAGGATCCAGAGACAGACGAGCCCCGGCAGCAGCAGGCGCGAGAGCTTGAACGGATGCGCCATCGCCGAGCCGAGGAGCAACGCGGTCAAGAGCGCCAGGAAGCGCAGGCCCGGGCGCGCGCGATGGAGCGCCGCGGTAGCGGCGAGAACGATCACGCCGCAGAGCACCGCAGGCGAGAGATGGTGGTGCCATCCGGCGTAGAGTGCCAGGCCCTCGAGATCGACACCCGGCGCCCGCGCTTCGGCGAGGTAACTCGCGCACGCGAAACGATGGGCTCGCGCGACGGCCAGAGGTTCTCCCGGCCAAGGCCAGACGAACCACCAGAGCGCGGCCGCACCTAGCGGCGCGAGGAGCCAAGCACTCGCGGAGAGGGAGCGCCGCGGCGCCGCCCGCGCCGCCCAGAGCGCGGCCGCGCGCTCCAGCACCAGCGCCGCGACCAGCAGCGCGCCGTAGCTCCACTTGGTGAAGCACGCCCAGGCGAGAACGAAGCCCGGCAGGAGATACACCGCCGTCCGCCGCGGACGCCCGGGAGGCAAGCCCTCGATCTCGCGGCGCTCGAGCTTCACGTAGAGCAGCGCGCCCGCAATCGCGAGCACCGCGAAAGGCACTTCGAGGAAGAGGCTGCGCCCGAGCGCCACCGCCGCCGGCGAAGCGAGCACGAGGCCCTGGGCGATCCAGCCGGCCCGCGTCGTCTCGCGCGAACCGGCGAGGTGATCGGCGATCGCGCCGACGAGCACGGAGAGGAGACCGAAGAGCAGCACGACGCCCGCGCGCGCGGCGACGGGATCGGAGCCGGCCACGGCGAGGACGGGCAAGAGGGCGAGCGAGGCCCCGGGCGGGTACTGCTCCTGGCCGAGCAGCGCATGCGCTGCCGCCGCGAGCTCGCCGCGCCGCACGTGCTCCCAGAGGATCACGGCCGGCAGGCCTAGATGCTCGGCCTCGTCCCAGCCCGGCGGCGGAAGATCGGGGAGCGCGCGCCAGGAGAGCAGCAGCGCGGCGAGCGCGATCGCGAGGCGCGGGAGCTGCCGGCGGAACGCGGCGGCGAGACTGATGCGAAGCGTGGGCATCTACGGCTTCGCGCGGTGCGCCGCGCGAGAGCCGGCATGATCGAGGCCCGATCGAGCCGCGGCAAGGCGCGAGCACCCGCGTTCCGCGAACTCCCCCTTCCCGCGCCGCACGCCGATCGCCAGCATGGCGCCCTCGAGCGCGGCGCACGACGCTCCACCAGCCCTCGAAGGGAAACTCTCCTCCATGCACTTCGATACGCTCGCCATCCACGCCGGACAGAAGCCCGATCCCTCGACCGGCGCGATCATGACCCCGGTCTACCTCACCTCGACCTACGTGCAGCCCGCGCCCGCGGAGCCGATCGCGGGCTACGAGTACTCGCGCACGCGCAATCCGACCCGCGATGCGCTGCAGGAGAACCTGGCTGCGCTCGAAGGCGGCACGAACGGCCTCTGCTTCTCCTCGGGCCTCGGCGCGATCCACGCGATCACGAGCCTCTTCTCCTCCGGCGATCACGTCGTCGCCGGGAACGACCTCTACGGCGGCACCTACCGCCTCTTCCGCAAGGTCTTCGAGCGCTTCGGCATGAGCTTCGACTTCGTCGACATGACCGATCCGCGCAACGTCGAGAAGGCGCTGCGCAAGGAGACCAAGATGGTCTTCCTCGAGACGCCTACGAACCCGCTGCTCCGCTTGACCGACATCGCCGCGGTGGCCGCGATCGGCAAGCGCCACGGCGCGCTGGTGGTGGCCGACAACACCTTCGCCACGCCTTACCTGCAGCGCCCGCTCGAGATGGGCTGCGACCTCGTCGTGCACTCGATGACGAAGTACCTGGGCGGCCACTCGGACGTGGTCGGCGGGGCGATCGTGACGAAGACGACGGAGCTCGCCGAGCGCCTGGCGTTCCTGCAGAACGCGATCGGCGCCGTCCCTGGTCCGCTCGATTGCTTCCTCGTGCTGCGCGGCACGAAGACGCTGCACCTGCGCATGGATCGGCACTGCGCCAACGCGCTGAAGATCGCCGCGTGGCTCGAGCAACAGCCGAAGGTCGAGCGGGTCTACTTCCCCGGCTCGAAGTCGCATCCTCAGTACGCGCTCGCGCAGCGCCAGATGCGCGCGCCGGGCGGCATGATCAGCTTCGAGCTGAAGGGCAGCGTCGAAGACGGCAAGCGCTTCGCCTCGCGCACCAAGCTCTTCGCGCTCGCCGAGAGCCTGGGCGGCGTGGAGTCGCTGATCGATCACCCGGCGACGATGACGCACGCCTCGATCCCCGCCGCGGAGCGCCGGGCCGCAGGACTCTCCGACGGGCTGCTGCGCCTCTCCGTGGGCGTCGAGAATGCCGACGACTTGATCCGCGATCTCGAGCAGGCGTTCTAGTTGATTCGGTAACTACCGATGCCGCTCGACTGGATCCTCGAGCCTTCACGGCGCAGGTTCCACAGGCTGACAGCGTGAGTTGCGAGGGCTGGGCGTAGGGCAGGCGCGGTCTTGCCCTCGACGTCTCGCGCTCGCGTGTCGACGCGAGAACTCGAGACGCGCGAGAGCAGTCGAACGCGAGTACCGCAACCACCGCTCCGCCAGCCCTCCGGCGAAGCAAGCGCCGCGCCCGCCGCGCGTGAACGACCTCGAACGACAGCGCGCGTCGAAGCGTGCACGACGTCGAACTCGATTCGTAAGAGAGCGCGGCGGTCACGGCGCTTGCATCGCCTCCGGATGCGGCTCCGCTACCTCGAAAGACATCGTGCGCCGTTTCGGAGCCCGCGGGAGGCGGGGGCTCCGAAACTCATGCTACGGGAGAGATCGGACGTCGACGCGAGGTCCGCGTCGAGAGACAGCGGTTCGTCGCCCGCGCGGCGCAGCGAGATCGGG
>JAEUHW010000314.1 GCA_016793245.1 Planctomycetota bacterium
CGGACTTCGTGCGCGCGGTGCGCGAGCGCGGCCGCACGGCGAGCGACATCGAAGTCGCGCATCGCTCCGCGACCGTGGGCCACCTCGGCAACCTCGCGATCCGCCTCGGCCGGCGCTTGCAATGGGACCCCGTCGTCGAGCGCTTCGTCGGCGACGACGCGGCGAACCGCCTGATCTCGAAGCCCATGCGTCATCCCTGGAGCCTCTGAACGTGAACCTGCAGCAGCTCCGTGCGCGCATCGGCTGCGCGACCCTCGTCTTCTCCTTCGCGCCCGCGCTCCTCGCGCAGAGCGACGACGCCGCAGCGCTCCTCGCTCGCTTGCGCGGCGCCGACGTGGCCGCGCGCGATGCCGCCGCGGCGGCGGCACCCGCGCTCGGCTCCGCCGCGGTCGCCCCCATCGGCGGCCTACTCGCGCTGGAAGATCTGGACGTCGTCGACGCGGCGCAACGCGCGCTGATCGGCATCGCCAGCCGCGCGACGGCACCCGGGACGGCGGAAGGCGAACGCGCCGCGACGGCGCGCGCGCTGCTCGACCTCCTGCGCCTCGAGATGCCGCTGCCGCCGCTCCGGCGCGCGTTCGTGCTGCGCCAGCTGGCGATCGTGGCGCGCGGCACGAGCGAGACGCTCGAGATCGCGCGGCATCTCGACGATCCCGCGCTCTCCGAAACCGCGCTCTTCGCGCTGGAGCGCATCACGAGCCCCATCGCCGATGCGCTGCTGCTCGAGCGGCTCGCCCGCGCCGATCTCGCGCAACCGCCGCGCGCGGCGTTGATCGCCTCGCTCGGCGCGCGGCGCTCGCGCGCCGCGGTTCCCCAGCTCCTCGAGCTCGCGGCCCAGGATGGCAATCCGCTCGCGGCGACCGCGCGCGACGCCCTCGCGCGCATCGGCGATCCCGCGGCGGCGACGGTGTTGCGCGCGGCGGCGCTGCGCGGCGAAGCCGGTGCCGCCGATGCGTATCTGCGCTTGCTCGAGCAGCGCTTGGAGCACGCGACCGACGCGCTGCGCGAAGGCGGTGATGCGCTGCCGCTGCTGCTCAGCGCGCCGCAGGCCGGCACGCGCCTGGCGGCGATCGATCAGCTCCAGACGTACGGCTTCGACGCGCCGCTCGGCACGTGGATCGGGCTGCTCGGCGATCCGGCCGACAGCGTGCGCTCGCGCGTGCGCGCCTTGCTCGTCGCGAGTGCGTACCCCGATCTCGACGCGACGCTCTCCGAGGCCGCCGTCCAAGGCACTCCCGCGATCCGCTCGGGAGCCCTGCGCGTGCTGTTCGAGCGCGACGCGGCGAAGGCGCGGCCGATGATCGTCGCCGCGGCGAACGGCGGCGATGCGTCCGTGCGCAGCGCGGCGATCTCCCTGCTCGCAGGGGCCGGGGAACCGGCCGACGAAGCGCTGTTCCTCGCCGCGTTGGAGCAGCCGGAGGTGCTCGCCTCCGCGGCCGACGCGCTGCTCACGCGCAGCAGCGTGCGCGCGACGGCGGGAGAAGGTGACGCCGCGCGTTCCCTCCTCCGCCCGTTGCTCGCGAAGCCGCTGGATCTCGATCGCCTGGGCCGCGCGTTGATCGCGCTCGCGCCGCTCGCCGACGAGAGCGATCTCGCGCGCATCGAGCCCCTGCTCGCGAACGACGCGCTGCGGGAAGAGCTCGCCGCCCTGCGTCTCGGCGTCGCCGAGCGCATGCCCGCAGAGGCGAGCGAGAAGGCGCAGGCGCTGCTCTGGCAGGTCGTCGACGCGACGAAGGACCGCGCGAAGCTGCGCGCGATCGCGACGGCGCTGAAGGCGCGCGGCGCCGCGGTCGACGGCATCGCGACGAAGAAGGGCTTCGTCACGCGCTGGAAGCTGATGGGCTCGTTCGCGCGCAGCGACGGCAAGCCGTTCGCCTGGTGGCCCTTCGCCGAGAGCGGCCCGACGCTGAACGAGACGATCACCATCGACGACGTCAGCTACGCGTGGCGCGACATCGTCACCGAGGACTTCGAAGGGCACTTCGATCTCTTGTTCCTCGAGCCGAAGCAGAACTGCTACGCCTTCGCCGCGGTCGACGTCGAGTGGCCGAAGGACGAGACGGTGGAGCTGAAGCTCGGCAGCGACGACGGCGTCGTGCTGTGGGTGAATGGCAAGCTCGTGCACCAGAACGACACGACGCGCTCTTTGCGCACCGACGAGGATCGCTGCACCGCCGATCTGAAGCAGGGCAGCAATCGCATCGTCGTGAAGATCGTGCAGGGCGGCGGCGGCTTCGGGTTCTGCCTCCGCCTCCCCGCCCGCTGAGCACCGCGCCCAGGCGCCAACGATGCCGCAGGACGAGGAGCCCGTAGCCGCCCCCGAGGCCCTCTCCGAGGTCCGCGACTTCTCTCTCGTCCTCGGCGGCCCGCTCTACCAGCTCCTGCGCCGCGCCCGCCTCGGCGAGCACGTCGACGATCACCTCCTGCGCCGCGTGCTCGTGATCAGCGGGCTCGCCTGGCTGCCGCTGCTCGTGCTCGCCTGGATCGAAGGCACGCTCTTCGGCGGCGTCGCGATCCCGTTCCTCGCGGACATCGAGACGCAGGTGCGCTTCCTCGTCGCCGTGCCGCTGCTCGTGCTCGCCGAGCTCGTCGTGCATCTGCGGATGCGCGGGGTGGTGACCCAGTTCCTCGAGCGCCGGTTGGTGCCGCCGACCTCGATCGCGCGCTTCCATCGCGCGCTCCAGAGCGCGATGGCGCTGCGCAACTCGACCTGCGCCGAGATCCTGTTGCTCCTCGCGATCTTTCCGGTGGCGATCTTCGTGCGCGGCGATGTCCTCGCGCTCGAGGCGTCCACTTGGTACGCCACCGTGAACGACGGCGCGGGTCACACGAACCTCGCCGGGACGTGGTACTGGGTGGTCAGCAACCCCGTGCTCCAGTTCCTCGCACTGCGCTGGTACTTCCGCATCTTCGTGTGGGCGCGCTTCCTCTGGCAGGTCTCGCGCCTCGAGCTCGCCCTCGTCCCCGCGCACCCCGATCGCAACGCGGGCCTCGGCTTCCTCGGCGCCAGCGCGTTCGCGATCGCGCCACTCCTCACGGCTCACGGAGCCGCCATCTCCGGCTACATCGCGAACCGCATCCTGCACGAGGGGGCGAAGCTCCCCGAGTTCCAGCTCGAGATCCTGCTCTTGGTCGCGGGGCTGATGCTCATCGTGCTCGCGCCGCTCTGCGTGTTCGCGCCGAAGATCCTCGCGGCGAAGCGCCGCGGCCTGCGCGAGTACGGGCTCCTCGCCACCGACTACCTGCGCGACTTCGAGCGGCGATGGCTGCGCACGCAGGATCACGATGGCGAGCCGATGCTCGGCTCGGGCGACATGCAGTCGCTCGCGGATCTCGGCAACTCCTACTCCGTGATCCGCGAGACGCGCGCGCTGCCCTTCGGCCGCGACACGATCCTCGTGCTCGTCTTCGCCACCGTCGCGCCGATCGCCCCCTTGCTGCTGACGATGATCCCCTTCGAAGAGCTGCTGACCCGCCTCTTCTCCGCGATCTTCTGATCCGATCACCAGGGCGTCGATCAGAAAGGTGGCCCGGCCCGCGACGAGAGCACAACAAACCAAACCGGGCCGGCCCCCATGAGT
>JAEUHW010000324.1 GCA_016793245.1 Planctomycetota bacterium
GACGCGGCGGCGTTCCTCGTCGTCGAAGGTCCGCTGCCCTTTGAGCGCGCCGACCTCGCGCGCGGCGCCGCGTGGACCCATCCGAGCTACCGCGAAGAGCAGCGCGAACGCTTGGTCGCGACGCTCGCCGGAGCGCTCCGCGAGCTGCCGCGCGCCTATCCGCTCGACGAAGAGAAGCTCCTCCTCTGCGGCGACGGCGAAGGGCACCTTCTCGCCGAAGCGCTCGCGAAGGAACTCCCGCGCGCGCGCCTCCTGAGCGCGGAAGAAGCGCGCGAGCCACGTGCCGCGCTGGGCTTGGAACCTCGCCCGAGCACCGGCGAGATCCTCCTCCTCATCGAGGAGCCCGCGGCCCCGCTCGCGCGCCCGTGGGCGGAGCTCTACGCCGCCGCGCGCGGCGCGGATCGCCAGCGCGCGCATCGCGTGATCGCGCACGCCGAGCTCGCCGCACTCCCCGCCGGCTCGCTCGTGCAGCCGCTCCACTTCGCCGGCCCCGGCTACGCCGCGGCGCTGCGCCAGATCGCGCCCGAGCTGGAAGTGCGCGAGGCCTTTCAGCCGAGCGACCTCGCGAACGGGAAGGCGCTGCCGCTCGCCGCGGGCGCCTTCGGCGGAACCACCGTGCTCTACGTCCCGGGCAGCGTGAGCGACGAGCAACGCGCCGGGTGGATGGCGCTGGAGACGGAGAAGGCGATCGGCAAGCGCTCGCAGTTTGCACGCCTCGCGGTCTGCTTCGAGGCCGGTTCGCCCACGCTCGCCGAGGCGCTCGCTGCCCTCGTCGAGGGCGGCAAGAAGAGCGCGCTCGTCGTGCCGGCGGTGTGGGCGGCGGATGCCTCGGCGATGCAGGCGCTGCGGGGAGCGGTGGGGGAAGAGGGTGCCAAGCTCGAGCTCACGTGGTTGCCGGGGCTCGGCGCGGAGATGCCGCGCGCGCGCGACTGAGCGCGGCGCGAAGAGCGATGCGATGCTCGCTGCCACTTTCGAAGAACTGGTCGCGATCAACCGCTGGGTGCAGGGTGAGTCGAGCACAGAGCTCCGCTCGCTGCTCGATCGTTGGCAGGGGCGCCTCGAAGTCCTGATCGATCTCCTGCTCGATCTCGTGCGCCAAGCGCGGGGGACGAGCGGGGATGTCGAAGCGGCCCTCGGCCCCTCGGCGGTGCGCCCGATGCGCACCGCCGTCGTGCTCCTGCGGAAGGGCCTCCACGAGGAGATCGCCTCGAAGCTCCGCCGCGCGCCTGAGCTAGATCGCGAGGACGCGTGTCGGCTGCTCTTGCACCTGCTCCGCGTCGCCGACGAACGCCGGCGCGCGCTCTATGGTCTTGAGAGCTGCGATCACTGGTGGCATCGCGATCTCGGCGATCCCGCGGTCGTCGCCGTGCTGCGCGCCGCCGCCGCCGACGGCTCGCTCTAGGCGGAGGCCTTGCCGAATCGCGGGATCGTCGGGGAGAGTGGCGGACCCCTTCGCGCGGAGCACCGCTCCGTTCGCTCTCGAGGTCGCTCCATGCGCACGCTCGCCTTCGCCTCGGTAATCTTCCTCGCCGCGCTGACGCAGGCCTCCGCGCAGTGCACGCTCTTCGGGTCCCCCGGCGGCAGCGGCTGCGGGTCCTCGACGCCGTGGGGCATCCCGACCATTCGCTGCTCCGGTGCACCGACGGTGGGGAACCAGACCTACGCGATCGAGGCCAACATCCCGTGCCAGGCGGCGACGCCGATGCTGATGCTCGGGGGCTGCCTCGCGACGCCCTATCGCATCACGGGGCCCTTCGGTGCGGGCGGCTTCTGCGGACCGACGGAGGCGAGCTGCCTGCTCTTCGTCGGGCCGTCGATCTACGCGGGGGTTCCCGGCGTGAGCACGGCGCCGCCGAGCGGCTTCCGCTTCGCGCTGCCCATCCCGGCGGATCCCGCGCTGCGCGGCGGCGTCGTCTGCGCGCAGATGTTCACGCTGTGTGCGACGACGGGTGGGGCGTGCATCGGCGCATCGCACGGGCTCTTCGTGCAGGTGCAGTGAGAGAAGTAGGAGCGCGCCAAGCCCGTCATTGTCGACGTCGCGCCGGCTACGCTAGCGCAGGCGAGAGCTGCGCGTCACGCGTTCGCAGATAGGGCGCATGTAGGCAGCGCGCGCACGGCGCGACGCGCGTGCGCTCGAAGTGTGCGCGCCGCAGGCCGCGAGCCACGGTGCCGTTCCACACCTCCTCGAGCTCTTGCGTCAGAAGATTGCCGAAGACGAAGGGCGTTGGGTGACAGCAAGGCGTCACGACTCCGTTGGGCGCCACCACGATGGAGCGTGCGAGGAACCAGCAAGCGCGCTGTGCTTCCAAGTGCGCGACGAGCGCTGGCGGCGGAGGGCGGACCTCGACGGGCGGTAGCGCGAAGTCGCTGAAGTAGACGCTGACTCCATGGCGCACGCCCGCGGCGCTTACGCGAGCGAGGGTCGCGAGCACGTCGTCGCGGAGCCGGAACGCCGGAGCGGCACCCGCGCGATCGGCACGCGCGACGAAATCGTCGGGCAGCAGATCCTCGCCGGGGCTCTGCTTCGAGAACTGCCGCAGCGGCTGCAGCATCACCGCGTGGAAGCCGAAGTGGGCGGCCCAATCGGGCAGCTCTGCGATGGTCGCGAGATTCGAGCGCATCACCACGGCGCTGACGGTCCAGATCACGTCATCCGGACGCTTCCGGCGCCAGTCGCGGATCTGCGCGAGCTGGTGCTCCAAGAGCCGCAGCTCGGAACCGACGCGGAGCGCCGCGTAGATGTGCGGTACGGGGGAGTCCAGCGAGACGTTGATGCGCGTCAGGACATCGCGCCAGGCGAGATAGCGCGGCAGCGTGAGCTGCGTCGCGTTGGTCACGACATCGAGCTTGACCCCGAACCTGCGCGCGGCGCGGACGACGACATCGAAGTCATGCAGCAGCGGCTCTCCTTCGTGACCGGCGAGGATCGCGAGACGCGCGAACGGAAAGAGCTGGCTCGCGATGCGCTCGATCTCGCTCGCGCTGAGGCGCCGGGTACCCTGCTGCACGCTGCGCGGACACATCACGCAACGCAGGTTGCAGTACTCCGTGGTCTGGAAGACGACGATCTCCGGTCGACCCGCAAAGCGCTCCCGGTGAAGTTCCAGGTCTCGATCCAGCGCGATCTTGTTGGCCAGCTTCGAGCGATAGGACATGGCGATCGAGCTCCAGAGAGGAGCCCGAGGCTAGGCCCGGAGGCGTCGAATGGCAATCGCCCGAGAGCTTCGTCGACGCCCGGATTCAGCGCGCGCCGCTCGTCCCCAACTCCGTCTCGCGAAAGAGCAGATACCCATCGCGCCCGCTGCTCGCGAGCGCGCTGCCGTCCGCGCTCCACACGACCGACTTCAAGTGATAGCCGTGGTCGCGCAGCGAGAGCGCGAGCATGCCGGTCGCGGGATCGTAGAGCCGGAGCAGGCGATCTTCGCTCGCGACGGCGAGGCGCGAGCCGTCGGGGCTGAACGCGAGCGAGGTGACTTCGCGCGTGGGACCGCGCAGCGTGACGCGTGTGCGTTCCGCATCGAGGTCGTAGATCTCGATCGCGGGGTCGACCTCGCCGACCGCGAGCGCGAGCGTGCGACCGTTCGGGTCCAGCGCGATCGCGTTCGCGCGCTCGAGTCCGCGGCGCTCGTGGAGCAGCGCGAAGCTCGCGCGGTCCCAGACCGCCAAGCTCTCACGCGTGAGAGCGGCGATGCGCCGGCCCGCGGGATCGAGCTCGACGTCGTGCGCGTGTCCGCCGGGGAGCTGGAAGCGCTGGAGCAGCTCGCCGCGCGCGTGGTTCCAGAGCGCTACGGTCCCGTCCATGTGGCCGACGAGGAGATCGTCCCCGGCGCCGAAGCGGATGCCGCGCGCTTGCGAGGGCGCGCACGAGAGGGCCCGCGCCGGCGCGAGCGGGAGCACCGATGAGCCCAGCAGGCCGAGAGCGCTGCTCCAGGCCGCCGTCTCGAACAAGGCCGCGCCTTCGCGCGAAGCGACCGCGACCCAGCGTCCGTCGCGGCTGACGTCGAGCTCGAGCACGGTCGACTTCACGGCGAGCTCGCGCGTCTCGATCTCTGAACGGCCGCGCGCGCCGCCGAGCAGCTTCAGGCGCTCGCCGCTCTGTGCATACGACGCGAACCAGCGCTGCTCCGGCGCTAACGCGAGCGCCACCGAGCGATGGCCGTCGGGCACGAGCACGCGCTGTGGCTCGACGGCGAGGCGCGGCCAATGGCGCACGCTCTCGTCCCCGGAGGTGCCGGCCGCCGAGACGAGGCCCGC
>JAEUHW010000336.1 GCA_016793245.1 Planctomycetota bacterium
CACGCTGAGCCAGTCGCGCGAGCCGATGCGGAACGCCGAGCCCCAGAGATGGAGCTGCCAAGTCCTGCGCACATCCCAGGCGCGCCGTGGGCGATAGGTGCACTCGAGCAGACCCGCGCCGTCGACGAGCCGCGCGCCGCGGAGCTCGACGTGGAGCTCGGCGTGGGGGAGCTTCTGCCTCAGGGGGTGGAGGGAGGTCATGGAGTCTTGCCTACGCGAGACGGCGAAGCCGGCACCGATCAAGAAGGGGTCTGACCCCTATTTGATCGACAGGAATCTGCACGCGATCCAGAGGCATCGAAGGCACGCCATGTCGTATCCTCGCGACTCCCTTACGAGCTGCCCCATGATGACACGTCGCATCGCTCTTCGCGCCGTCGCTCTGGCCACTCTGTTCGCGCTCGGGGGCCTCGCGACCTCGGCGCCGGCGCAGCAGACGAGACCGCTCCGTGTCTTCGTGCTCGCTGGGCAATCGAACATGCAGGGGCACGCGCACGCGCGCACCGTGCCGAGCCTCGAGCTGAGCCCGCACACGGCACCGCTGCTCGCCAAGATCCTGGCTGCGGATGGCTTGCCGCGAGTCTACGAGGAGGTGCGCGTCGCTTCGCTCGGCTCCGCCGAGGAAGAACGCGTGGGCGCCCTCTCGATCGGATTCGGCGCGGACGAGCGCGGACCGAAGCTCGGGCCCGAGCTCGGTTTCGGCATCGCGATGCACGAGCGCCTCGCGGGCCCGATCCTGCTGATCAAGACCGCTTGGGGCGGGAAGAGCCTGCACACCGACTTCCGCCCGCCGAGCGCGGGTCGGTACGAGTTCGATGCGGCGCAGCTCGCGGCCTTCGCGAAGGAGGGCAAGGACCAGGAGGCGATGCGCGCGGAGAAGGATGCTGCGACCGGACGCTCGTATCGAGCGATGATCGATTACGTCCGGAGCATCCTCGCAGACCTCCCGCGCGTCGTTCCGGGCTACGACGCGGAGAAAGGCTACGAGCTCGCCGGCTTCGTCTGGTTCCAGGGCTGGAACGACATGGTGGATGGCGGCGCCTACCCGCGACGCGGCGAGCCCGGCGGCTACGACGCGTACAGCGAGGTGCTCGGGCACTTGATCCGCGACGTCAGGAAGGACCTCTCCGCACCGGCGCTGCCGTTCGTGATCGGCGTGCTCGGCGTGGGCGGGCCGGTGGATCTCTACCCTCCGGATCAGAAGCGCTACGTCGCCATCCACGAGAGCTTCCGCAAGGCCATGGAGGCTCCCGCCTCCTGGCCCGAGTTCCGAGGCAACGTCGTCGCGGTGCGCACCGAGACGTACTGGGACCAGGAAGTCGCGGCACTCCGCCTCCGCGAGCGCGACCTGCAGCCCGA
Organism: Planctomycetota bacterium; assembly: GCA_016793245.1. GTDB lineage: Bacteria > Planctomycetota > UBA1135 > UBA1135 > JADKAF01 > JADKAF01. The sequence continues at coordinate 1,360 of JAEUHW010000336.1, forward strand.
GCTGCGCCACCTCGAAGAGGAACGCAAAGCCGGCAAGCTCCGCGCGGAGGAGGCGAACGCGGCGCGCGCGAAGCTCCGCGCCGCCACCTTCACGCCGCGAGAGCTCCGCCTCCTCGACGAGAGCGTCTCCAACGCCGAGTACCACTACCTCGGCTCGGCGCGGATCCTCGTGCCGATCGGCATCGCGTTCGCGGAGGCGCTCTTCCGCCTCGAGAAGCGGTGAGCGCCCGATCGACGGGGTCGGACTCCCATCGGATTCGCCTCACATGAATCGCACGCTTCGCGAGGAGCTCCTCGCGCACTGTCAGGCCGCCGAAGGGATCCGCATGCTCGATCCCGAGGAGGCGGCTGTCGTCGTCGAGCGCGTGGCCGAACGCCACGTCCTGGATCGCTATCGGACGTGGTGGTGGGAGGCCTTGGTGCCGCCGGTGGAGCGCCTCGCGTATGGCTCGGGCGACGGACTGGAGCTTCTCGAGAGCAAGCTCGGCCGAGAGCGAACCCTGTGGCTCGCTGCCACCGACGACGAGCCGCCTCCGTGGCTCGTGGTACGTGGTACGACCCGGCAGATCGTCGAGCTACTCCGAGACTGTCGCTGGTTCGAATACTGGGTGAGCGATGAAGCGGCTTCCTTCGTCGTGTTCGACACGCATCACCAGGAGCTCGTCGTCGCTGGGGTGATCGCGTAGCGCTCTCTTCGTCATGCCCGTCCCTTGGAACCAGCTCCCTCGTGCCGAGGACTTCCGCCGTCTGCTCGCGGAGCACGGCCTCGCGCATCTCGAGGAACGCCTCCTCGCGGTGGGGGAGCTCGGCGTTCATCTCCGGAAAGTGGGGACGACTCGTGAGCAGCCGAGGCGACCGTGGCTCGGCATCCTGCCGCGCGGTGCGAAGCGCATCTTCGAGCCGTCGCCCGTGGAGCTCGGGGGCTCGCGCTTCGGTGGGCTGCCCGACGTGCCGCAGGGATTCGAAGGTCCGAGCATCGAGGGCCGACCGGCGCGCTTCCTGCTGCAGCTCCGCTGCGCCGATCTCGCGGCGCATGCGGAGCACACGCTGCTGCCGCGCGACGGGATGCTCTGGTTCTTCCTCGGGGGCACTTGGAACGACTACCGCGCGTGCGTCGTGCACCGGCGCGAGCTCGGAGCGCTGCGCACGCTGCCGATGCCCGTGGAGCAGCGCCGCGCGCCGAAGATCTCCTCGGCGTGCGGAGTGCGGGGCGAGCTCGTGCTGACCGTGCCGGATGTCTGGACGAAGGAGTTCGACTCCCTCGGGATCCGCGACGAAGTGGATCGGGAGACGTGGCTCAGCGAGCGCGATCGCTTCGGGAGCTGGGAGGAGGCTTGGGCGGCGGAGCAAGGGCTGGAGGAGCTCATCGCCTCCGGAACGCGGCATCAGATCGGCGGGCACGCCGCACCGGTGCAGCACGATGTGCGGCCCGAGTTCTTCCTGGCGGAGCGCGGGCAACGCTGGACCCGTGATCAGACGCTGTGGCGCGAGTCGGAGCGCGAGATCGACTCCTGGCGCTTGCTGTTGCAGGTCGACAGCGACGATGACCTCGACTTCCGTTGGGGGGATTGCGGCGTGCTCTACTTCGGGATGCGCGCGGACGATCTCCGTGCAGAGCGCTTCGAGAGAGCGGCGGTCACTTGGCAGACCTCGTGAAGGAAGCGCGACCGATCCGTGTGAAGAAGTTGCGGCAGAATGCCAGGTCGAGGGGCATGGGGAGGGCGAGGAAGCCCCGAAGCGGAACGCGGGGTGGGTTATGGCGCGGGTCTCGGGCATAGTAGGCGCCCCGGTGAGGGCGCGATATGTCTCCGTGCTCGGCGCCGGTATCTCGACCGCAGGAGGTCTTGGATGATCGCCAGAGCAGTGTTCGTCTCGCTCGCCCTCACGGGCTGGGTCTGCGCTTCCACGGGAAGCGATGAGGGGAGTGGGTCGCGTCCTTCGGCGCCTACCGCGAAGAAGCCCAACATCCTCGTGATCTGGGGCGACGACATCGGCACGTGGAACATCAGCCACAACAATCGCGGCATGATGGGCTACCGCACGCCGAGCATCGACCGCATCGCGAAGGAGGGCCTCTCCTTCACTGACTACTACGGGCAGCAGAGCTGCACGGCGGGACGCGCGGCGTTCCTCGGCGGCAACGTGCCCGTGCGCACGGGCATGACCAAGGTCGGCATGCCGGCGGCGAAGGAAGGCTGGCAGAAGAGCGATGTCACGATCGCCACGGTGCTGAAGTCCCAAGGTTACGCTACCGGGCAGTTCGGCAAGAACCATCAGGGGGATCGCGACGAGCATCTGCCCACGATGCACGGCTTCGACGAGTTCCTCGGGAACCTCTACCACCTGAACGCCGAGGAGGAGCCGGAGCACCGCGACTATCCCGGCAACCTCGTGCTCGAGAACGGCAAGACCTTCCGGCAGGTCTTCGGTCCGCGCGGCGTGCTGCACTGCAAGGCGGACGGCAAGGGCGGGCAGACCATCAAGGACACCGGCCCGCTCACGCGGAAGCGGATGGAGACGATCGACGAGGAGACCTTGGCGGCGGCGAAGGAGTTCATCCAGCGCCAGCACGCGGCGGGGCAGCCCTTCTTCTGCTGGTGGAACGCGACGCGCATGCACTTCCGCACGCACGTGAAGAAGGAGCACACGGGCATCAGCGGGCCGAGCGGCGACGAGTACCACGACGGCATGGTCGAGCACGATCGCATGGTCGGCGAGCTCTTGAAGCTCGTGGATGAGCTCGGCCTCGCCGGCGACACGATCGTCCAGTACTCGACCGACAACGGACCGCACTACAACACCTGGCCCGACGCCGGCACGACGCCGTTCCGAGGCGAGAAGAACTCGAACTGGGAAGGCGCCTATCGCGTGCCCTGCTTCGTGCGCTGGCCCGGGGTCTTCCCCGCCGATGTGACCTTGAACGGCATCGTCTCGCACGAGGACTGGCTGCCGACCTACGCGGCGGCGGCCGGTGCTGCCGACATCAAGCAGCGCCTGCTCGCGGGCGTCGAGCTGAACGGCCGCTCCTACAAGAACTACATCGACGGCTACGACCAACTCGCCTACTTGAGCGGGAAGGTGGCGGCGTCGCCGCGGAACGAGTTCATCTACGTCGACGATGCCGGCGAGGTCGCGGCGATCCGCGTCGGTGACTGGAAGGCCGTCTACCTCGAGAACCGCGCCCATCAGCTCCAGGTCTGGCGCGAGCCCTTCGTGAACCTGCGCCTCCCCCTGATCTTCAACCTGCGTCGCGATCCCTTCGAGAAGGCGCAGCACAACTCGAACACCTACCACGACTGGGTGATCGATCGCGCGTACGCGCTGGCGCCCATGCAGATGGTGGCGAGCAAGTTCTTGCTCACGATGAAGGACTTCCCGCCGAGCCAGGCGCCGGGCGACTGGAGCCTGAGCTCGCTGGAGCATCGCATCAAGGCGATGACGGCGACGGGGCACTGAACGACGGTGAGCGAAAGAAGCAGGCGAAGCCACATGCGTCGATCCCCCATGATTCTCGCGCTGACCTTCGCGGCGCTCGCACTCGGCTGTGCCGTCGATCCTTTGCCGACCTGGGCCGACGCCGAAGCGAAGCTTCAGATCGTGGGCTTCGTCGAGCGCGTCACGACGAGAGGCTCACGCGAGTTCGTCGCTCCCGCCGAGCGCATCGCCGTCTTCGACAACGACGGGACCCTCTGGAGCGAGCAGCCGATGTACGTCCAGCTCGCCTTCGCGCTCGATCGCGTGAAGGCGCTGGCGCCCGCGCATCCCGAGTGGAAGGACGAAGAGCCCTTCCGCTCGGTGCTCGCCGGCGATCTCGGCTCCCTCGCCAAGCAGGGCGAGGGAGCTCTCGTGAAGCTGATCACCGCGACGCATGCCGGTATGACGAGCGAGGAGTTCGAGCACCTCGTGCGGGAGTGGCTCGCCGCGGCGCGCCATCCTCGCTCGGACCGACCGTACACTGCGATGGTCTACCAGCCGATGCGCGAGCTGATCGCGTATCTCGAAGCGCACGAGTTTCGCGTGTTCCTCGTCTCCGGCGGCGGCCTGGAATTCCTGCGCCCGTGGGTCGAGGAGGTCTATGGCATCCCGCGAGAGCGCGTGATCGGCTCCACGCTGCGCGCACAGTACGAGTCGCGCGACGGCCAGCCCGCGATCGTGCGACTGCCGGAGATCGAATTCATCGACGACAAGGCCGGGAAGCCCCTCGGCATCGAACGGCACATCGGCCGTCGTCCCATCGCCGCGTTCGGGAACTCCGACGGCGACTTCGAGATGCTCGAGTGGACGACGAGCGGCCCTGGTGCGCGCCTCGGCGTGCTCGTGCATCACGACGATGGAACGCGCGAGGTGGCCTACGACCGCACGTCCCCATTCGGCAAGCTCGCGCGCGGGCTGGACGAAGCCACGCAGCGCGGTTGGCTCGTGGTGAGCATGAAGTCCGACTGGAAGACGATCTTCCCCGCGCCGCGCTGACTTCGATCAGATAGGTGCCAGGCCCCGATCTGATCGATGTCGATCAGATCGGGGCCTGGCACCGGTTTGATCGACGGTGCTACGGAGAAGAGCTGAGCGTTTCGCGCAGCAGCTTGAGACCGCGATGGAGGTGGACGCGGAGCGAGCCTTGGCTGCGTCCCGTCCTCTGCGCGATCTCCGGACCGCTCAGGCCGTCCACGAGGCGGAGGTGCAGCGCCTTGCGGTAACACGCAGGGATGCAGTGAAGGGCGCCTACCACGCGCGCGAGCGTCGCGTCCGTCTCTTCCTCGCCGTCCGCGTCTCCGAACGGCGTCGCGGCGCCGAGCTCGCGCGGGTCGCATGTCGCGGGCTGGCGCCGCTTGCGCCGCGCATCGCGCGCGCGATTCCGCGCGAGGCTCGCGACCCAAGCCTTGAAGCACTCGGGGTCGCGCAGGGTCTCGATCGAGTCGAGCGCGGCGAGCGCTACGTCTTGGACGAGATCGTCGATCTCGTATGCGGGTCCGTGCGCGCGCACGATCGCGGTGACGAGGGGTGCGCAGCGGATCCAGAGCTGTTCGAACGCGCGGCGGTCTCCGTGGCGAGCCGCGAGGACCCAGGTTCGCTCGAGGCTACGGAGCGAAGGATCGTGCTCGTGTAGGCGCGGTGTGGAGTCTCCGTTCGCGCTCGTGTCGCCGGGACGTTGGCGCAGGAGCTGGGTCGGTGCGGTCTCGAGTCGTCTGGGACGTAGCTCGAAGTGCCAGGCAAGAGCGGGGGCCGTGCTCATCGTGGCTTCTCCTGGGTCAGGGAGAGTTGCGGGAGGCAGGGACGGCGCCTCGACGCGAAGACCGAGGCCTTCGCGTCGAGGCGTGCAACGCGCTAACCCGCGCGCGAGACGTGCAGATGCGCGATGCGCGGCACGTCGTTCGGCAGGGGTTCGCGCTCGCCTTTCCTAGCCGCCGCCGGGGCGGCGGTCACACCCTCCGCGAGAGGGCGGTTCCCGTCCCGAATCACCACCGAGGTGATCCAGAAGCGCGCGGTCTTCTCGGTCTGGTCTTCCGCGTCGGTGCGTGCGGGTCTCACGATCTCGAGGACGACCATCGCGCAGCGCGGAGAGGCTTCGAGCACCGAGCAGCGCTCGATGCGCGTGCGTCGCTCGCCATCGCCGGCTTTCGCGGCGGAGGCGTCCAGCGGTGGCCAGAGCTCGAGGAGACGATCGACAGCGACCTCTCCGCGCAGATGCTCGGCGCCTTGCTCCGGACCATCCACGACGAGCTCGCAGTCCGCTGCCTTCTGCGGCCCTTCTGGCGCGCGAAGGAGGGCGACGATCTCGGCTCGCTCGCCGCGATCGAACGCGTCGAGCAGCCGCTCGTGCACGTGAGCCGCAGCGCACTGCCGGTCCTGCACGAAGCTCAGCTTCGCGGGTGCGGCCGGCGCATCTTGTGCTTCGGCGTGCCAGAGCGGCACGAACGCGAGCATGCCGAAGGTCGCGAGGACGAGCATCGGAACGATCGGCCGATCGAGGATCGCCAGCGGTTGGGAGTGCATGATTCCTCCTGCCCTATGGGCTTGGGGTCCGCTGTCGAGAGACGTAGGTGCAGACCGGGCGTTAGCCGG
>JAEUHW010000405.1 GCA_016793245.1 Planctomycetota bacterium
TGGGTGCCGATGGCCGAGGCCCGCGGCGCGGAGGTCCTCTCCGAGGTCCGCGTGGTGGAGCTCGAGCATCGGCGCGGCGTCGTCTGCGCGGCGCGCTGCATCGATCTCCGCAGCGGCAAGGGCTTCCGCGTGCGTGCGCAGCGCTTCGTCCTCGCCGCGGGCGCCCTCGCGACGCCGGAGCTGCTCCTGCGCTCGAAGCTCGGCGGACCGCGCGTGGGCCACGGGGTCTCGTTCAACGCCGGCGCGATCGCGTTCGCCGAGTATCCCGAAGAAGTCGACGGCCACCTCGGCGATCAGATGTGCGTGCATCACTTCGATGCGCGCTTCGTGATCGAGCAAGTGCACAACCCCGAGCTCTCGTTCGCGTTGACCTTGCCCGGGACCTTCGCGCAACACGCCGAGCTCATGCGTCGCTATCGACGGCTGGCGAGCGCCGGCGTGCTCGTTCCGTCGCAGCCCGTGGGACGCGTCTTCTTCGGTCTCGGAGCCAGGCTGGCACCCGCGCTCTTCGATCATGCCGAGCTCCGCTTCCGCTTGCCCGCCGGTGACCTCGCCGCGCTGCGCGAGGGATTGAAGACGCTGGCGCGCGTCTACTTCGCCTCCGGAGCGACGCGCGTCCTCGTGCCGAGCCGCATCCCGCTCGAGCTGCAGAGCGCGCGCGAGATCGAACGCATCGACGCGGTGATCCGCAGCCAGAGCGACCTCACGAACTTCGGCTCCTCGCATCCCTTCGGCGGCGCCGCGATCGGCGAGGACGCGCGCACCGCGCCGGTCGATCCCGAGCATCGCCTGCGCGGCGTCGCGAATCTCTTCGTGTGCGACGCGAGCATCTTCCCGCGCGCCCTGCGCGTGAACCCGATGCTGACGATCATGGCGGTCGCCGATCGCGCCGCGCGCTTCCTCGGCGTCGAGGTCCCGCAGCACATCGCGGAGGGCCCGGTCCACGAAGCGCGGCAGCGACGCGAGCGCGCGCGCGCGGCGCAGACGGGAGCCGCGACGTGATCGATCATGCCGTGAGGTTCCTCGCGCGCCGTCGCCTGCGGCGCTTGCGTTCCCTCGCGAGCGCACCGGCCGCCGCTCAGGAGCAGGTGCGCGCTTCGCTCGTCCGCCGCGCGCGCGACACCGAGCTCGGGCGCGAGCTGCGCTTCGAGCGTGTGAAGAGCTACGCCGACTTCTGCGCCGCGATCCCGCTCGGTGGCTACGCGGCCTGGGCGCCGCGTCTCGATCGCGCGCGCGCGGGACGTGCGGATGTCTGCTGGCCGGGCCACGTGGAAGCGTGGGCGCTCTCCTCCGGCACGACGAGCGGCGAGAAGTACCTCCCCGTGACGCGCGATTCGATCCGCTCGCATCAGCGCGGCGGCTTCGACGCCCTCGTGCCGCATCTCGCGGATCCACGCGCGAGCGTGTTCGCGGGGATGAGCCTCTTCCTCGGCGGCTCGATGGGCCTCCGCCGCGAAGGGCGCGCCTGGATCGGCGACAACACCGGCATCATGGCGCGCCGGATCCCGCGCCTCGCGCAGCGCTGGCGCTTGCCGCGGCGCGAGATCGCGAGCCTTGCGAGCTGGGAGGAGAAGATCGAGCGCGCCTCGCGCGAAGCGCTGCACGAAGACGTGCGCCTGCTCGCCGGCACGCCGTCCTGGATGCTGCTCTTCGCCGAGCGCGTGCTGCGCGAAGCGCGCGCTCTCGGGCGCCCCGCGGCGAACCTGCGCGCGCTCTGGCCCGAGCTGCAGCTCTTCCTCCATGGCGGGACCGACTTCGCGCCGTACCGCGAGCGCTTCTCACGCCTCGCCGGTCCGGGCGTGCGCTGCATCGACACCTACTCCGCCTCCGAAGGCGGCATGTTCGCGGTGCAAGATCGCGCCGATGCCGAAGGCATGTTGCCGCTCGTCGATCGCGGGGTCTTCTTCGAGCTCGTGCCGCGATCAGAGCTCGAGCGCGGACAGCCCGTGCGGCTGCGCCTGCACGAAGCCGAGCTCGGCGTCGACTACGCCGTGGCCGTCAGCACCGATGCGGGGCTCTTCGGCTACCTCCTCGGCGACCTCGTGCGCTTCGTCTCGCGCGATCCGCTGCGCCTCGTCTTCGCCGGGCGCCTCGCGCACACGTTGAATGCGTTCGGCGAGCACGTCTGCGGCGGCGAGCTGGAGCGCGCGGTGCAGCACGCCGCGTGGACCTTGCGCACGCGCGTCGCCGAGTTCGCCGTCGCGGTGCAGCTCGCGGAAGCGGATCTCGAGGTCGGCCGCCACGTCTACTACGTCGAGCTGGAGCCCGGCGCGCCGCGCGTCGATCGCGAGCGCTTCGCCGCGGCCCTCGACGAGCGCATCGCCGCCGGCAACGAGGATTACGCGACGCACCGCAGCTTCGGCTTGGAGGTGCCCAGCGTCGTGTTCGTGCCGAGCGGCTCGTTCCACGCGTGGATGCGCGAACGCGGCACCTGGGGCGGCCAGCACAAGGTCCCGCGCGTTCTCTCACCCGAGCTGCTCGCGAGCTTCTCTCCGGCCCACGAGGTCTTGCATGCGACGAGCCACGGCCCTGCTTGATCCGCTGCACCGCGTCGATCATCTGCTCTTCGTCGCGGTGCATCGCGGCCTCGGCTCGCGCCCGCTCGTCTCGTTCCTCTCGCTCGTGAGCCGCCTCGGCAACGGCTCGATCTACGTCGGCGTCCTCTTCTATCTCGCCGCGCGCGAGGGGAACCGCGGCGGCTACGCCGCGCTCCACGCGGCCGCGACCGCCCTGCTCGGCCTCGTGCTCTACAAGCTCCTGAAGGAGCGCGTCGGCAGGCCGCGTCCCTGCGAGGCGATCCTGGAGCTCGTGCCCGCGCTGCCGCCCCTCGATCGCTGGAGCTTCCCCTCCGGCCACACGCTGCACGCCGTGAGCTTCTGCGTCCTGCTCGCGACCTGGGCGCCGGAGCTCCTGCCGCTCGCGCTGCCTTTCGCCGTGCTCACCGGGCTCTCGCGGGTCGTGCTCGGCCTGCACTATCCCTTCGACGTCGCCGCGGGCGGAATGCTCGGCTATGCGATCGCGGAGGGCATGCTGACGCTCTTCGGATCGGCGTGACGCGAGCGCAGGCAGCAGGCAGATCGTCGATGTCCTACGCCCTCTTCTGGAAGCGCCTGCTCGTCCGTCCCGGGCAGCTGCATGCCATCGCGCCGAGCTCGCGAGCCTTGGCGCGCGCGATCACGGCGGGGCTCGATCTCACCTCTGAGGAGCTCGTCGTCGAGCTCGGCTGCGGCACGGGCCCGTTCACCCGAGAGCTCGAGGCGCTCTGCTCGTCGCGTGGGCTGCGCTATCTCGGCGTGGAGCTCGACCCGGAGCTCGTGCGCCATCTGCGACAGCAGCATCCTCGGCTCGCCTTCTGCTGCGCGGACGCGGCGGATCTGCCCCAGATCCTCCGCCTCCGCGAGCTCCCGCCGGCGGGGGCCGTCATCTCCGGACTGCCGTTGGCGGCCATGGATGCCTCGACCCAGGAGCGCCTCCTCGATGCCGTGCTCGCCTCGTTGCGTCCGGGCGAAACCTTCCGCCACTTCACCTACGCACACTATCAGGTCGCAACCAGTGCCCGGCGCTTTCGCCGGCTGCTGGTCGATCGCTGCGGGACCTGCTCCGTCCGTGCGCTCGTCCTCCGCAACCTCCCCCCGGCGCTGATCCTGGAAGGCCGCGCCACCGGCTGAGCAGCAGCCGCTGCACAGATAAGGTGCCAGGCACCTCTACTGTGCAGTGGAAAGGGCGGAGGCTGGTGCGGATGATGCCGCGCCCTCGCGCCAGGCGGAGCGCCCGCGCGAGGAGCCGCCACCGGCGCTCGCCTCCATGCATCACCTGATCCAAGACATCGCGACCTGTATCGCGGCCGCCTGGCTGCTCGGCATGGTCGCTCAGTGGCTGAAGCAGCCGGTCCTGCTCGCCTATCTCGCCGCCGGCTTCCTGCTCGGACCGGAAGGCGTCGAGTGGGTCCACGAGCCCGAGTCGGTCGGGGTCATCTCCGAGCTCGGCTTGATCTTCCTCCTCTTCATGATCGGTCTCGAGATCGACTTGAAGAAGATCATCGCGGCGGGCTCGCGCATCTCGCTCACGGCGCTCGTGCAGATCGGCGGGGGGGCCTTGCTGGCCCTGATGGTGTTCTCGCTCTGCGGCTTCTCGTTCGGCGGGCCGGGCTGGGACGCGCTCTACATCGCGGTGGCCGCCGCGCTCTCGAGCACCGTCATCATCGTCAAGCTGCTCTACGACAAGCTCGAGCTCGACACCATCGCCGGCCGCGTGACGCTCGGCGTGCTCGTCTTGCAGGACCTCTTCGCGATCCTCTTCCTCGCCGTGCAGCCGAGCTTGAACGAGCTCGACGTGACCGTGCTCCTGCTCTCGCTCGGGCGCGTCGTGGTGCTCGTCGCCGCGGCGCTCGCCGTGAGCCGCTTCGTCCTGCCCCTGCTCTTCCGCAGCGTCGCGCATCTCCCGGAGCTCGTGCTGGTCGGTGCGCTCGGCTGGTGCTTCGTCGTGGGCGAGCTCGGCGCCTATCTCCAGCTCTCGCGCGAGATGGGGGCCCTCGTCGCCGGCGTGGCGCTCTCGACCTTCCCCTATGCGCTCGACGTGACGGCCAAGGTCACGACGCTCCGCGACTTCTTCGTGACGCTCTTCTTCGTGGGGCTCGGGATGGAGATCCCGGTGCCCGGTTCCGCCGAGGTCCTGCTCGCGCTCGGGATCATCGCCTTCGTGATCGTCTCGCGCCTCCTGACGACCTTCACGCCGCTCTACGCGCTGCGTTCGGGGCTGCGCCTCAGCTTGCTGCCGGCGATCTACCTGTGCCAGGTGAGTGAGTTCTCGCTCGTCGTGATCGAGCTCGGCGCGAAGGCCGGCCACGTGAGCTCGACGACCTCCGCGGCGATGTCGCTCACCTTCGTCGTCCTCGCGGTGGCCTCGACCTTCGGCATGATGCGCTCGGAGGTCTTGCTGAAGCGCGTGATCCCTCTGCTGAAGCGCCTCGGACTGAAGGACCTGGGGAGTCCCGCGGTGAGCGCGGCCACCCAAGCCGAGCACGGCCACGGCGTCCGCGCGCGCATCGTGTTGCTCGGGTTCTACCGCACCGCGAGCTCGCTGCTGGAGGAGCTGCTGCGCCATGCGCCCGACCTCGCGAAGGACGTCGCCGTCGTCGACTTCAATCCGGAGACCCTGATGCACTTGAAAGCGCGCGGCGTCTCCGCAGCCTACGGTGACATCTCGCAGAAGGACACGCTCGCGCACGCCGGCATCGGCTCCGCGGAGATCCTCGTCTGCACGCTGCCCGACTCCTTGCTGAAAGGCACGACGAACGCGAAGCTCGTGAAGCAGCTCCGCGATCTCAATCCGAAGGCGAGGATCCTCGTGCCCGCCGAGCGCTTGGCCGACGTCGCGACGCTCCGCGCCGCGGGCGCCGACTACGTGCACGTCCCGCGCGTGCTGGAGGGCGTCGATCTCGCCAGCGCCGTGCGCGCGGCGTGCGATCAGCTCCTCGAGCAGAAGCAGAGCGAGCTCGAGCAGCGCCTGGCGGAGCGGCGCGAAGTCCTGGGGTGAGGGTGCAGCCCATGTCGTATCGCAGGGGGTTCGGTTGGGCGCTCGTGTTCTTCGCCTTCGGCGCTGCTGCTTGCCGCGCGCCCCAGCGGAACGAGCCGCTGAACGCGCTGTCGAAGGATCATCGCGTGCTCGCCGAGGAGCGCTTGGGCTTCCGTCTGCACGATCGCGAGGAGACCCACGGCTTCCTCCGCGTCGGCCTGCGTGTGCGCTGGGTCCGCGAGGAGCTCCTGGAGCGCTACACCGTGCGCCTCCGCGTGCGCAACGAAGGACCGGCGAACGTGACCGTGGACCTCGCTGCCGTGCGCTTCGAACTCGGCGGCGACGCCTCGATCCGCTGGCACGTCGAGAAGCTCGATCTCGGAGACGAATCCGCGCTGCGCGTCCCGGTCGGAGAAGCGCTGACGACGCGGCTCTTCTTCGATCTCCGCGGCCCCAGCCGCTGGCCGCTCGATACGCCGGTCGCGGTGCACGTGCCGTATCGCGTCGGCGAGGAGCGCTTCGAGATCCGTGTGCCCTTCGTGAAGACGGAGCCCAGCGATGTCGCGGGCACGATCTTCCGCTGGGCGACGTTGCCGGTGGCCTTGGCGGTGGTCGGCACCTTGGAGCTCTGCACGGTCGGCATCGAGGTCGAAGACGGCCAGACCGACTCGGCGACGCTCCGCATGATCGGCCGCGCCTTCCGCGAGCTCTTCGCCACGCGGACGCGACCGCTCGAAGTGGCGACGCGCACGCGCCTCGCTCCGCTCGCCGCCGAACGATGAGCGCCATCGAGCCGGCCCACGATGCGCCGCTGGCACTGCTGGGAGCGACGCGCGAAGAGCTCTGCGCTCGCGCCGCGACACTGCCCGGAGGCCGTGGCCAAGCGGAAGCGCTGCATCGAAGTGCCTTCCGCGAGGGCCGCTTCGAGCCCGAGTCCGCGCTGCCTGCGGCGCAAGCCGCCGCGTGGCGTGAAGCGCTCGCGTTCGACTTGCCGCGCGTCGTGCGCCGGGAGTGCGAGAGCACTGCGACCGGCCTGCTCGAGAAGGCGGTGCTCGCCGACGCTCGCGGTCTCGAATACGAATGCGTGCGCATCCCGATGGGCCGCGAGCGCGAGTCGATCTGCCTCAGCACGCAAGTCGGCTGCGCCATGGCGTGCCGCTTCTGCGAGACCGGTCTCCTCGGGCGCCTCCGCCAACTCAGCGCCGCCGAGATCGTCGGCCAAGTCGTCCTCGCGCGCGCGCAGCTCGGCTGGCGACCGACGCAGGTCGTCTTCATGGGCATGGGCGAGCCCCTCGACAACACCGCGAACCTGATCCAAGCGCTGCACGTGCTCACCGATCGCGCGGGCTTGGGCTTCGCGCGCGAGCGCCTGACCGTCTGCACCATCGGCCGCCGCGAGGGCCTCGCCGCGCTCCACGCCTTGGGTTGGAAGCGCTTGAACCTCGCGATCAGCTTGAACGCCGCCGACGACGCGCGACGCTCCGAGCTCATGCCCGCGACGCGCGCCCTCCCGCTGCAAGAGCTCCAAGAGCTCCTCATCTCTTATCGCCCCCGCGCGAACTTCCGCCTCGGCCTCCACTGGTGCCTGTTACCGGGCCTGAACGACACCCGCGACGACGCCCGCCGTCTCGCTGCGTGGTGCGCGCCGCTCGGCCGCGTGCTCGTGCAGGTGATCCCCTACAACCCCGGAACGCAGCCGATCACGCGCGCGCCGAGCGAGGACGAGATCGCGCGCTTCCTCGGGTGGCTGCGGGAGGAAGGGCTCGCGGTGCGGCGGCGCATCACGAAGGGGCGGGGGGTGATGGCGGCGTGTGGGCAGCTCGGGAACGCGGAGCTGCGGGGGCGCGCGCCGCGGGAGCGCGGGCGCTGACCGGCGGCCGGTTGCGTCGGGGGACGAAAGTGCAACTCCGCTGACCTTGGCGTAGCTACATATAGGCGAGGGGCGCTCGGCGCGGCGGCGGGCGAGTCGGCGAGGGCGGGCTTGCCGAAGGCTCGGGCGCTGGGGCATCGTCGCCCGCATGTTCGTCTGGCTCTCGCGCCTCTTCCTCGCCGCCCTGCTCTCCATCGCCGGCGTGCTGAAGCTGCTCGCCGCGCAGCACTCCCATCCGCCCGAGGACCTGGACCTCGGTTGGATGGCGCCGTTCTTCGAGCCGCAGGTGGTGATCGCGAGCGCGCTGGTCGAGATCGGCTTGGCGATCGTGTTGCTCTCGCGCGCGTGGCGCGTGAGCATGCTGCTCACGTTGATCTTGTCGCTGAGCTTCCTCGCGTTGCTCTACGCGCTCGCGGAGCGCGGCGTCGGCGCCGATCACTGCGGATGCTTCGGTGCGGCGCGCGTGCAACCGGGTACGCACATGCTGCTCTTGCTGGGGATGGCGGTCGCCGCAGCCGGCAGCTTGGCCATCAGGCGCGAGCCCGCGCGTCACTCGGCGTCGCGCGCGCGCTGACGCAGGAACCGCTCGTGCAGGCGCTGCCGCACCTCGGGGTGCTCGGCGCCGACGTCGCGCTGCTCGCGCGGGTCACTCGAGAGGTCGAAGAGCTGCCACTGCGCGGCGCGCTCCGGCGCCTGCTTGCCGTAGCGGACGATCTTCCATTGCGCGTGGCGCAGCGCCCAGCGGTTGGTCGTGCGGCCCCAGGTCCAGTATAGATCTCGATCGGGGAGTGCCTTGCTGGCTGCGATCCGATCGGGCGCGAAGAGCAGCGGACCGAGATCGATCCCGTCCGTCTCGATCGCGGGTGAGGTGCGCGCGTTGGGTTCGCGGTGCCGCGCGAACAGCGCCGTGAGCGTCGGCAGCCAATCGACGACGTGCACCGGGACCTCGATGCTTCCCGGCGCGATGTGACCAGGCCACACCGCGAAGCCGGGGACGTGGATGCCGCCTTCGTAGAGGTCGAGCTTCTTGCCGCGCATCGGGTGCGGTTGGTTCGCGTCGGTGAGCTTCAAGTCGTCGGGATAGGCGTTGCCGGGCCAATCGACCTGCGGGCCGTTGTCGGAGGTGAAGAGGATCAGCGTGTCGTCAACGAGCTCGCGTTCCCGCAGCGCGTCGACGATGCGACCGACGGCGTGGTCGAGATGGTGCACCGCGGCGAGCAGGAGGCGCTTCTCGGGATCCGGCTCGCTCTGGATCACGCCCGCGGGGTCGTGGAACCACTCGATCTCGTCCTCGTCGAGCCAGCGCTGCGGCTTCCGCGGGTCGAGCTGCGTGGGACGTCCGACGAAACGTCCCCGCTCGTCGAGCGGCGTGTGCACGGCGTGGAACGCGACGTAGAGGAGGAACGGTTGCGCGTGCGGTTCTCGCAGGACGCGGATCGCCTCGTCGGCGACGAGATCGGTCGCGTGCCGACCGTTCTCCGCGCCGTCGATGAGGGCTCCATCGCGGTGCCAGGTCTCGGCGTAGCGGCCGGCGCGATAGCGATGGTCGTACATGCCGACCGCGCCGGCGAGCGAGCCGTAGCTCTCCGCGAAGCCGTAGTGCGCGGGTCCGTGCGCGGGCGTCGAGCCGAGATGCCACTTGCCGACGAGATAGGTGTCGTAGCCGTGAGAGCGCGCGAGAGCGGCGAGGGTCGGCGTGCCGAGCGGGAGTGCCGGCTCGTTGCTGGCCTCGCACGCCGCGGGACCGAAGCGGCTCGGATAGCGCCCGGTGAGCAGCGCCACGCGCGTCGGCGTGCACTGCGGCATCACGTAGTGCTGCGTGAAGCGCGCGCCCGCGGCGGCGAGGGAATCGATCCGCGGGGAGACGACGCGCGGGTTGTGATAGCCGACATCGGCCCAGCCCTGATCGTCGGTGACGAAGATCAACACATGGGGGCGTCGAGGCGCGGCCTCCTGCGCGCGCGTCGCGGTCGCGGTCGAGGCGCTGGCGAGTACGAGGAACGCGAGGGAGATGCCGGATCGGCGTAGGGTCCGCATGGGCACCATCAGAGCCGGCGGCGCGCGAAGTCGGAAGCTCGGCCGTGGAGGTCCGGGACGCGCGGCGCGACCGCGGAGCTCTCGGCGGCGCAGTCGAGCTCGCGCGGTGGGGGCTCGGAGCCGGAGGTGCGGGGAATCCGAATCTCTTGTCCGACGCGCCAGAGCCGCGGCCCTCGAGCGAGCAGGTCGATCATCGCGCTGCGCCGCGAAAGGAACTCGTCATGCTCTCCCATCGCTCCAAGCTCTCCGCCTTCTCCCGCCTCGCCTCTGCTTCTCGCCTCCAGCTCTTCGCCCAAGCGGCTCTCCTCGCCGTGTGCGCGACGACCGCGGACGGCTGGGGACAGATCTACGACAACGGCACGGTGATCACGGCTCCGGGCGCGGGCTTCGCGGGAGCTGACGTCTCCCAGTTGGAGAATGTGGCGCCGCTGAACCTCACCGTCTTCGGGTTCAACGCGGACCAAGCGGCGAATCGCTCGGTCGCCGACGACTTCACGGTGTGCGGGACCTGGGCGATCACCGATCTCGAGTTCTTCGTGTACGAGACGAACGGCACGAGCCCGACCATCGACGGGGTCTACGTGCGGATCTGGAACGGCGACCCGAGCACCACGGGAACGCCACACTGGCCGGGGGGAGGCTTCTTCTCGGCAAATCTCTACACCAACCTCTCGACGAACACCTTCCACGCTTATCGAACCGTGTACACGCCGACGACCGCGGTCAACCGGGAGATCTACGCGGTGAAGGTCGCGACGCCAGCGATCCCCATGCCGGGAGGCGTGTACTGGATCGAAGTGCAGTTCACGGGCGATGGCATGCTCGCGGGCCCCTGGGTCCCGCCGATCTCCACGCTGGGCTGCGGCAAGACCGGGTTCGCGAAGCAGTGCGACACCAGCACTTCGACGTACACGACGATGGCCACCGGAAGTGGCTACGGTGTGGGCGTTCCGTTCCGCATCTACGGCACGGCCATTTTGCCGAACATCGCCTCGGCCGCGACCTACGGCGTCGGTTCCCTGGGTACGAATGGCATCGGCGCGTGGGTCCTCGGCGATGCCGCGGTGCCGGTGCGCACGCCGGTCCTGGGCTCCTGCTATCCGCTGCGCCTCGAGCATGGATACGCAGGGATGATCCCCTTCGTCGTCCTCGGCACGCAGAGCTGCCAGTTGCCCGTGACCCCGTGCGTCGATCTGCTCGTCTGCCCGCCTTGGTTCGAGTTCACGATGCCGGCCTTCGACGCGAGTTTTGAGAGCCAGCTCTGCATTCCGATCCCGCAGGGGAACGAGTTCTGCGGCGCCTGCTTCTACCTGCAAGCCTTCTGGCTGGATCCTGCGACGCCCTGCGGCCTCGCGCACAGCGAAGGATTGCAGCTCTGCTTGGGCAACTAGAGCACGACGCGGCGACCTCGGTCGAGAGCTCCTCGACGCCACGCTCGCGGCAGCAGGGAGCTCAGCGCCTTCGCGCGGAGCTCCGCACTCCTGCTTCGAAGCTCAGCCGCCCGCGAGCAGCTCCTCGATCAAGCGCTCGATGCGCGCGCGCTGCCGCGCATGCTCGGCCCCGGTCGCCGGTCCGCTGAAGCCCGTGAGCACGTAGCGCACGCGGCCCTCTCGGTCGAGGAAGAGCGTGGTCGGATACGCGCGCACGCGATCGAGGAGGCGGAGCGACTCCGTGGCGCGCTGCTTGTCGGCGGGGCCGGCGAGGAACAAGGGCCAGGAGATGCCGTGGCGCGCGGCGTAGCGCTGCACTTGCACGGCGTCGCGCGCGAGGTCGTTCCCGAGCTCGAACGCGAGCCCTTGGATCGCGAGGCCGCGCGGTCCGTAGCGCTGGTGCAGCTCGGCGAGCAGCGCGCAGGCGTCGTGGCAGTTCGGACACCAGCTCCCGAAGATCTGCACGAGACGTGCGCGGCCCGCGAAGGCGGGATCGCCGAGGCTGCGGAGCGGATAACTCGCGGACTTCTCGCTCGTCGGCAGCGGGAAGACCTGCGGGAACGCGAGCTCGGCGAGCGAGAGCCCCTCGACTACGCGCGTGAGGGCGAGCTCATCGGGCAACGCCGCGGCGGGATCCCGTCGCGCGCTCCACGCTTCGGAGTGCTGCGCACCGGACCAGAAGCCGCCTGCGAGCGTTCCGTCCGCGTTCACTTCGGCGCTGAAGAGAAAGGCATGCGCGCCATCGAAGCACGAGAGGCGCAGGAAGTGGTGAGCCTCGCCGTCATCGTCGCAGCCCACCA
>JAEUHW010000411.1 GCA_016793245.1 Planctomycetota bacterium
AGATGAGCTCGACGCTAGCACCGTGCCCGGGGGCGGTCGCGAGCTTGCGATCACAGGTCAAGAGAGTCGCATCTAGGGCTTTCGCGAGCGCAAGCTAACACGCGTCATAGGCCGTAGCATTGGCCCGCAGCTCTCAGATCCTGCCGAGGAGCGGCAGATGGGGATGTCGATCGAGAGGAAACATCTCGAGGAGCGCGAGGCTCGATCGACCTCGTTCCGCGGTGATCGAACCGCTGCGTTCGTAGCGGCGGAGGACCTGAGCGACTTCGACATCGAGTAGCTCGGGCGCATGCACGTGACGATCTGCCCTGGAGATGCGGGTCGGGATCCGGTCGGAGGCCTCGGTGCGCAGAAGCACCTCGAGCACGATCGACGCATCCAAGACGATCACCGGCTCTCGCGCTCCGCCCGCACCGAAGCAGATGGGGATTCCATGAGGTCGACGCGCTCCAAGCGGCTCAGCGGTCCGCCAGCTCGTCGGCAGTGAGCTGTGCGGCGACGCGCTCGAGCTCTGCGCGTAAGTAGTCGGAGAGACTCTTGCCGGCGCGCGCAGCGCGGAGCTTCAGAATCCGGTGCACGCGATCGGGAACTCTCCGGATCTGGATCACCTTCACCATGGGATCGAGCTTGGTTGCATATGCCGCACAAGTCAAGTCTCCGTCCCGCGCATCGGTCGCTCGCGCGCACCTCGCAGCTAGCCACCGCCGCGAACGCCGTCGCAGCCGTGAACGGCGGCTTCTTCCCACGGCGACTACGCCGTCGTAGGCGCCGGCACGGGTGCCGCGGTGCGCGCGAGCTACCTGCCGCGCCGCGCCGGCCGCATGGCGCTCGAGCTCGCGTTCGCGCCGATCACCCCCTCTCTCGTCGTGAAGCTGCCGGGCAGCGAGCGACGCGTCGATCGCCGCGCCGGAAGCAAAGGCTGGGTGCGCGTCGCGGAGGTCGAGGCGATCGAAGGCGTGCCGATCGCGGTACAGATTACGGCCTTGCCGAGGTGCGAGCTGCGCTTCGATGCGCTGTGCTGGGTCGAGCTTGCAAGTCAGATCTGCGTAGATAACCAGCATGCTCGCTGAGGAGCTCGCAGCCGAGTCCACACTGGTTGCCCCGGCTGAGCGATGGCGCGGTCCATGCGAACAATCCGGTTCTCCCTAATGGGCTCCCGGCACAGAGAAGGCGGACAGGGCAGAAGGTTGCCGCTTCGGACGAGAGGACGCCTTAGCGGTTATAGCCGAGACCTCGGCATACTTTTCAACGCAAAGAGCGAACAACATGCGATGAACCCGCAGGTTGCTCGCCCCTACAGTAGGACGATGTGAACCACTCAGATCGCCGACATCGCGGTCACTCGATGATGTCCCCAGAGCACGAGGTGCAAGAAATCGTGTAGCGATAGCGATTCTGCCCGTTGCACTTGATGTTGAAGTTGAAGGTATTCCCACAGCAGATCCACAGATCGCGGATGATGTAGGCATCCCCTGAACTATCGATCTCGATCTCGGCGGAATGTGCGGTCGGCGTGCAGGACGAAGCGCTATTGGAAGTCCACGCTGCCGAGAGCGTGGAGCACGGGAGTGGAGTGCAGGGCGCGAAGGACATGACCACTTCAATCTCGAAGTGGCAAGCTACGACGCGCTCGCATTCTCGGGGCTCACCGATCTCGGACCATTCGCATAATCCGTCCTGATCGATGACCGTCTCGTTGATGACCGCACACAACGGCATTCCGCCGTTGAGGCCGCCTTCGGTGTAGGGAGCGGCTTCGCATCCAGGACACCCTTCGAGAGCTGCGGCTCGGTCGAGGATGCCAGCCAACGCAATCGCGACGAGCATGACCGCCGCAACACTAGCCAGTAGAAATCGCTTCATCAGACCCTCCTTTTCCTTTACGCCAACGGGAATCTATCCGCGCAATCGTCGCAGCGACCCGAGCGATGCATCGAGACATCGTCAGCCTCACTGCGATCCAAACCAGGTTATCAGATCCAGCTCCAGGTCGCCCAAGCGCACCGATTGCTGCAGCAGCAGTCGATCTCGCTCAGGGATCACTCCGTACGAGAATCGGAAAGAGGCGCCGCCCCAGGGACCGGAGATGTCGGAGAGCGTCTCGAGGAACTTCAAATCCCCTGGCGTCGACCTCGGCCGCCCTTCTTCTTTGGCCGATCGCGGGGCCACTTCCCCGCTCTCGATCAATTCCTGAGCCAGGCGATTCTCGAGCTTCTTGATGGCAACATCTCGCGATCTAAGCTCCTTCGCATTTCGCTCGAGCTTGTCTCGAAGCTCCGTCTTCGCGGCTTCGCTGAGCACTTTCCGCCCCGGATTTAGGATGGGATCCTTCTCCGCTCGATCGACATCCGATCCAGCGACGCGTGACCGATGTAACCGGTATAGCTTGCCATCGAACGGCTTCCCGATCGCAGTGAGCTGCTGATGGATGAGCTGAGAGGCGAGAGAAACTCGCCAAGACTCTTCCGTCAGCTCCGGCTCTTCTTCAGCTCCGTCCGTCTTGCCTCCGTTGAGGAGTCCCGGGTCCGCGACTGAAGTACTGGATGGAGGCGGGCTCTCTGGTAGCCCTCGTTCTACGACGTTGTTAGCCTCGACCATCGCCCCCCGATCCACGCTGCGCGGCTGAGCCAGGGAGTTGCCCACTGCCGAAGCGGAAGCTCGATCGTCGAGCAGACCGAACCACAGACAGGCAAGGATGCCCACTCCTAAGAGGAGGAAGAGCGCCGTGACCGTCGCCCGATCGAACCCCCTACCAGCTCTGGGGCTAGACACACGGACCTCCCACGCGAACAGAAGCCGTTACGACGCTTGAGTCCATGGAGAACAATCCGAAGCCATCTTCGAGAGGCGGTTCTGTCATCCCGAGACTCGAACCTCCTCGCGTGTCGAACACTCCTCCAGAGAGATCAAGCAGGCACCTGAGCATTTGGGAACCCCAGACGTCGTCCATTACGAGAGAGAAGCAAGGCGGGTCCGCCTCCGAAGAATCTTTCTCGCATTTCGTTCGATCCGCCGCAGCCGCGATCGAACCCGACTCGGAGAGATCCCGCACTCCCGAGCCGCGCTCCGGATCGAGCCCCCCCCAAGATGTATGCCAAGAGCCGCGCATAATCCTGCGTTAGGGTACCTTCCAACTCTTCGCGGATCTCGGCGAAGCGCGTTCGCCACTCAGCGAATCGAGCGTCCTCGACCTCAAGCTCCTCGGGCGGCTCGAGCTCCCGACTCACGAGCCGGAGCTCGTCGAACGCGACGAATCTGCGTCGTTCGGACTGGAGCCTCACTGCATCGCGACGCAGGACCGTGAAGAGCCAAGACAGCCCTGGGCCGCGCTGCTCGCCGAACCTCAGGTCTTCGTACTTCGCATACCCACTCTCGGCGACCTCGAACGCCCGTTCGCCTTTCAGCCGCAATCGCCGACGGACGAAGGCGTGCGCGATCTTTCGCGCACGGACGAGTTCTGAGGTCAAGGACTCCACCTCGACGTGAGCCACCGCACTGCCCATGACGTCTCTCCGAGCGAATGACTAGATCGATCCAGGCGGGGAAGTGGAAGCTAAGTGCCTCGGTTCCAGAGGTCAAGCCGCCGAGAGCGAGAGCGCCTCGCCTTGACATCGAGGCCCGACACGAGCGCTCGGAGGTGGTCGCGGCTCGATACCAACCGGGCTCTTGATCGAGTCCCTGCGGCCTACGAGAGCGGGTTCGATGCGAGCGACCTCGCCCTCTCCTCCAACACCTACAGGGCCGCATCGATCACAGCACCGAACGGCGCTGGGCCCCCGAGATCTGGTGGCCTCGCGCCGCGAGGAGTTGAGCCCTCGCCCGCGCTCCTCCCGCCTCGAAGCGCGGAACGGTTCCGAAGAAGCCGGCGCAACGCCAGACCCTGCCGCGTAGCCAGAGAGGCCGCGCCCGTCCAGGATTTACACCACCCCGCGCAAAGACTGCACTGCTTCCAGGCTCCGCTCCCCTCCGAAGCGCGGATCCGGGCCGCGGTCCCAACTTTGCACTCCGCCTCCTGACCATGCCCGCCTCCGCCTCCATCTCGCCGTCGCTCGGCACCCGCTTCGTCCTCGAGCAGGAGCTCGCGGGCGGGCAGGGCGGCGTGCGCGTGGCGTTCGACCGCTCGCTCGGGCAGCGGGTGGTGCTGCGGCGGGAGGCCCGGGCGTTCGAGAGCTTCGCCGGGCGGCGCCGGCTCGAGCATCCCGGGCTCGCGCGGGTCCTCGGGGCGGTCGAGGTCGAGGGCGAGGGCTGGCTGATCGAGGAGCTCGTCGTCGGGCGGCGCTGGGACGAGGCTCCACCGCGCGAGGAGGAGGCGTGGTGGCTCGCCGCGCGCGATCTGCTCGCGGCGCTCCACGCGCTGCACGCGCACGGCCTGGTGCATCGGGATCTGAAACCCGAGAACGCGATCCTCGCCCCGCGCGCTCGCGGCGGCGCGGGGCCGGTGCTGATCGACTTCGGCCTCGCGGTGCCGCTCGGCGCGCGCGTCGGCCCGGGCGGAACCCTGGGAACGGCGGCGCCCGAGATCTTCCGCGGTGGACGCGCGGAGGTACCAGCGGATCTGTTCGGCGCGGGTGCCTTGTTGCTCTCCGCCGCGCTCGGCGTGGCACCGCAGCCGGCATGGAGCTTGGAGGACGGCGCGATCGAGCGCGCGCTCGCGGCGGTGCCGCACGAACGCCGCGCGTTGCTCGATCGACTCTGCGCGAGCGAGCCCGCACGTCGCAGCGCTTCGGCGGCCGCGGCCTTGGAGCTCGTGCCGCGTGCGTTCCGCGAGCGCGCGTTGCCCGCGGCATCGCAGGTTCCGCTGGTCGGACGCGGCGAGCTCTTGGATCGCGTGCACGAGGCCGCGCGCGCGCGCGGCGCGCAGCCGTTGCTCGTCGTGCTCGATGGACCGCGCGGCATCGGCAAGCAGCGGCTCGCGCACGCCATCGCGCGTGAGCTCGCTTTCGCGGCGCGTGATCAGGAACTCCTCGTGCAGGAGCACGGCGTGCTGCCGCGCGCGGGCAGCGCCGCGCTTGCGGAGTGGCTGCGCATGCGCGCCGACGCACCCGCCGCGTATGCCATCGGCGTGCTCGCGAGCGCCTCGGATCGCGCGGCGTACGAAGAAGCACTGCCAGAAGGCGAGCTGCTGCATCTCGAAGTGCCGCCGCTCGACGAGCGCGCGATCGAGGAACTGCTACGGCAGCTCGGCTTGGCGGGGCTCCGCGAAGCGCGCGTGCTGCGCGAGCAGACGGGCGGCGTTCCCGCGGCGATCGCGGAGCAGCTCGTACCCGCGCGCGCGCTGCAGGAGCTGCGCGCTCCCGCGCGCGAGCTCGTCGCGTGCGCGTATCTCCGCGATCTCCCGAGTGCCTTGCCCGCGGAGCGAGCGGAAGAGCCCGCGTTGCTCGAAGCCCTCGAGGCCGGGGCGCTCGAGCTCACGCGCGAAGGCGAGCTGCGCGCGACGCGGCCCTGGCTCGCGCCGGAGCTCCTGCGCGAGTCGTCCGCGGCGATGCTCACCCGCGTACGCGAAGCCGCGGCGCGCAACGACGGAGCGGCGGCGCGCACGCCGAGCGATGCGGCGTGGCTCGCGCTGCTCTCCAGCTTGGTCACGCGAGGTACAGCGAAGCGCGCGCGCGCCGCGAGCGAGAACGCGCTCGCCGAGGCGGCCGCCGCGTTCGCGCGGGCGACGACGGAGACGCCGCAGCTCGAGCAGCGCCTCTTCCTCTTCGCGGCGGTCGCGGCGGAATCGCAACGCGCGGAAGCCCTGCAGGCACTCGTGCCCGGTCTGCGCCGGCTGCTCGGCGAAGGTCGGCTCGAGGTCGTCGAGCGCGTGCTCGCGCGGACGACGAGCGACGCCGAGAGCGCGCTGCACGCGGCGCTCGCGGGACGATTGGCCTTCGAACGCGGCGCGCTCGAGTCCTCACTCGCGCGCTTGCAGCAAGCGGCGGCCGCGTTCCCCGAAGATCTCGACGTGCAGCACGATCTCCTGCGCGCGCTGCAGAGCGCCGGGCGCTGGAGCGCCGTGCAAGAGCTCTGCGCGGCGATCGAAGGGCATGGAGGCGCGGCGACTCCCGAGCAACGCGCCGTGCTCGCGCAAGCGCGCGCGCTGGCGTTCCTCCGCACGGGCGATCGCGAGCAGGCCGCCGCGACGCTGCGCACTTCGCTCGACGAGCTGCCCGAGGAACCGCCGCGCGCGCTGCGCTTGCTCGCGCTGCAGAACTTGGGCCTCGTCGAGCGACACCGCGGCGCGCTGGCCGATGCCGCGCGCGCGTTCGAAGCCGCTTCGCGCGGCTTCTCCCGCCTCGGCGATCCGCGGAACTCGTGCCTCGTCGAAGCCAACCTCGCCGTGCTCTATCAAGACGCCGGCGAGCCGGCGCGCGCCCGCGAGCTCGCGGAGCGCGTCGCGCGGCGCGCGAGCAAGCTCGGACTCCTGGCACTCGCGAGCATCGCGCGTGCGACGGCGGCGATCGCGAGCGCGCGTCTCGGAGCCTCACCGCGCGCGGCCGAGCTGCTGCGCGCCGCCGAGCAGGAGCTCCGCTCAGCGAAGCTCACGCGCGAAGCGGCTCTGGCCGGTGCTCGTCGCGCGCAAGTCGAGCTCGAGCTCGAAGAGCACGCCTCCGCGGCCGAGAGCGAGCTGCGTTCCTTGCTCACGACCGATGCGCGTCACGCCGCCCCCGTCGCCGCCGCGATCGCAGCGACCGCGCTGCTCGATCACGGGCGCGCGCTCGAGCTGCCGTGGAGCACGCTGCGCGAGCTCCTCCGCGGCGCCGATCGCGGCAGCGCCGATCATCTGCGCTGCGCGTGGGATCGCGCGCGACGCGGCGCGCTCGACGCGACGCGGCGCGGCGCGCGCTTGGAGCGCTTGGCCGCGCGCGCGCTGCCCGAGCTCGCGCCGCTCGCGTTCGCCGCCGCGGCGCGGCTCGGCGGCCCGCGCGCCATCACGCGCGCCGCGCAGGCGCTCCGCGCCGCGCGCGCGATCCACGTGCCGCGGCGCGCGATCGAAGCCTGGCTCGCCGCCGCCGCCGTCGCCCTGGAACTCCCGCGCGCTCGCCCGCTGCAGCGCGCCTCGCGCGAGCTCGCGCGGCACTTCGAAGCGCTGCGCGAGCCCGCGCTGGATGGAAACATGAACGAGACTGCTGAGCTGCGTCGCTACGACGCCGAGCTGCGCGAGCTCGCCTCTCGCGCCGCGAGCTTGCCGCGCGGCGGCGCCCGCACCGAGGAGATGCTGCGGACGCTCGCGAGCTTGAATGCGCTGCTGCTCGACGAGCGCGTTCCCGAAGCAGAGAAGTGCGCGCGCATCCTCGACGCGGCGGTGCACACGACCGGGGCCGCGCGCGGGGCGTTGCTCGTGCGCGAAGCCGACGGCAGCGAGCGCTTGGTCGCGAGCTCGGGCTTGGAGGCCGCGGATGCGAACGAGGAGCACCGCCAGCTCTCGCGCAGCGTGCTCGCGCGCGTGCTGGAGACGGGACAGCCCGTACGCACGGTCGATGCGATGGCCGACCCGCAATTCCGCCACGCGCTGAGCGTCGCGCACTTCCATCTCTCGTCCATCGCGTGCGTGCCTCTGCGCGCGGGCGCACGCACCATCGGCGCGCTCTATCTCGACCATCCGCATGAGCGCGGCGCCTTCGCCGAGGACGTGCTCGAGCGCTTGGCGACGCTCGCCGATCAAGCGTCGCTGAGCCTCGCCACCGCACGCCAGCGCGAGCGCATCGCGGCGCTGAACGCCCAGCTCGAAGTGAAGCTCGCGCAGAGCACGCGCGAGCTCGCCGATGCGCGCGCCGAGATCGCGGCGACGCGCGGCGCGACCACGGTGGTTCATCAGAGCGCGATCATGAGAGCGCTGCTGGAGCGCGTGCAGCGGATCGCGGTGAGCGAGCTGCCGGCGCTCGTTCGCGGCGAAACCGGCACGGGCAAGGAGCTCGTCGCGCGCCGCCTGCACGAGCTCTCCCCGCGCCGCGAGGGTCCGTTCGTCTCCGAGAACTGCTCCGCGTTGCCCGG
>JAEUHW010000426.1 GCA_016793245.1 Planctomycetota bacterium
CTGACGGTGTTGGAGCGTCGAGCTCGTCGATTTGTCGACGAGCTCTCAGCCCGCGGTCGGCAGATCGAGGCCGAAGTCGCGCACCAGGATCTCGCGCAGCTCTTGGAAGTTCGTGACCGTGTAGTCGGGGATCGACTGCGCGGCCTCCTGGATGTGCTTCGAGCCGCCGCGGCGGTGCCACACCGTGATCATGCCGATCTTCTTCGGCGGATCGATGTCGTTCTTCGGGTGGTCGCCGACGTACATCGCCGACTCGGGGGAGATGCCGAGCTCCTGGCAGGCCTTGAGATAGATCTTCGGGTTCGGCTTCGAGATCCCCATCTGCTCGGAGATGAAGATCGCCATCGGGTCCAAGAACTCGTAGATCTTGAGCCGCACGATCTTCTCCATCTGCTTGATCGTGAGGCCGGCCGAGATGATGCCGAGGCGGATCCTCGTCCGCGCGAGGTCCCGCAGCAGGAGATAGGCGTCGTCGTGGACCTTCAGCTCCTGCGTCTTCGTCTCGTGGTAGGCCATCACGCCCGAGGCCACGAGGAAGGCGGGGTTCATCCCGGCGTAGGACGACGGCGGGATGCGCAGCATCAGCTTGTCGAAGTGCTTGTCGTAGTTGGAGCTGAACTCGGCGATCACCTCGTTCAGCTCCTTCAGCAACAGCTCGCGGTCGGCGCGGATCCCCGCGCGGATCATCGCTTCGACGGCGTTGCGTCGCGCTTTCTCGGCGAACACGGTCGTCGAGAAGAGCGTGTCGTCGATGTCGAAGAAGATCGTGGTCAGGTTGCGGGGCGGCATCGCGGGCTTCGGGGCGGAGGCGCGGGCAGAATCCTAGCTTCCGCTTCGATCAAACGCGCCACCGAATAAAGCAGGAAGGGGCCGGGTGTCTCCACCCGGCCCCTTCGCGTAGACGTTGCCTGCGAGCAGTCGATCAGTTGCGCGCCAGGTGTCGCTGCAGCTCGGCCTCGACGTCGGTGATGTAGGCCTTGATCAGGACCATCAGGTTCTCGGTCTCATCCGAGATCCCTTCCTGGCGGGCGAGGATGCCGACGATCGGCAGCTTCGCGATCCACGGCACCTCGGACTTGCGCTCGACGTTGCGGATCGTCTTCAGACCGCCGATCAGGATCGAGGCGCCGTCCGGGACGACCGCGGTCGTCTTCGCCGCCGACACCTGCATCTCGGGGAGCTGGAAGGTCACCGGGATGGTGAGGCCGGCCAGCGAGGTCGTGAAGTCCGGGATCGGCTTCCGCAGCGTGGCGACCGTCGGGCGGAGCTCCAGGATGATGTGCTTGCGGTCCTGCGTGATGACCGGGCGCACGTCGAGGACCACGCCGTCCTGCAGCACGTTGATCACCGGGTCGGCGATGAACGACGCCTGCGCGACTTCGACGTCGAAGTCCTGGATGTAGGAGATCTGATTCACCACCGTGATGTAGGAGCGCTGGGTGTTGAACACCGACAGCGTCTGCGCGTTCACGATGCGGAAGTCGGCCGACTTCTCGACGGCGTTGATGACCAGCGAGAGCGCCGTGTCGTCGAGGATCGTGATGCCGAAGGTCGCGCCGCCCGTGGCCGAGAGGTTCTGGCCCAGCGGGTTGTCGAAGATGTTCTCCGTGCGAGCGCGGACGTCGCCGTCCGAGCCGTCGTTGAAGAAGATGCCGCTCGAGGGGTGCTGGCCGGCGCCGGTGGTCAAGCCCGAGCCGTTGTTGTCGAAGCCCAGCGAGGCGTTGTCCTCGAGGCCGTTGGTGATGTCGTCCAGGTTCGCGAGGGGACCGGAGACACCGCCCAAGCCGCGGAAGTCGACCCCGAAGTTCTGCAGGAAGTTCTCCGACACGGTGAGGAACTTCGACTCGATCGTCACCAGCGAGGTCGTGGTGCGCTTCAGGTTCTGGAGGAACTCACGGACCTGCTTCTGCACCTCGGGGCGATGGCGGACGAGCAGCGTGGTCGGGCTCTCGTCGGAGCCGCCGCGCGTGATCGAGTAGCGGTCGCCATCCCAGGTGCCCGGCGCGATGGTCGACTGGATGTACGAGTCGAGCTGGTCGCCGGTGATCAAGCTCGCGCTGTCTTCGCCGATCGTGCCGAACGGGCTCGCGCCTTCAGCGGTCGAGCCGGCGACGGTGATGTCCCCGATGTCGGGCGCGATGAACTGGTTCAGCTTGAAGGTCAGGTCCTTCACGCCGTAGGTCTCGAGGACCGCGTCGTCCGTGGATCCTTCGCCGCCGCCGATCGTCGTGAAGCGGATCATCACGGCGGGCTGCGCCAAGAGCTGGTAGGCGTAGCGGGGAGCCGTGCCGTCGTTCTCGGCGTTCGCCTTCACCATGGCGAGCTCGAGGACGTCGAAGAGCGAGAGGTCGTGGTAGTAGCTCTGCGCCAGCTCCGGCAGCTCGCTCGCGTCGCCGCTGAACGCGGAGATCACGAGGGCCGGCCGACCGTTGATCACCGGCGGGTTGTTCCGCACCAGGTTGATCACGTCTTCGAGGGTTCCGACCGAGAGCTTCGGCTCGTCGCCTTCAGGCGCCGGGCCGCCGGGGACGTAGGTCTCCTTCAGGAGGCGGCGCAGCTCGGCGACGATCGCTTCGTCCTCGGGCGACTCGTTCGAGAAGCTCGCCTTCCGGCGCTCCGTGTTCTCCACGAAGGTCTTCGCGTCGGGCATGTTGATCGTGCCCGTGTACGGAATCTTCAGCTCGTCGTTCTGGAGCCGCATCTCGCGGAAGCGCGCGCGCTTCGCCTTGATGTACTCCTTGTCGTTCTTGTCGAGCTGGAGCTTCTTGCTGGAGAGCTGGAGGTTCAGCGCGCGCTCGTTGTCGGGCTCGACGCTGAGGATCTGCTCGGCGTAGCGGAGCGAGATCTCGTACTGCTCCTGCTCGAACGCGCGGGTGCCCGCTTCGAGGAGCTGGGCGATCTCGCTGCGGCGGCGCTCCTGATTCTTCTCGTACCACTCCTTCAAGCGCTCGTCGACCACGCGGTCGCGCTCCGCCTTCTCGGCAGAGGCAGCCTTCTGGCGGCGCTGGATGGACTCGGAGAGCAGCGTCTCGGCTTCGGTCTGGATGCCCGCCCAGTCGCCGACGGGCGCGTACTTCACGTACTCGATGACGTTGCGGGCCTTCGACTCGGCCTGCGCGTAGTCGCCGATCGCGAGGGCGTTCTTGCCTTCGCTCAGGTGGAGCTGCGCTTGCTCGCGGATCAACTGCGCGCGGATCTCGGCGCTCTTGCCGGCTTCCGCGCTGAGGTCGCCCTTGCCGATGCCGAGGCGACCGAGCGCGGTCTCGATGCGCGTCTTCAGGCCGGCGTATTCGGCGTTGCTCGGGGCGTAGCGCGTGGCTTGGTCCGCGGCGCTGAGCGCGTTCTGCAGCTCGCCGCGCTCGAAGTCGGAGCGGGCCTGCTCATAGGCCTGGCGCGCGAGCGCGCTCCGCACTTGTTCCTGCAGGCGCGCGTCGTCTTGCGGCGCGTTCATGCCGCCGGCCGGGTCCTGCGGACCAGCAGCCGAGGCTTCCTCGCTCTTCGCTACGACGCTGCTCGATTCAAGTCCTGACGTCTGGCGGAGCTCCTCGCTGGAGGAGCTCTCCGGAGCCGAACTCGAGGTCGAGCAAGCGCCCAGCGCGAGGGCGAGCAGGCTCAGGCCGATCGACGTGCGCGCCGCACCCGCGAGCGGGAAGAGCGGCGAACGCGCGCCGAGCTCGGCGCTCGAGGAGGCGGCGCGAATTGCGGTGGCGGCCGCGGAAGTGCCTTCGTGCGTCATGAAGATCCAGCCTTTGAGAGGTCCAGCTTTCGAAACTGGCGCGTGAGCTCGGCGGCGGCGCCGCTGCCGACTCACGCGTGCGGATGGTTCGATCGAGCAGGCGAGCTCTGGAGAGCTCGGCTTGCGCGAGGAAGCTCGTTGGTTGGAAGCACTCGCGCGCTGCGGAGGCAACGCGGAGCGAGTTCGTGGGTCGGGCCTCGTGAGCGCGCGCGGGACGCGCTTCCGCGACGGTGTCCCTTTGGCGCTTCACAGTCGCGTTCCGTAGACACGCAGAGCCGCATCGGTGAGGACCTCACGCGATGACGGGAGCGGGTGGACGGCGGCGCGGTGCTAGGGCGTCAGCAGGAACGGCGGGAAGAGCGGCTCGTCGCGACGACGTGCACCCCGTCGGGTGACACGCGCCTCGAGGCCGTGGAGCGGGGCGTACTGTAGCCATGCCCCAGAGCGAAGTCAAAAGGTTAGGAACTGGGTGCGAAGTCGTTGTGGCGAGCCGAGTTGGGAGCGCGAAACCGCGCTCGAGAGACGCCCGAAGCGAGCGATCGCAGGCCGCGCCGTCGCGCGTATGCGTTCGCTCGCCCTGTGGCGCTCTTCGCGCTCGGCGAGTTGTCGTCGAGGGGCGCGCTAGCGTCGCCAGCGCGGTCGGTAACCGCAGCACTCGTGAACAAAACGCGCGAGGCGCGGCTCCCGACGAGGGGGAGCCGCGCCTCGCGCGCGATCGGCGGACGATGTCGAGGACTAGCCGCCCGGGCGCTTCAGCACGCCGAACGGCGACTTGTCCACCTGGTAGAGATTCGGATCGGTGAACTTCGCCTCGAGCACGCCGACGCTGCTGTCGCCGGCGAAGGTCTGCTCCAGGAACACGCGGCTGGCGACGTGCGCCGGGTTGCGCGACAGCTTCTTGTCCGGCTGGAAGGCCGGGATGCTGTTGTCGGCCTTGCCGGCGATCTCCTGGATGATGATGTTGTCGTTCAGCATGTCGAGGACCTCGGTCACATCGACGTACTGCACGTTCCAACCCTGGATGTCGTAGAACGAAGCGACGGTGCGCGGATTGCGATTCAGGGTCGCCGAGATCGCATCGCCCTTCTCGACGCAGGTCATCTCCGCCAGCCAGTACGGGCCGAACTTGGGCTTGTAGACCAGGGCGCGGCGCTTGTCGGTGAGCAGCGGAACCGGAGTACCGGGCCGCGCGACGGCCCATTGGAGCACCGTGCTCTCGCCGGTCTTGATGACCAGGGCGGGCGACTTCCGCTTGTACTCGTCGAAGCGCAGCTTGTCGGTATCCGGAGGCGGGTTTCCGTCGCGGTCGCGAATGCCGGCGTTCATCTCGCGGCGGTAGTACTTCCAGTAGAGCTCGCTCATGAGGAACTGGAGCTCCTCGACCGAGTAACAGACCGCGATCGTGCGGTCCGCGTTGCCGGGCTCCTGCTCGCGCACCTTGTAGCGCACGATGCGGACGGGCGAACGCAGGGCGGCGTCGTACGCCACCTGCATGAAGTCGCCGGAGACGCCCTTGAAGACCTTGTTCTGGTACTCGCGGGCCCACTCCTCGAAATCCCAGTTGACGCTCGGCGCGCGCTTGATGCCGGGGGGCTTCGATCCGATCGGGCGTCCGGACAACGCGACTTGCGCCTCGCGGTCCTCGAGGCGCGTGCCGCGGAACCACTGCACCACCGTCGGAGGAGTCAGGAACTCCTTCGGATGGAGCCAGTCCTGCACCTCGCGGTTGTCGGGGGTGCGGTAGACCACCATGCCCGGCTCCACGATGTCGAGGTCGATCGCCAGCTTCGGCTTCTCGACCTCGCCGGTGTTCTGGCTGCCGAAGCTGGTCGGCATCTCGATCTGCATCTTCGCGTCGAGCGATTTGAACTTGATCGACACGAGGAAGAAGATCAGCAGGAGGAACGTGACGTCGATCATCGGCGTCATGTCCCCGACCTTCTCGTCGCTATGGCTGCGTCGCTTGCCCATGGTGTGCTAGCTCGAGGGTATGCCGGCTCGGAGAGAGAGGGCGATTTCGTGGGTGTCTGGTGCGATCGGCCGCTTGCGGATCGGCCAAGTGCGAAGCGCTCTCGCCGCGTCGATCGCGGCGAGCGAAGTGCGAGCGCCTAGGGCGAGCCCTGCGCGTTTTCCTTGTTCAAGCCGTCCTGGTCCTTCTTGGTCGAGAACTCGACCTTCTTGAACGGGAAGGCGGGGTCGCGGTCGGTCGGCGCCTTCTTCGAGTACGAAGGGTCCGCCGAAGGCAGGCACTTCTCCAGCACGTCGCTCACGGAGTAGAACGGCGTCCACTTGTCAGCGCGGATCAGCAAGGGGATGTCGATCACCTTCAGGGGATCGCCGGCACCGGCGGCCGTGGGGGCCGTGTCCAGGAACTGGATGCGAGCTTCCTTGTCCTTCGGCGTCTTGCCCTCGGTCTTGTCCTTCAGCTCCATCTCGAGGCCGTAGCGGCTGATGCGGTTGACCAAGCGCTCGTCGGTCTCGAGATCGGCGAGGGTCAGTCCCTCCAGCTCGCGCACGCGGGCCTCCAGGCGCTGGAGCTTCTTCGCACCCTTGGTGGTGCGGCTCAGCATCTCGCGCGCCGGCTGCGGCAGGAACATGGTGTCGGCCTTGATCACGATCTCCCCGGGACGGGTGATGTTGATCAGGAGGCGCTCCGGATCCGGCTTGTCCTCGACGGCTCCGTAGCGGACCTTCGGCGGCTCGACGTCCTCCAGGTCCTTCTGGGTGAAGTCGATGACGACGATGAAGAAGATGATCAACTGGAAGACCATGTCGATCATCGGCGTGAGGTCGACTTCGAGAGTGCCGGGGCTCGTGTCGCGTTTTCTGCTCATGGCTCAGCGCTCGGGGAGACGCGGGGGAATCGATCGCGGGGGTACACGGCGTCCGCTGATGCGGACGGTCGCGCTGGCGTGCGTTCGGCTGTGCAGAGGCAACGCCGGCAACGGCGCAGGGTTCGGCGGAGGTGCCGAATTCCCGAAGAAGCATGGTTCACGAGCCGGTCGCGCATCCGCGAAGAGCACTGATGGCTCGATCGGCCGGCGGAACCGGCCCCGACGCGCGGCGAGAGCGGCGCGCCGGGGGGAACCTCGGAGACCTAGGTCGAAGCTCAGCCCTGCTTCGCCCGGAAGCGATCGAAGAGTTCTTCGCAGATCGCGCCCATCTCGAGGCCGATCTTCGTCGCGCGATTCTTGAAGTACACGTAGAAGGCCGAGATCGGAATCGCGATCACGAGACCGATAACCGTCGTGAGGAGCGCTTGGGAGATGTCGTCCGCGAAGTCCGCGGGCTTCACGGTCTCACCGGCCGAGGCGATCGTATCGAAGGCGCCGACCATCCCGGTCACCGTCCCGAGCAGACCGAGCATCGGGGCGACGGCCGCGTGCACGCCGAGCCAGCCGACCTTCTGGCCGAGCTTGATGGCTTCCTCGTCCTCCATCTCCTCGACCGACTTCTCGATGACTTCGAAGGAGTGGCCGATCTTCTGGATGCCGGCCGCGACGATGCGCGCGAAGGCGACGTCGTGCTGCTCGCAGAACTCGAGGGCCTCCTGGTAGTTGCCCTCTTCGAAGAGCACCTCGATCTCCTCGATCACTTCGGGCGGCGCGAACTTCTCGCGCTTCACGTTCACGAAGTGCTCGATCACCATCGCGAAGACGACGATCGACTGGATGAGCTGGATGATGCCGACCCACCCGATGGCGCCGAGGAACCACATGATGGTGTTCGGCTCTTCCTTGGCGGCGGGCGTTGCGGCTTGCGCCCAGATGGGAGCGGCGAACACGCTCGCGACCAAGCCCGCGACGGCCAGGGCTCGGAGGGTCCGCTTCAGATCGCTGTTCATCTCGATTCGTTCTCCTTGGGGCTCGGTTCCGGTCTTCGTGGTGTCGTTCCTACGGGCGGGCTCGCGAGTGCGGCGGCCCAGGGGAGACGCGCGGTGAGGGGCAGAGGGCCGCTGCAGGCACATCCGGCGGCGGCGCCGTGCGCGCGGACCGCGTGGTGCCTGCTGGCAGAGCTACAACCGGCGAAGTCGCCGTCGTCTTCGGCGCCCAGAACTCTCGAGGCGGCGGCGACGGGGCGAGCTCTTCGGTTCCAGCGGTGGCCAGCGACTGGCGGGTCGCTGGCGCGTGCATGGGGTTACCGCACCGACTCCGGTGAGAAGGGCGGGGGGCGGGGTTTGTAACCGAATCGTCGGCGAAGTTCCAGGCTGCGGAGCCCGGGAGCGGAGCGCTTCGGATCGAGCGTTCAGCGCTTCGCGCGAGCGACCTTGGCGATCGCGGCGGTCGGATGGAACTCGGCGACCTCGCGGAAGTAGCTCTTCGCGAGGGCCTCGGCGTTCTTGCCTCGGGCGTCGCTCAAGCACTCGGCGAGGCGCACCTTGCCGCGCGCGAGCAGCTCGGGAACTTCGGGGGCGACGGCGAGGGCCTGGAGGAAGGCTTCGATCGCCGCCTCCATGTCGGGCTTGCGGTTCCCTTCCTTCGCGACCAGGTAGTCCGCCTCGGCGCGGCCCAGCATCGCGTAGGCCCAGAGCTCCGAACCCGGCCACCAGCCCTTCGCGTAGGTCTCGGCGGTGAGCACGCGCGTCGGGCTGCCGTCCTTCTGGCGTCGGGCGTCCGGCGTTTGCGGCATCTTGTCCAAGATCGCCTTGAAGTAGCCCTGCGCCTGCTTCGGGTTCTGCGCCAGGATGCCGTAGCCCTGCCAGATCTGCGCTTGGCGCTCCAGGATCGCGAGGCGGCGGATCACGCCACCCAGGCCCTTCTTCTCGCTGAAGAAGGCGACGTCGGCCGTGGCGATCTCGCCGGCTTCCTTCGCCGTGTCGCGCGTGGTCGCGGGCGCGTCGCCGGCGAGGGCCGCGCGCGCGAGCAGGAGGCGCGCTTCGACGCGCAAGAGCTTGCCCGGATCACCGGCGGCGTCGGCCGCATCGACCAGGCCCTTCGCCACGGCGAGCGCTTCCTTCGCGTTGTCCTTCGCGAGGTAGAGGTCCACCGCGACGGGGGTCGCTTGGGTGAGGAACCAGGACTCCTTGTCCGCGAGCAGCGGCTGCAGCGCGGCCAGGCCCTTGTCGGCTTGCGCGGCGCGCTCGCCGTCCGCGCCGAGCGCTGCCAGGTCGAGATAGACCTTCGCGAGCGCGATCTGGGTCGCGGCCTTGCCGAACGGGTCCGCGACCTTGGCGAGCTCTTTCTCGATCTCGCTGGCCGCGGCACCCAGCGCCGCGAGGCGCTCGCTCACGGGAGCGGAGGCCAGCTTGCCGACCAACGCCGCGTGATAGCGCACGGCGTTCGGCGTGGTGCCGAAATCGATGTTGGTGAACTCGTAGAGCGCCAAACGCCGCGTCGCGGGATTGTTCGCGCGCTTGAAGCCGAGACCGGCGAGCTTGAGCTGCGTGATCTCGGCCACCTGCGCCGCGTCGAGCTCGGCGTTCTCCTTCCAGGAGTAGATGGTGTGGGTGGTCGCCGCGGGCGTCTGCGCGAGAGCTGCCGAGGGCAGCGCGGCGGAGCAGAGGAGGGCGAGGTGGAGTGCGTTCTTCATGGCGTGGAAGAGAGGCGAATCCAGGTGTGCGCTCGAGAGGTGCGAGCGCTGGCGACGTGCGAAGAGGAGGCGAACGAAGAGGAGTCGAGTGGTGCTCCCGAGCTGCGGACGCAGCTCGGGAGGTGGCTGCACGAAGCCGCGGATGCGGCGTCGGCCGGCGCTTCAGCTCACGTGCCGATGAAGCGCTCGAGCCAGACGTAGGCCGCGCGCCACGCCTTCTGGCGGTCGGCCGGGATCTCCTTGTCGTCGACCGTCTTGTAGCCGCCCGGGAACTTCTCCCAGTCCTCGCCGGCCTGCGAGATCTCGTTCTTGAAGGTGCGGAGCTGCATGCGCGTCTCCTCGAGGTCCTTCGTGTTCGGATCGAGGGTCTTCGCCAGCAGCGCCTTCGCGTAGAAGTAGTTGATGTGCAGGTCGAGGTAGGCCTCGGTGCCGAGCTTCTTCTCCAGCGAGAGGAGATAGCCCCAGACTTCCTTGCCGACCTGGTGCGCGCGAACGGCGTTCGCGAGCTCTTCCTTGCCCGAGGGGTTCGCCTTCTGCAGGAGCTCGCCGAGGCCGAGCACCGGCACCGGCGGCTTGCCCGGCTCGCGCAGGTTCGGGCCGATCGAGCCCGCGTGAGCGGTGGCGCAGAGCGTGAGATCGACGCCGCGGACGCCGTCGAGCACGTACTCGCTCTCGGCCTTGTCGCGCAGCTTGATCGTCATCTTGCGCTTGCCCGTGGTCCAGCCTTGCGCCGCGCTCCAGTCTTGCGCGCCCTTGGCGTCGCGCGTCCAGGGATAGAAGCACTTGGCAGAGAAGGTGGCGGCGGCTTCGCGATAGTTCTCGAGCCCGCCGATCAGGAGGCGCGTGCGCGCGATCGGGATGCGGAAGTTGTCCTGCTTCGCGGCGTCCGGCAGCGGCGCGATCGCCAGCCACTTCGCGAGCGCGGCCTCGGCGACGCCGGGGGCGCCGGTCTTCGCGATCTCGGTCAGGTAGCGCGCTTCGAGCCAGAGGTTCGTGAACTTGGGCGCGCTGCCCGAGTTCATGCGCCCCAAGTAGTGCGCGGTCTGCTTGAAGAGCTCGTAGGTCGCGGCATCGAAGCGCGGATCGAGGCCGAGGTCGCCGTCCGGCATCGCCTCGGGCTTCAGCGCCGAGTAGAGCGCGAAGGCGGGATTCACGAGCGCCCTCGGGTCCACGGTGCCGAGCTTCGCGTCGAGTTTGTCGAACCAGGCCTTCGCCTCTTCGATCTGCTTCGCCTCGATGAGCAGCGGGATGCCGAAGGACATCGAGAGCGTGCCGAACTGCGCGTTCTGCCAAGGCTCGCTCGAAGACTCGCGGAAGTGGTCGATGGCCTTCTTGCGGAGGGCTTCCTTCGCGGCTTCCTCGCCGAGGCCCAAGAGCTCGCGGTAGGAGCGCCCCGCGTAGTAGTGCGCGAACTCGACGAAGGTCGCTTCGCGCGAAGCGGCGAAGTTCTTGCCCTTCTTCTTCTCGTCTTCCTTGCGCTTGGCGAGATCCGCGAGCGCCTTCTCGAGCTGCTGCGCCGCCTTCTGGAACTCCGCGACCGCCTTCGCCTTGTCGTCGGCGGCCTTGGCGGCCATCGCGATCTCGTAGTTGCAGCGGCCGATCAGGGTCTGGATCTGGAAGTACTTCGAGTGCTCCGTCTCGGTGACGTTCTTCAGGATCGAGATCGCGCGCTCGAAGCGATCGGCGTTGATGTCCTTCGTCGCGTCGGAGATCGCGAGCTCGACGGTGCCCTCGTTGCAGCGAATGCTGCCGAGGACGCTCGCTTCGTCCTTCCAACGTTCGCAGAGCTTCACCGAGGCCGGATCTTCGGACTCGACCTTGATGACGAGGGATCGGAAGCTCTTCGTGACCGAGCAGCGCGGCGAGGCGTCGCCCGCGTAGCGCTCGTCTTCCTCGAAGAAGTGGAGCGCGCCGGTGCGGGCCGCCATCGCAGCCAGGTGGCGCCGAGGTTCTCCGCCTTCGCTGAGGGAGTTGAAGCAGCGCGCGAGGTGCTCGTAGCAGATGACCAGGAAGGTCTCGGCGGGGACGAGCTCACCACCCGTGCCGACTTCGCCGAAGCGCTTCAGGGCCTTGCGGAAGAGCGTCACCGCGGCGCGGTAATCCTTGTCGAGGTAGGCGGCAACCGCCGCCGCGCGGTACTGCTCGGCGTTGAGCTGGCCATCCTCGACGTGGGCCGCGATCTGGCGGATCGCGTCGATGGCCTTCCGGCCGAGCAGGTTCGTCGGGCGCACGGTGAGCGGATCGAGGTTGGCCTGCGCCACCGTCCACGTGAGCTCGAGTGCCGCCCCGGTCTGACCCGCGAGCGAGAGCACGATGCCGGCCTCCAGCGTCGCGCGATACGCGGCGTCGAAGTTGCCGAGCTCGCGCAGCGCGGGTTGACCCGAGTCGGTGGCGATCTTCCAGCGTTTGCGCTCCTCGAGGAACTGGTTCGCGATGTCGAGCGCCTCGGGCACGAAGTTCTTCTGCCGGAAGAGGCGGATCGCCGTCTCGTAGGCCTGGCACATCGGTTGTCGCCGGCCGCGCGCGTAGCCCTGGTACTCGGCCGGGCTCATCTTCTGCTCGTCGCGCGCCAAGGCCCACTGGTCCTCGATCGGCTGGATCGAGAGCGGGTCGAACTCCTTGCCATCCTCCGGCTTCGGGCGCGGCAGCGCGGCGTCATAGACGCGCGTGAAGAAGCGCAGCGCCTCCTTCACCTTGCCGTTGTAGAGATAGCACTCCGCCTGTCGCGCCGTGGCGTACATGCCCGCGTTCGAGCTGTCGCCCGCGGTGTCCGCGATCTCGCGGAAGGTGCGCGTCGCGACGTCGAGGAACTGCTTCGCGTCGGC
Organism: Planctomycetota bacterium; assembly: GCA_016793245.1. Taxonomy (GTDB): domain Bacteria; phylum Planctomycetota; class UBA1135; order UBA1135; family JADKAF01; genus JADKAF01. The sequence continues at coordinate 12,091 of JAEUHW010000426.1, forward strand.
GGCGTTGGGGTTGCCGCTGGTCAGCAGCTTGTACTGCGCGAGGTAGATCTCGCCCTTCTCGAACTGCAGGCGCGCGAGCGCGGTCTCCAGCTCCTCGATCTGGTCGATCAAGGGCTGGTCCTTCAGCGGATCGCCCTCCATGGCGTCGTAGAGCGCCTCGATCTTCTTCGAGAGCTCGCCCGTCTCCACGTCGGAGTGCGTGACCGAGGCCTGCCAGCGCTTCTTGCCCGAGATCTGGCGCTCGATGGCGCTGTCGATCACGTGGCTCTTCACCTCGGCGGGCTGATCCGTGTCGGTCTCGAGCCAGAAGAGCGTGATATCGAGCTTCTCGCGCACGAGGCGCAGCATGTCGCGCGCGGCCTCGGAGCGCTGGTAGGTGCGGTTCTTGTCGGCGAGGTACGCGTCGAAGGCGTCGATGGCCTTGTCGTACGCCGAGAGGCGCTCGCGGTAGGCGGCACCGCGCTCGGCTGCGTCTACGCTCCGGAGGCCCGGTGCCGAGCTCTCGATCGCGTCGCGCAAGAGCGAGGAGAGCACGAACGCGAGCTGCTCTTCGTTGGCGCCCGGTGACTTCCGCAGGTCCTCGACGATCGTCTGCGCGAGATCGACGAAGCCGAACTCGCGCGCGAGTCCCGCGGCGAGCTCGAGGCGGCGATTCGCAGGCAGGTCCTGAGCGCGCAGCTCCGGCGCGGCGATCGCGCTCACGAGGACCGAGATGAGCGAAGCGGGCAGCAGGCGGTCCGCAGACCTACTCATGGAGTGGCTCCTGGATCGTAGCGGGAGTGCTGGGCGCTCTCCATGCCGCACCCGGCATGGGCAGGCCGCACTCGGCGAAGCGGGATCGAGATCGAGCTCTGATGCGACCGCGCACACGGGTTCGCCATCGAACGAGCGTTCGACCTCGAACTCAGGCTTGCCATCGCAGACAGACGCGTTCGTTCTTCTACGTGTCGTGCTTCCACCGGCACCGCGGAGCGCGAGAGCAGGCGAAAGTCCATCCGGGCGGATCGCAGGGGAGCGCGAGCCGGAACGGCTGGCGTTCGCCGCGGTTCGCACCGGGCCGACTTCGCGGCGCAGGCGCACGAGCTGAACGGGAGGGCGCCGTCCAGCCGCAGTTGGTGGGCGACAGATTCTGCATGCGCGCGGCCTCGGTGCAACCCGCTTCCTGCGCGATGCTTCGCACGTTCGGAAATGGCAGCGGGGCCGAGAGGTCATCGACCTCTCGGCCCCGCGCCGAAGAGCAGCAACCGCGGCGAGCGTGGCGCTCGCCGATCGGGCTCAACGGAAGAGCTCGGGCTCGTGCTCCTCGAGGATCACGATCTCGGCCTTCAGCAGGATCAGCAGGCGCCGATTGCTGGTGTAGCGGCCCTTCCGCGAGAAGAAGAAGGAGACGATCGGGATGTCCGAGAGGACCGGGATGCCCGAGGTGAAGTCCTGCTTCTCCGAGATGTTCTGACCACCGAGCAGCAGCGTCGCGCCGTCGGGCATGGTCACCGTGGTGCGCACGCGCTGGATCTCCAGCTCGGGGAGCTGGATCGTGACCGGCGAACCGACGCCCAGCGTCGTCGTGACTTCGCGGATCGGACGGGTCAGCGTCGCCACGGTCGGGCGCAGCTCCATCGTGATGAAGCGGCGGTCGGCGGAGACGATCGGCGTCACGTCGAGCACCACACCGTCCGAGATCACCTGGATCACCGGGTCGGCGATCGAGGCCGCTTGCGCGATCTCGACGTCGAAGTCGGAGACGTAGGAGACCTGGTTCGTCACCGAGATGTTCGCGCGCTCGGTGTTGTAGACCAAGAGGCGCGGCGCGGTGATGACCTGCACGCGCTCGGACTTCGAGACGGCGCGCAGCACGGCCTCGATCTGCGTGTCGTCGAGGAACGTGTACTGCGCGGAGAGGCCGCCCGAGTTGGTGAGGATCGACTCGTTGCCGAGGGCGCGGTCGTAGAGGTTCTCGGTGCGGCCGAGGATGTCGCCGTCGGAGCCGCGCGAGTAGTAGATGCCCGGCGTGTTGTCGGTGCCGATGCGGCCCGGCTCGAGCGGGCTGCCCGGCGCGTCGCCGAAGTCGTCGAAGAAGAGCGAGGTGCCCTTGCCCGGCTCGCCTTCACCGCCCGACTGGTCGCCGAGGCCGCGGAGGTCGACGCCGATGTCTTCGAGGAAGTTGTCCGCGACGCTCATGAAGCGCGACTGCACGTCGACCATCACGCGCGTCGCCCCTTGCAGAGCGGCGAGGAGCTCCTCGATCTGCGCGTGGACTTCCGGCGTGTGCATGACGACCAGCGTGCCGCTCGGCGTCACTTCGACGATCGCGCCGGCATCCCAGCTCGCGTCGCCGCGGGCGATGTTCGCCTTGATGAGGTCGGGCAGCGTCTCGGCGGAAGCGATGAGCGCTTCTTCCGGCGGTTCTTCCTCGGTGGCGAAGTCCTCGGCGCCGGGGCGGTAGAGGTTGATCTCCTTCGTCGGATAGAAGGCGACCTTGCGGACGATCTCGCTCACTTCGTAGAAGCGGCGGACCATCGTGTCCTTCAGCGCGAGCGAGCGCGGCAGCACTTGCACCACGCCGTTGCGCACGCGGTGGGTCATCCCCGAAGGCGTGAGCGGGAGGTTCCGCAGCCACTCGCTCACCGTCAGCGTGCCGCCGACGAGGCCGAGGTGGTTCTTCGCCGAGGTGACGCCTTCTTCTTCGGCGCCGGCTTCGAGCAGGAGCTGCACGTTGACGCCGATGCGCTTCGAGATCGTCTTCAGGACGTCGCCCATCAGCTCGGCGTCGGCGATCTCGGCGGGGATCAGGACCTTCTCGCCGAGCGCGCGCTCGATCTCGAGATCGCGCGGGTCGCGGGCGATCGCATCTTCGCCGAGGCGGAGCGGCGTGCGCGAGGAGACCTCGCGCCAGTGCTCGCGGTCCTCGTGCATGATGATCTGGTTCTGCGGGAGATCGCTGTGCTCGATCTCCTGCATCGTCTTGATCCACTCGTAGCGGAAGCGATCGCGGATCTCGGTCTCCGACTTCTCGCGGCGCGCGTCTTCGACCATGTCGCGCAGCGTCACCGCTTCATCCAGATCGGGACGGCGGTGCAGCACGCGGTCGAGGGCGCGCAGCGCCAGATCGAAGTCGCCGTTCTGGAACGCGATGCGCGCTTCGTGCATCCAGCGCGAGACCTCGGCGGCCTGGCGCTGCGTCTGGGCGCGGCGCTCCGACTCGGAGAGGCGCTCGGCTTCGTTCTCGCGGGCTTCCATCTGCTCGCGCAGATACTGGTCGCGCTCCGCCTTCGTCGCCGCGATCAGGCTCATCACGGCCATCTCGCTCAGCGTCTGGTCCTGGATCAGGGTGTTCACCTTCACCAGGGTGAGCGCTTGCTCGTACGCTTCGAGCGCGCTGTCGTAGTCCTTCGTCGCGCGAGCGTCGCCGCCGCGCTCGATGGCGCGCAGCGCGGAAGCGCGGCTCAGGGCCCGGCTCAGCACCTCGCGCTGGACCTCGTCCCGGATGCTGTGGATCGCGGTCGCCGTGCGATCGCCGATCAGCTTGTGGATCTCGAGGACCTTGCCGTTCACGCGCTCGTCGTTCGGCGCGAGCTGCAGCGCGCGGCTGTAGAAGTCGAGCGCCTGCTCGTACTGCCCGGCCTGCGTGTAGAAGTCGCCTTGCTGCACGAGCTGCGCGAGCAGCCGCGTGCGCTCGGCTTCGCTCGCGAACTCCTGCGGCGCCGGATCCTGGCGGCCCATCTCGGCGCCGGAATCCCGCGCGCCCATCCCGGCCGAGCCCGCCGGAGCATCGTTCGCCGGAGTCTCGCCACCGCCGTCGGCCATCGGCATTTCGCCGTCGCCGTCTCGGTTCGCAGACATCTCGCTGGCGCCATTCTCGGCCGCAGCGCCGTCCTCCGAGGAGCTGGCGCAGCCGCCGAGGGGGAGCATGCCGCTCGCCATGATCGCGCTGAGCGCGAGTGCGGGCAGGCCGCTCGCTGTCGTTCTTCCGGCTAGCGGTGCGCGGCACGCGAGAGAGCCGAACAGGCTCAGCACGCGGCGGAACGCGGAGTCCGTCATGGGGTTCCTACCTCGAGAAAGACTGGAGAGATTCCTTCGCGACGTCACGCAGCTCTTCGGCTGGGCGGCCTTGCGTCCGAGCGCCGACGAATCACCTCGAGCGCCGCATGGAATCGGCGTTCGGCGGAGAGGGAAGTCGACGATCTCTGGCGCGCGGAACGCGGCGGTCGAGACGGGTGGCGGGGATGAGTATCGAGCGTTCGATCCGGGCAGGGGACGCCCGGAGCGGGGCATAGGTTAGCGATCTCGCGAGCCCGATCCAGCGCGAAATGCTCGTGCTCGGAGGCTCGCGGCCCTGGCCTCGCGCGCCGCTCAACGCGCGCGCGGAACCTCGGCCGGCGGGAGGATCTGGAGGGTGCGCCCCCAGCCGTCCCGCACCTCCACGGCCGGCAGCCAGACCCGCTCTTCGAGCACGAAGAACTTCGTCTGCGCTCCGCCCTCCCCGGGCTCGAGCGTTCCGTCGCTGCGGAACACGGGCTCGCGGTAGCGGATCGGCCTCACGACCTCGACCCAGCGGAGCGCTACGACCTCGAGGCCGGTCGCGCACGCTTGGCCGATCGCCTGACCCGGGCTCACCTCGACCACTTCGGTGCGCCCATCCTCCGTGCGGCGCACTTCGAGCCGCGCGGAGGTCGGGTTGCCCGGAGGTGGCTCCGATGCCCCTGGCGTCGCGGGAGGAGGTTCGTTCCGATCCGCGCGCTGTTCCTCGAGGAGGGCGAGCACGTGGAGGGCCGGAAGCTCGACCTGCACCGCGCGACCTTCGCTCCTAGAGCCCGACCCGTCCCCGGTAACCGCGAAGACCGAGTAGCCGATCTCGATCGGCCCCGGAGCGAGACCCGCATCCACGTAGCGCGGCGCGATCAGCTTCGAGGCGACGAGGGTCGGCTCGGTGGTCGCCGTCCAGCGCCAGACCTCGAACTCGAGCGCGGGCAGGTTCGGGTCCTCCGCGGACCAACTCAGCGCGACATCGACGCGGTCCGCGCGCCCGGAGGGGCTCGCGCTCAAGAGCTGGACCGGCGGCAGGAAGCGCGCTCCGGGTGGCGGCGGCGCCAAGGTCACCGCGGGGCGCGCGCGCCGGGCGGACTCCACTTCGGCGGCGCTGCGCCGCAGCGTGTCGGCGGCCGTGCGAGCCGCCGAGGTGTTCGCCGCGCGCAGCGCGCGCAGCGCGCGCTCGCCGTCGCGGAGCCGACCGAGGCGCGCCATGGCCGCGTCCGTGCCGGCGACGCGCAGGTCTTCCGCCGTGGAGGCGACGCCCGCGTTGCCGCGGCTCGCCGCGGCATCCTGCAAGCGCGGCCCGAAGAGCAGGGCGAAGGCGAGGGCTGCCGCGCCGACCGCGAGGCCGATTCGCAGCGTGCGCAGGATCCACGGCGCACTGCGCTTCATCGCTCGCCTCCTGCGAGGGCCGCGTCGCCGGCCGGCGCGACGTGCAAGCGCAGGCGACCGACGATCTCCGCATGCGCGCCGCTCGCGATCGGGCCGACGATCGACCAGCGGCAGGAGCGGGGCTCGAGCGGAGAGCTCGCGGCGGCGTGGAGCACCTCTTCCCACCACGCGACCGCATTCTCCGCGGGAGCGCGGAACTCGGCCTCGAGGTTCGCGCTCCCTTCGGCGGAGCGCTGCCAGCGCGCTTCGACCCCGTGGCGCGCCGCGGCGTCGAGGCAGCGCGCGAGGGCCAGCCCGGTCGCGTCGAGCGCTTGGTCAGGTGCACCTCCGAGCGCTTCGCGCGCCGCGGCGATGCCGCTCGGCGAAGGTCCCTCGAGCGCGGGCACCTCGAGCTTCGGAGCGAGCTCGTCGAGGGCTTTCTCGATCTGGGAGCCGCAGCTCGCATCGATCCACGGACGCAGCGGAGTTTCCTCGCGTATGGCGACCGGCGGGCCGATCCAGAGCAAGCGACCGGCCCAGACCAGCGCGCCCAAGGCGAATACGGTGGCGCAGGTGTCGCGGATCATCGCCCGCCCTCCGCGACAGCGTCGTTGCGCTGCAGCCGCAGCGAGAGTCGCCAGCGTCCGGCATCACTGGGATCCGGAGCGCTGCGCGTGGCGGAGGGCTCGAGCGACCACGAGGCGCCGCTGCCGTCGCTCTCGGGATTCTCGGCGCCGCCGCGCAGCGCCTGGATCCAGGGCGCGAGCGGGCCGGCGATCAATTCGTCGGCGATCCGCGCGCCGCTCTCGTCCGCCGCGAGCTCCGGCCGCGGCAAGCTGAGGTCGAACTCGATCTGCGCCTCTCCCCGGCTCGAAGACCAATGCGCGCTGAGCAGGCGTGCGCTCTCGGGCAGCGCACTCCAGCTCCCGATCCAATCGTACGCGAGGCGCTGGGTGCGCAGCTCCGCATCGACCGCGCGCTCGAGGGCGAGAGAGCGATGTTCGACCTCGTGCATCCGGGTCTCTCCGGAGCGAGCCGCGACGACTTGCGGCGCGGAGCTCGACTCGCTGCGCGAGCTGGCGGCGCGGCGCGCTTCCATCCATCCGGCGGCGAGCACGAGGCCGGCGGCCAGCGCCAAGCGCAGTGAGGCCCCGCGGCGGACACCCTTCGAGGCGTCGCGCGCGGCGAGATCGATCACGGGCGCGCTCTCCCACTCGAGCGAGAGCGCCGCGCCGATGGCGGGCACGAAATCGCCGAGCTCGGTCCGTAGATGACCGTCGCAACCCTCGCACATCGCGAGACGCGGGAAATGCGCGAGGTGCTTCACCGCGACCTCGAAGGCGCTCTCCAAGCGAGGAGCGAGCCCGTGTAGCGAGCCACCGGTCCCGAGCAGGAGCAGGCGCCGCGGCGAGGCCGAGAGCGGTCGGCGCTGCCGCTCTTCTCGCAGCTTCTCGATCAGCTCGTCGAGGTAGGTGTCGAGCGCGAGCTGCACGGCGGCGTTCGGCGGAGGCACGCCGCGTTCCAGATCCTCGGCGATGGCGCGCGCGCGCGCGGCATCGAGCGCGAGCTCCTGCTGGAGGAGCTGGCGCAGGCGCACCAGGCCGCCGGTGCGCGTGGTCGAGCTGTAGCCTTCGTAGGTCGAGCGCGACCAGTCGACCAAGCTCTCGCCGACGCGCAAGGTCCAGAGGTTGTCGTCCGGACGCCAGGATTCCGTGCCTTCGTGGTGCTGCAGGAAGCCCAGGAACGCGCGGTCGGCGAGCGGAGCGAAGGTCACCCGGTCGGCGCTGAGCCCCGCGGAGTCGACCAGGTCCAGATAGCTCGCGAGTACCGCGCGCGGCCACGAAGCGACGAGCGTGCGACCGGTCGTGTCGGTGGGACCGGCCTCCTCGCGCCAGGCGATCACGCGCTCTTCTCCACCTTGCGGCTGGAGGCGCTCGCTCTCGACTTCCAAGCGGGCGAGCTCGGCCAGCCGGGCCGCATCGACTCGGGGCAGGTGCAGCGTCGCGATCGTGCCGCGCAGCGCCGGGACCACGACCGCGAGGCGCGTTTCGCGGCCGAGGCGGAAGGTGCGTCGCCAAGCGGCGAGGGTCTCATGGGCATGCACGCGATATTCGGCCGGCGTGATGCTGCGGCTCTCGGGGAGCAGGCGCGAGCAGGCGAGCTGCTCGATCACGGCGCCCTCCGCGTTCCGCCGCAGCGCCACGAGGCGCAACGCCGTCGGGCCGAGCTCGAGCGCCCAACAGCGGCGCGAGCGGAGCGCGGACCAAGCGCTCCCGGCGAGCTGTGCGAAGCTCCGCTTCATCGGGGACTCCGGTGCGCGAGGCAAGTCACGCCCTGCCCTCGTCGCCGCGCGGGCGCGCGTCGCGTCGCGGCTCGAGTCCGATCGTCTTCATGGCCAGCTTGATGTCCTCCCAACACTTCGGCTTGTAATCCGGGCTGCGGAGCAGGAACGACGGGTGCACGGTCGGTACGACGGGAGTGCCGGCGACCTCCCACGGAGAGGGAACCGCGTAGACCTGGCCACGCAACTCCAGGATCCCTTCGCTGCGGCCCGTGAGGAGCTGCGTCGCGAAGCGCCCGAGCGTCACGATCACGGCGGGGCGCACGATATCGAGCTGCCGCCGCAGGAAGGGCTCGCAGGCTTGGATTTCGTCCGGCTCGGGGTTGCGATTGCCGGGCGGGCGGCATTTCACCGTGTTGCCGATCCACACGCGCGAACGCTCGAGGCCCATCCCGCGCTCGATGATCGCGGTGAGGAGCTGGCCCGCCGCGCCGACGAAGGGGCGCCCGCTGCGATCCTCGTCGTAGCCCGGTCCCTCGCCGACGAACGCGACGCGAGCATCCGCGGGCCCTTCGCCCGGCACCGCTAGCTTGCGCTTCTCGCAGAGGCGACACGCCCGGCAGGACTGCACCTCGCGGGCCAGCATCTGCAGCGCCTTCTCGCGCTCGGGCAGCGGCGCGTCGGGGGGCGGCGGCGAGGCGGGAGGTACGCGGGAGGCGCCGGGCGCGCTCGCGGGCTCGCCCCGGCGCACGCCGCTCGTCGCGTTCGCGCTCGTGTTCGCCGGCGCGGGTGAAGGCGCGGGTGCGGCGAGGGCCGAGCGGCGGACGTACTCCAAGCCCCAGCCTTCGCGCAGGCGAGTGAAGTGCTCGCGCAGCGCTTCGCGCGGCGTCAGAAGAGGTTCGAACTCGGGCTCCATGCACACCTGCGGCGCAGCTCGGGCGCCGAGTGCTCATCATGCGCTCGACGTTGCCGCTGCTCCAGAGGGTCGGCGCGGTCCCCGCAGCTCGAGAACTCGGCGCGGGCTCGGCACCGCCGCGTCTCGGCGTTACAAACCCAGATCGAAGACCGCCCGTCTCCGCTCCATACGCACATGCAGCTCCAGCCCGCCTCCATCATCGTCGCGCGCCGCGCCCTGCTCGGCCTGCTCCTCGCCGCGACCGGGTCGCCTCGATCGGCCGCGCAGGACTTCCGCACCTACGCCCGCGCCGAGCGTCCGCGCGGACCGCTGCACAACGCGCTCGGACCGGCGCGCGATGCGCTCGCGGCCGACCTCGAACGCCTGCGCGCGCGCCCAGAGGAGCTCGCCGAGCGCGTCGATCGCGCGCTCGCGGATCTGCGCGGGATCGGCTCGGGCGAGCCCGACGCCGAAGCGCGCGCCTTCCAAGCCGAACTGCTGCGCCTGCGCGGCGCCGTGCGCCTGGCTCTCGGCGCGCGGGAGATCGATCGCGCGCTCGAGGCGAGCGGCCGCGCCGATCTCGAGCGCGCGCTCGCGCTCTGGCAAGCCCTGGCGAAAGAGGGGCCCTGGCGCTTCGAGGCCGAGCTCGGCCTCGGTCGCTGCGAAGAGGCCCTCGGGCGCCGCATCGAGGCGCTGCGGCACTGGAGCGCCGCGGCCGAGCTCGATCCGCTGCACGAAGCTCCGTGGCTCGAGAAGGCGCGCCTCTATCGCGAGGCCGGCGAGGAGGAGCAGGCGCTCGCGGAAGTGCGGGCCGGTCTGCAGCGCTTGCCGGGAGAGATCCACTTGGAGCTCGAGCTCCTCGCGTGCGAGATCCAGGCCGGCGGGGATCACTGCGAGCGCTTCGGCGCGTTCCTGAACGCGATCCGCGTGAGCCCGGAGCCCGCGCTGCGCTCGCGTCTCGCGCTGCAGATGGTGCAGCAGGCGCTGCTGCTCCTGCGCCGCGACGATGCGCAGAAGAAGGACACCGCGCGCGCGCTCGCGCTGCTCGGCGAGGCCACCCTGCTCGATCCGCTGCAAGGCGATGGTTGGTACTTCCGCGCCGACGCGCTCGCGCGCGCGGGCCTCGTCTCGTTCGTGGAGGCGGTGCAGGCCTACGAGCGCGCGATCGAATGCGGGACGCGGCTGCTCGACGAGGCGCGCTTCGAGCAGGCGAAGCTCGTCGCCGTGGTGTACGGCAAGCTGCTCGAGGCCGATCGCGCACAGGCGCTGCGCTGGATGCGGCGCGCACAGGAGTTCCGCGCCGAGCTCGCGGAGCGCGAGATCGGGCTCGGCGGGCTCGATGCGCGCCTCGTCGCATGCTTCGAGGAAGACGTCGCCCGCGGCCAGCGCGCCGTCGAAGCGGAGCGCTGGCAAGACGGCTTGCAGGCCTTCGATCTCGCCGCGATCGCCGATCCCGCGAATGCCTGGGTCGCGAGCTATCGCGGCATGTGTCTCGGCGAGCTCGGTCGCGCCGAGGAGATGCGCTCGGCGTTCCGCGACGCGATGGACATCGCGGTGGCGCGGCGCCAAGACGTGTGGTTGCCGTTCGCCGAGATGGCGGAGGAAGCGCGCGCGGCGGGGCGCATGGAAGAAGCGCGCGCGTTCGCGGCGCGCTACTTGGAGGCGTTCCCGAGCGGCGCGCGGGCGCCGTGGTTCCGCGAGCGCTACTCGTGAGCGCGCGCGCCGCGTGGTTCGCGCTCTGGAGCTGCGCTGCGCTCGCGGCGCAGGAAGCGCCGCCTTGGAACCTCGATCGCGCGCTGCTCGAGGCCGAGTTGGAGCAGCTCGAGAGCCGCGGTCCCCGCGGCGTGCGCCTCGGCCTCTGGGTCGGCGATCCCGAGGGGCGAGCGGCTTGCGCGCGTCGCGCTGACGAGGCGTTCCCCGCGGCGAGCGCGATCAAGACGGCGCTCGTGATCGAGGTCTTCGCGCGCCGCGCCGACGAGCTCGAGCGGATCCCGCGCGAACTCGTGGCGCTCTGCGATGATCCCGCGCATCCGCTCTGGGCCCCGCTCGCTCCAAGGCCATCGCAGGGCTCGGTGGAAATCGAAGGACCGCGCGAGCTCGCGCGCGCCGCGCTGCGCGAGCTCTCGCTCTTCGCCCTGGGCGATCTCGCCCTCCGCGGCACGGCCGCGACAAATGCGACGTACAACGCCGGAGGCAGCGCGCTGCTCGCGCTCCTCGGTGGACCGGAGGCCGCGTCGCAGGCGCTGCGAGCGCGCTCGCCGCGCTACGCGGGGTTGGAGCTCCGGCGCTGGTTCCTCGCGCCGCGCACGCGCGGGGACAACACCGCGACGCCGCGCGCGCTCGGGGCCTTGCTCGGCGATCTCGCGCGCGACGCCGTGCCCGGGATGTCCCGCGAAGCCGCGTCGGCCGCCCGGGCGGTGTTGCTCGCGCGGCGCTCGCTCGAGCATGGCGCGCTCTACCAGAAGGACGGGGCGCTGGACACGGACCCGGCGTGCCGCGTGCGCAGCGGCTTCGCCGAGGATCGCTTCGGCGCCTGGGTCTGGGTGATCGCCGCCACCGCCGATGCCGGCGGGGACGCGCGTGGGCCGGAGCTCGAGCGCGCGGTCGCAGAGGCGCACGAGGTCGTGCGCGAGCGCGTTCGCGCCGCCCGGGCCGGACGGGCGGTCGCGTTCGAGCGCCGGAGTGGCTTCGTCTCCGAAGGGGAGAGCGCCGAGGCCTGGCCCGTCCGACCCGCGGGAGCGCTCGTCGGTGCGGCGCGACTCCCGGCCGTGGTGGGCGCGCGCGAAGGCGAGCACGTCGCCGTGCTCGGACCGGCGCGGGTCGAGGAGATCTTGGCCCTCGCCGAGGACGTCGGCGCCGAGGGACGCGTGCAGGTCCACGACCCGCGGAGCGAGCGCCTGCGCCTCCTCGCGCTGGAGGCCTCCTCCCGCGGACTCGATCAGGTGATCTCGGCTCGGGACCGCGACGGTCTGCCGGAGTGGAACCCGCCGCTCGCGACGCTGGCCGTGCATGCGCCGGAGCGCTCGCTGAAGCCCGCCGGACGCTCCTCCGCGCTGGACGCGCTGCTCGCCGCGCTCGCGCCGGGAGGAATCGCCGTGCTCTGGCTGGACGGCGCGGCCGTTCCGGCGGGGGAGCTCGCTCGCGAAGCCGAGCTCCGGGGCTGGCTCGAGGCGGCGCGGGCCCTCGGCTTCGAGCGCGGGCGCCTCTGGCGCTTTCCGCAAGGAGCGGCGTTCGCCCTCGAGCTGCGGCGCCCCGCGGCCGGTGAGCGCCGGCGCTGAAGCGCGCGCCGTCGCGAGCGAGCATAGATAATGTGGCGCCCGCGAGTGCAGTCCGAGCGCGCTTTGCGGCGGTCTCTCAGCCGTACTCCGGATCTTTGGCGTCAGCGGCGAAGTTCGGCGTAGTGCTCTTCGGCCCAGCGGCGCAGGGCGCTGCGGAGCGCGGCCTCGCGGGCCGCGGGGGGCTGCACCGCCGCGGTGGGGTGGCGGCGGGCGCGTTCGGGGAAGAACACGAGCTCGAGGTCCGGGCGCATCCCCGCTTCCGCGGCGAGGAGCCGCAGTGCGTGATAGCGCGCGAAGAGATCGCCCGCCTCCGCCGCTTCGAGCAAGCTCGCGACGCGCTCGGCGCCGCCGCTCTGCCAAGCGAAGCCCTGCGCCGCGAGTCCTTCCTCGACCCAGCTCTCGCTGGCGACCTCGGCGCGCTCGGCGAGAAAGGCCTCGGCTTGCGCGAGGGCGGCGCTGATCTCCTCGGCACTCGGCGCGGAACTCGCGAGCCGATCTCGTCCCGCGAGGAACGAGCGATTGCAGGTGTAGGCGAGGGCCAGCCAGAGCGCTTGGCGGAGCGCTGGATCCGCTTGCGCGCGGGCGCGCTGCGCGAACTCGAGCGCGCGCTCGGGGGCGACGCGTCCGCAGAGGCCGATCGCAAGCTCGAGCAAGGCGCGCGTGGCCGCGGGGGCGTTGATGCCGCTCGCCTCGACGCGCTCCAAGAGGGCGAGGAGCTCATTCGTGCGCGCGCGAGCGATCGCGCCGCGCGCGGCCGCGTTCGCGCGCCGCAAGTCCTCGGCGATGCGCGCGCGTTGTCCCTTTGCGCGCAGCTCGTGCAGCGACGGCAGCGAGGCTTCGATCGCGAGGGCGCGCGCGCAGGCGACCAGGTGCACGTAGGCGCGCTCGTCGCTGAGGTGCTCGTCGAGCAGCGCGTTCGCGAGCGCCTCGACGATCTCCGCGTCGGCACAGGTCTGCAGGGCGAGCGCCAGCACGCAGCGCAGGTCTCCTTCGGCGCGTTGCCACGCGGCGAAGAGCGCGCGCGGAGCGAGCGCCGGGAGCGTGCCGAGCTCGAAGAGCAGCGCGTCCCAGCGCGCCGCTTCGTCGCGCACGTCGTTTGCGCTTTCCTTCGCGGCGCGCTCCAGGAGGGCGGCTACGCGCGCGTCCTCGATCGGCGCCGCTTGGGCGGGATCCTGCGCGGCGCGCTCCGGGAGCCAGGCGCCCGGGGCGAGCGGGGCCATGGCGAGCAGCGCGAACGCGTGGAAGAGCATGGGGGCGCTGCTCCTCAGCCGCGCTGGCGCACGGCGTAGAGGAAGGCTTTCAGGTACGAGGTCTCGGGACAGTCGGGATCGACGGGATGGTCCGGTGCGGCACCGCTCTGCGCGAGCCGCAGGAGCTTCCGCTCCGCCTGCTCCGCCGCGGCCGTGCAGATCGCGTCGAAGGTCTCCGCGGGCAAGAGGCCCGTGCAGGAGCACGTGAGCAGGAGGCCGTTGTTCTTCAGCACCGCCATCGCGAGTCGGTTCATGTCGAAGTACTTGCGCTCCGCGCGCGGCAGCTCTTCGCGCGAGCGCGCGAGCTTCGACGGATCGAGGATCACTACGTCCCAGCGCGTGCGCTGCTCCGCGGCCGCGCGCAGATAGTCGAAGACGTCGGCGTGGACGAACTCGATCGCCGCGTCGTTGGCGCGCGCGTTCTCTTCGGCGCGCGCGAGCGCTTTCTCGTCGAGGTCGACGGCGGTCACGCGCCCGGCGCCTCCGCGTGCCTTGGCGTGGATCGCGAAGCCGCCGGAGTTCGTGCAGAGGTCGAGCACGTTCGCGTCCCGCACATAGGCGGCGAGGCGCGAGCGGTTGTCGCGTTGGTCGACGAAGAAGCCGGTCTTGTGGCCGTGCCGCAGATCGACGTGGAAGCGCAGCCCGTCCTCTTGGATCCAGACGCGCTCCGGACCGCTGGAGCGCTCCGCGGCGTCGAGGGCGAAGCCCTCTCGCTCGGCGATCCAATCATCCGCGCGCACGGCGATCTGGGTGCCGGGGAAGAGCCGTCCGAGCTCCTCGCGCAGCTCCGGCAAGCGCCGGTACCAGGCCAGCGAGAAGAGCTCGATCACGAGCACATCGGCGAAGCGATCGACGATGAGCCCGGAGAGGCCATCGGACTCCGCGTGGACCACGCGCCAGGCATCGGTGCGCTCGTCGAGGCGCAGCACTTTCCGCCGCAGGTAGACCGCGTCCTTCAGGCGCCGCGCGAGGAAGTCGGGCGAGAAGCCCTTCTCCGGACCGCGGTAGAGGAAGCGCAGCGCGATCTGCGAGCTCTCGTGGTACAGCGCGATCCCGACGAAGGTCCCCTCGCGGTCGACGACGCGCACGAGGTCGCCCGAGTTGGCCTCGCGCCCCGGGGCGACCATCTTCCGGAACACGAAGGGATGGCCGCCGCGAGGACGGGTGCGGAGGGCGACGGAGGGGAAGGCGGAGGTGGGATCGGCGGGGTTGGTCATCGTCGGGCCCGTCGCGCGCTGTGGCGGCGGACCGGGCAGTGTCGGTGCCGGAGCGACGAGGGTCAATTGACAGCATCTGGGGCTCGTCGCTAAGTTGCACCTCAACATCTAGCGGTCCAGGCGCGAAGCGGTTCGAGCGTCGATGGACCGGGAGCGAAGCGCGCATGAGTGATTCCGGCCATCTGCTGGACGCCCTGAAGGGGCGCCAGCCCGACGACGACGATCCCGAGCACCGCCTGGCCTCGCAGTGGCTGAACGCCGCCGAAGGGCCGAGTTCCATCGAGCGCGAGGCCGCCGCGCGCCGCGCGCGCTTCCGCCGGCCCGCGAGCTCCGCGGAAGCCGGTGAGGCGGACGCCGGTGCCGCCGAGGAGCACGGCGCTCCGCTGGAAGCGGTCCCGGCCGCCCTCCCCGCGGAGGAGTCCGGCGAAGTGCGCCGCACGCGCATCGTCGCCGCCCCGGAGGCCACGCGGCCGAAGGCCGATGAACCGAAGCGGAGCGCCTTCGCCGGTCTGGGCGCGATGCGCCAAGCCGTGAGCTCGGCGCTCGGTTCCGGGCGCGCGAAGGCCACGCCCGCGGCGGCGCCGGCCGCGGCGCCCGCCAGCGAGCGTTCGAGCGCCTCACCGCGCGCGAGCGCCGCGAAGCCGCGCGGCAAGGTGCAGCTTTCGCACAGCGAAGCGCTGCTCTTCGTCCTGGTCGCGCTGATCGTGGTGCTGAGCGCCTACGTGATCGGCAAGAACGGCACCCGCGAGTCGCAGGCGGGTGCTCCGTCGCTACTCAGCCGGGTGGCGCCGGAAGGCGGTCCGGGAGGCGGCGAAAAGGGCGACCCGAAGCAGAAGGTCGATCCTCCGACCCCGCCGCCGGGGCCGGAGGAGGGGCCGGAGGGGCCGAAGAAGAATCCGGAGGCCCAGCCGGCCGCAGCGTGGGGCGTCCGCGTGACCTCCTACGCCGACAAGGCCGAGGCCGAGAAGCAAGCCGGGGTGTTCCGCGAAGGACTCGCCGCTGGCGAGGAGATCACCCTGGTCGAGCGCCCCGGCCGCCGCGGTCCCGAGTACCACCTCTTCGTCGGCCGCAGCGAGAAAAAGGAGGACCCCGCCTTGGCAGCCCTCCTGGAGAAGTTTAGAACCGTCGCCCGCAATGGCGGCCAGAAGCCCTACGCGCGCAGCGCGGAGATCCAGGGCTTCTGATCGGCAGGACTTCGAATCGGCGTCGCGCGCGCGTCCGGCACCAGCCGACTCGCGCGCTCGCTGTGGTTCTTCGCACCGTTCCCTCACCACGATCGACTGCTCCCATGTCCGTTCATCCTAGCCTTCGCTCCGGCTTCGGCCTCACTCGGGACCGCAACGTGTGGACGCGCCTCGAGCGCCTCGAAGCCCTGAAGAAGAAGGGCAAGTGGTCGGAAGGCGAGTCCGTGCTCGGCCTCCCGAAGGTGCGCACGCGCTTCAAGACCGCCGCGAAGAAGAAGGCCGCGAAGGCCGACAAGGCCGAGGGAGCGGGCGACAAGAAGGCCGAAGCCAAGCCCGCTGCGAAGCCCGCCGGCAAGAAGTAGAGCTCGGCGAGCGCGCCTGCCCGCGCCTCCCGCCGTCCGCGGGTCGCGCCTGCGATCGGCGCGACTAGCGGCACGACAAGAGCGGCTCGAAAACAGTCGCGGGCCTGCTTGGCCAGGATCGAAGGCGCTGCGCTCGAGCGAGCGGGCGCCTTCGTCGTTCTCGGAGAGCGCGCGCGCAACGCGCCGCCTTACCTTGGATCGCGGACCGTTCGAGTCCGCCGAAGTGAGCTCGGATGGGAGCATCGAAGAAGCCCGCCGCCGAACGCATCTCGCAGCGCGCGCAGGCCATCCAGGCCAGCGGCATCCGCCGCATGTTCGAGCTCTCGTCGACGATGGTCGACCCGATCAATCTCAGCATCGGGCAAGCCCACTTCGATCCTCCGGAAGAGCTCGTCGAAGCGGCGATCCACGCGCTGCGCTCGGGGCACCATCGCTACTCGGTGACCGAGGGCCTGCCGAAGCTGAACGTCGCCATCGCCAGCTACTTCGAGCGGCAATGGGGGCGGCGCCCCGCGTCCACGATGGTGACGCTCGGGGTCTCCGGCGGGATCATGCTCTCGTTCCTCGCCGCGCTCGATCCGGGCGACGAAGTGCTGATCCCCGATCCGTACTTCGTGATGTACAAGCACGTCGCGACGATGCTCGGCATCACGCCCGTCACCTACGACCTCTATCCCGACTTCCGCCTGCGCCGCGCCGCGCTCGAGCGCGCCGTCTCGCCGCGCACGAAGGCGATCCTCGTGAACAGCCCCGCGAATCCCACCGGGGCGGTGCTCTCGCGCGAGGAGCTCGAGCTCGTCGCCGCGTTCGCCAAAGAGCACGATCTGCTGGTGATCTCGGATGAGATCTACTCCGAGTTCTGCTTCGACGGGGCGTTCCCCTCGATGATCCAGGCCGAGCCGGATGCGCTCGTGCTGGGCGGCTTCTCGAAGACCTACGGCATTCCGGGCTGGCGCCTCGGTTACGCGGTGGGGCCCGAGGCGATCATCGACAAGATGCGCACGCTGCAGCAATTCACCTTCGTGTGCGCGCCGGTGCCGCTGCAGCACGCCGCCGTGAAGGCGCTGGACCTCGACATGAGCGCCGAGATCCGCGCTTATGCCGCGAAGCGCGATCGCGTGGTCGAAGGCCTGCGCGAGCACTTCGAGCTGGTCGCTCCCGCGGGCTCGTTCTACGCCTTCCCGCGCTTGCCCGCCGGCGTCGATCCCCAGCTCTTCGCCGAGCGCGCCGTGGCGAAGAAGACGCTGATCGTCCCGGGCTCGGCGTTCTCGCTGCGCAACACGCACTTCCGGCTGAGCTTCGCGCTCGACGATGCGAAGCTGCAGCGCGGCATCGACGTGCTGAACGAGATCGCGCGCGATCTCGGGGCGCGTCGCGCCTGAGGTCGCGGCCGTGCCGGTCTCGGGTTCGATCGTCGAGGTCTTCGCCAGCCTGCAGGGCGAAGGGCTCTACTGCGGAGAGCCGCAGATCTTCGTGCGCCTCGGCGGTTGCCCGCTGCGCTGTCTCTACTGCGATACGCCGCAGGGGCTCGAAGCGCCTGCGGAGTGGATCGCGCATCTCGAACCCGCGCGGCGCGGAGCGAATCCGGTGCTTGCGGACGGGGTCGCGGATCTCGTGCGCGCGTTCGATGTCGCGTGGGGCGCCGCGCGCACGATCTCGGTGACGGGCGGCGAGCCGCTCGCGCAGCCGGACTTCCTCGCCGAGCTATTGCCCCGTTGGCGCGGCGAGCGGCGCGTGCATCTCGAGACGGCCGGCGTGCATCCCGCCGCGCTCGAGCGCGTCGCCGCGTACGTCGATCACGTCTCGATGGACTGGAAGCTCGCTTCGACGATGGAGCGCGGGCGCTACGACGAGCGTCATGCCGCGTTCCTCGACGTGATCGTCGCGCGGGGGCTCGACGCCTGCGTGAAGTTCGTGATCACGCCCGCGGTCGGCGATGCCGAGCTCGCGGGGGCACTCGAGCTCGTGCTCGCGCGAGCGTCGCGCGTGCCGATCTTCCTCCAGCCGGCGACGCCGGACCGCGCCGTGCCGCAGGGCCCGAGCGCGGAGCGCATGGACCAGCTCGCGCGCCTCGCGTGCGCACGGGGCGCCGCGGTGCGCGTGCTCCCGCAGGTGCACAAGCTCCTCGGTATCCGCTGAGCGGAGGAGCGGGCCGCGAGGATCCGGGCTCGCAGGCCTTCCGGTGCGGCGCCTCGGGTCCCTCGTGACGAGGTCAACCGTTGCAGCACCTGACGCACTGCCGCTCGTTCTCGTGCAAGGCGCGCTCAGGTTCCGAGCGCGCTTCGTCATCCGCGCGGCAGCGGCGGCTCCGGCATCGCGCGCACCCAGATCTCCTCTTCCGCGCGGCAGCGCAGCGTGATCCAGCGCGCGAGCACGAAGAGCGCATCGGAGAGGCGATTGAGATACGGGATCACCCAGGCTCCGAGCTCGTCGCGCCGCGCGAGCGAGCGCGTGGCGCGCTCCGCGCGGCGGCAGACGCAGCGCGCCCAGTGGAGTCGAACACCGGTCTCGGGTTCGCCGGCGAGCACGAAGTCCTTCAGCGGCGGCAGCGTCGCGTTGAACGCGTCGACCAGGCGCTCCAGATAGGCGAGCTCGGCTTCGCCGACGAGCGGCATCCCCGGGAAGCGGGACGCGAGCGGGGTCGCGAGATCGCCGCCGACGGTGAAGAGCTGGTTCTGCAGATAGCGCAGGTGGGGCTCGAGCTGCGCGTGCGCGCTGGCGTGCAGCCCGGTCGCGATCGCGCTGCGCGCGCTCGCGACCGCCGCGCCGAGGATCGCGCCGAGCTCGTCCACCGTTCCGTAGGCCTCGAGGCGCGGGTCGTCTTTCGGGACGCGCGAGCCGTCGGCCAGACCGGTCGTGCCATCATCTCCGGTGCGAGTGGTAACCTTCGTGATCCGCATGTGTTCTGGCCGTGCTCCTCGATCCCCGGTGCCTTCGATCATGTTCGATGTACCCGCTTCGTCCTGCGACGAGAGGCCGATGCAGCCCGCGTTTCCGAGCTCTCGTAGATTGCCGCGAGCGGGGGGATTCTCCCGAGAGCGCGCGGCGTTGACGAGGGCCGAATCGCGCCGTCGCCTCCCGCGCGTCGCGTTCGCGCTGGGAGCGTTGGTCGCTCTGGCAACGCTCGCGCCGTCGAGCGCCGGGCAAGGCTACGCGTGGGGGGTGCGCGCGCTGCGCCATGGCGAGGTCGAGGTGCGGATCGACGAGGCGGGCGCTCGGCGCGAGCTGCGCCTCGAGGTCGCGCCGGAGGCCCTCGCTCCCGCGGCGGCGCGGCGCGGCGATGCGCGCGCGATCCACGCGAGCTACGCGGAGGCGGAGGCGCGCGAAGGGCGCCTCAGCTTGAGCGCGAGCGTGCTCGAATCGAAGGTGCTGCGCTTCTGGCTTCAGGCCGAGCTCGCGTTCGAGCGCGCGCGCTTCTTCGGGCTCGAGCTGCCGGCCGGCGAAGGCACCGCGCCCGCCGCTCTCGACGGCTTGCGCGCGCTGCTCGTCGAGCTCTGCGCCGCGGCTCGGGCGAGCGGTGAGCGCGAGGCGTTCCTCAGTCTGGCCACGGCCCTCTCGGCCGCGGAGTGGCCGCCCGTGCTCGCGGAGGCCGAACGCGCGGAGGTCGAGCGACGCTTGGCCGTGCTCGACGCCGAGCGCGGGCCAGCGCCTCGGCGCTCGAGCAGTGCGTGGGGGCGCGCGGCGGAGGAGCTCGATCGCGCTCTGAGCGCCAAGGCCTCGACGGTCGCCCTGGACAGCGTCGCGCGCGTGCTGAGCTCGCGTCCGGCGCAGCGCGCTTCGCTCGCGCGCTGGGCCGCGTTCGAGAGCGCGTGGCGCGGACCGTCGGGGAGCGGACTCTTCGTCGATGGCGAGAAGAGCGGCGCCTTGCTGCGGCGGGCGGAGAGCTCTTGGCCGAGCCCGCTCCCCGGGGACGCGAGCGCGGATCTCGGGCGCGCGCTCGCTTCTTTCGCGGCCGAGGGGCGCTCCGCCGACCTGCCGGGACTGCGGGCCGCCGCCTGGCGCGAGCTCTGGAGCGATGTCGACCCGCAGGTGCTCGCGCGCCTCGACGACCGCGGCGCGCTCGACGCCTGCGCGCGCGCCGCGGTGCGTCAGGGAGCGGGGCTCGATGCGGGCGCCCCGCGCTTCCCGGAGGTCGAGCGCTTCGCGCCGCAAGAGCTGCGCGTGCTGGACGCTCCCGAGGAGCTCTGGATCGCGCCGGAGCTCGGCGCGCTGCCGCACACGGCGTATCTCCGGCGAGCGGCCGACGGCTTCGGCGCGCTCGCGCAGCTCCTGGAGGATCGCCTCGGCGCCGAGCTCGCCTCGACGCTGCGCTGTTGGAGCGAGGACGTGAGCGTCGGGCTCGACGTGGTCGCCGAGCTCCGGCATCTCGAGGATCTGCACCGCGGCGCGCTCGCGTTGGTCTGCGACCAGCTCGGCCTCGATTGGAAGCGCACCGGGCACGAGAAGCTCTATCGCGCGCTCGGCGGTCGCGACTTCGCCGTGCGCTTCACCGCCGAGCTCGGCGCCGATCCGCTGCTCCGCGGCGATCTTCGGCGAGTGATCGCCACTCCGCTCGCGAATGGCCGCGTGCTCGCTCGCGCCTGCGTCGGCGTCGCGGTCTGGCACGGGGTGCTCCGCTACGTGCAGCCGCCGCCGGTGAACCTCTATCTCGAAGACGGCAGCGAGCTCCCCGCGGGGCGGCTCGCCGTCGGTTTCCAGGATGCGCCGGTGCGCGTGCCGCACGAGATCTGGATCGCGTTCGTCGCGGCGGAGGCGCCGAGCGACTCCGCGTGGCGGGCGGCGTGTGACGCGGCGGGAGACGTGGAGGAGCTGCGGACGCGCTTCCAACGCTGACGGAGCACCGGGGTGTGGACCTCCGCGGGTCATTTCCTCTCCGCGGGGCTATGCTCCTGGTGCCTTCCATCGTGACTCTCAGACGTCGAGCCCCCGATGCAGCAATTGCAGCGTGTCGTGATCCGCGGCTTCCGCTCGCTCCGCGAAGTGGACTTCGAGCTCGGACCGCTCACGGTGATGGTCGGCGCGAATGGGGTGGGCAAGTCGAACGTCGCGAGCTTCTTCGACCTGCTGAGCTACCTGTTCTCGGGCGAGCTGCAGCTCTACGTCGGGCGCAAAGGCGGAGCTGGATCGATCTTGCACTACGGCCCCAAGGCAACGCCTGCATTGTCGGCCGAGCTGCGCTTCTCCGCGGGGGAGAGCTATGAGGTCAGGCTAGAGTTCGCTCAGCCGGATCGCCTCGTGTTCTCGCATGAAGCGCTCGTCGCGACGCGTTCCGGCACGCAGCACAACGTTGCTTTCAAGCCGAACCGCAGCGGAGGTCTGTTGGAATCGGGAACGCTTGCGCTGCATCGCGATTCTTCAGCGACCGAGCCGGTGTCCGTCGGCCTGGAGATCATCTCCAAGCTGAAATCTCTGCAGGCCTATCATTTCCACGACACCTCGCCGACCTCGCCGATTCGCGCCGGCCAGGATCTTCAACGCAACCGCTACCTGCTGGCGAATGGTGGCAATCTCGCCGCCTTCCTCCACATGCTCCGCTCGAGCTATCCCCAGCACTATGCGCGCATCCTCTCCACCGTGCAGCTCGCCGTGCCCTATCTCGCGGATCTCGTCCTCGAGCCCGATGCGCTGAGCGCACGCACGATCTACTTGCGCTGGCGCGACCGGAGCGGAGAGTACGAATATGGGCCGCATCAATGGTCGGATGGCAGCTTGCGGATGCTCGCTCTCGTCACGGCGCTGCTCCAGCCGGAGGAGTTCCTCCCGCGCGTCCTGGTGATCGACGAGCCCGAGCTCGGACTGCACCCTCGCGGGATCAGCGTGCTGGCCGAGCTCCTGCGCTACGCCTCGACCAAGACACAGGTCCTCGTCTCCACGCAGTCGCCGCGCCTGGTCGCGGCGTTCGAGCCCGGCGAGGTCCTCGTCGCCGAGCGTCGCGAGGATGCGGCCGGGCGCGGCGAGACCTTGCTGCGACGTCTCGAGGCGGAGGCGCTGGCTAGCTGGCTCGAGGAATACGACCTCGGACAGCTCTTCGAGATGAACGTCACCGGTGGGGGGCCGGCGTGAGAACGGCCGAGCTGACGGTGCTGTGCGAAGGACGGACCGAGATGCTCTTCGTGGAGCAGGTGTTGCGTCCGCATCTCTCGCTCTACCGCGTGCATGCTCGACCGCAGTACCTCGTCGGAGAGCGCGGCGGGATCGTGCCCTTCGACAAGCTGCGCGCCGCTCATCAGCGCTTCGTCGGGAACCTTCGTTCGCATCAGTTCCTGACCACGATGGTCGACCTGTACGCACTGCGCGAGTTCCCGGGCGACGAGCGCCGTTCGGGCGAGGCCCCCGTGGAGCGCGTCGCGCGCATCGAGGGCGCCATGAGGGAACGCCTGCCGAGCCCGCAGTTCCTCCCCTACGTCCAGCTCCACGAGTTCGAGGCGTTGGTCTTCGTGGATCTCGATGCGCTGTCGCCGGAGTTTCCCGGCGAGGATCTCGCCGAGGTCCTGCGGAAGCTGCGGACCGAGGTCGGAGCGCTGGCTCCCGAGGAGATCGACGACTCGCCACGGACGGCCCCTTCGAAGCGCTTGATCCGCGTCATCCCCGGCTACGAAGCGCTGAAGGCGACCGCCGGGGCGAAGATCGCCGGCCGGATCGGCCTCACGCGCCTCCGAGAGTCGTGCCCGCACTTCGCGGCGTGGCTGAGCCGCCTCGAAGCGCTGGCCGGCGGGTAGTCGACGAGGTGCCTCGCCAACTTGGTCGAGGCAGGCGAGGGGGCGGTCGGCTAGACTCTCCCGCCCACGGCGCGCCCCCTCAGCGCCGAGTGCACCCATGCCGCTCCCCATCGTGACCATCGTCGGCCGCCCGAACGTCGGGAAGTCGACCCTCCTGAACCGCCTCTCCGGCAAGCGCATCTCCATCGTCGACGACGCCGAGGGGGTCACGCGGGATCGCGTGATCACCGATGTCGAGGTCGACGGGCGGCGCTTCCAGCTCGTCGACACCGGCGGGATCGGCTTCGTCGACGAGGAGCGCTTGCGCGAGCACGTCGAGCGGCAGATCGAGATCAGCCTGCAGCGCGCGCAGGTGATCCTCTTCGTGACCGACGTGCGCTCGGGCCTCACCGACGCGGATCGCGAGATCGCGCAGCGCCTGCGGCGCTTCGAGATCCCGGTGATCCCGGTCGTGAACAAGGTCGAAGGGCGGATGCTCTCGCACGAGGTGGGGGCCTTCTTCCGGCTCGGCCTCGGCGAGCCCGTGCCGATCTCGGCCCAGAACGGCGAGGGGATCGACGCGCTCTTCGAGCGCCTGCTGAAGGAGCTCCCGGAGGCCGACGGAGTCGAGAGCGCCGTCGACGTCGCGCTGAAGCTCGCGATCATCGGCCGCCGCAACGCGGGGAAGTCCACGCTGGTGAACACGATCGCGCGCGAAGAGCGCGTCATCGTGAGCGAGATCGAGGGCACGACGCGCGACGCGATCGATGTCGTGGTCGATCGCGGCTCCGAGCGTTGGGTGCTGATCGACACGGCAGGGGTGCGCCGCAAGAAGGCGCTCACCGACTCGATCGAGTTCTACAGCCAGGCGCGCTCCGAAACGGCGATCCGCCGCGCCGATGTCGTGGCGCTGCTCTTCGACGCGACGACCGAGATCTCGCAGGTGGACAAGCACCTCGGGCGCTACGCGGTGGATCACTACAAGCCGGTCGTCGTCGTCGCGAACAAGGCCGACCTCGTGCCCGACCTCGATGTCGAGAGCTACGAGAAGTACCTGAACGATCGGTTGAGCGGGCTCGGCTTCGCGCCGATCGCGATGATCTCCGCGCAGAGCGGCGCCGGCGTGAGCAGCCTGCTGAAGACCTGCCGCGATCTGCGGCACCAAGCGCAGACGCGCGTCTCGACTGCCGAGCTGAATCGGGTGCTCGAGATGGCCAAGACCTCGCGCCTGCCTTCGAGCAGCGGCAAGGTCCCGAAGATGTTCTACGCGACGCAGGTCTCGGTCGATCCGCCGACGATCGTGATCTTCGTCAACGATCCCGACCTCTTCGGCAAGGACTACGATCGCTTCCTGCAGAACCGCTTCCGCGAGCACCTGCCCTTCCGCGAGGTGCCGCTCCAGATCGTGTTCCGGCGCCGCGAGAAGGTAGAGCTCGGCGCCGAGGATTGAGGGGGAACGCCCTCACGGAGTCTCCGCATGCGCACCACCTTCGCTCGCGTCCGCGCGTTCGCGGCGCTTCTCGTCCTCTCCCTCCTCGGATCCTGCGCCTCGAGCGAGATCTGGGTCGACCAGGAGTTCGATCAAGTGAGCTTCGACCGCGTGTGGGCGGTCTCCCAAGGCGCGCTCGTCGCCTCCGACTACGACATCGGCAAGGCGCGTCGCGAAGAAGGCACGATCGAGACCCAGTGGCGCTTCTCGCCCTGGATGTTCTCGAACGACGCGTGGCGCGAAGGGCGCGAGTCCCTGCGCCAGCCGCGGCGTTACCGCGCTCACGTGCGCCTCGAGGAGCGCGGCCTCGGCAAGTGGTTCGTGGCCGTGCGCGTCGAGCGCGAGCGCAACACCGACATGGTCGATCCCTCGAACGAAGCTCGGGCGACTTGGTGGGGCGAAGACGACGACGAGGAAAAGGCGCGGGCCCTGCTTTTCCGAATAGAGAACAGCATCCGGGTCTGGAACGACGCTCCCGCGAACGCGGCACCCAGCTCGATCGGCGCGCCGACGAGCGGGCTCTGAGCGGAGCGTCTCCTGCCCCCCCCCGCCTGGAGAATCGATGAGCGAAGGAGGATCCATCAGCGCGCCGCTCGGCGAGCGCGCCTACGGTGTGCATCGCACGCTGCCGCCCGTTCTGGCGGTCTTCGAGCTGCCGCGCATCCTCTGGGAGCATCGCGAGCTCGTGAAGGCGATGGCGCGGCGCAGCCTGAAGGCGCGCTTCCGCGGCTCGGTGCTCGGGCTGCTCTGGCCGCTCATCCACCCGTTCTGCCTCTTCTGGATCTACCTCTTCGTCTTCTCGCGCATCTTCCCGTCGAGGAAGGACTTCTTCGCTTCGGAGCTGGTGCTCCTCGGCGACGTGAGCCAAGTGCTCCGGGACAACTACTACTTCGCGGTCTACCTCTTCTCAGGCATCCTCGCCTGGACCGCGTTCGGCGAAGCGGTGCATCGCAACGCGCAGGCGATCACCGGCAATGGGAACCTCATCAAGAAGATGGCATTCCCCTCCGAGGTGATGCCGCTCGCGGAGTGCCTTGCGACCCTGGCCATCCAGGTCTTCGGCACCTCGGTGTTCCTGGGCTTCATGTTCGTGGGCGGTCTCTGGCCCGCGCCCGGACCGGCGCAGCTCTTGATCTGGCCGATCCTGCTCGTGCTGCAGCTCGTCTTCACCTACGGCTTGAGCCTCATCGTGGGCACGCTGCAGGTCTTCCTCCGCGACACGGACCACATCCTCGGGGTTCTCATCACCTTCTGGATGTTCCTGACGCCGATCTTCTGGTCGCCGCACATCGAAGCGCTGCAGGGCTACGTCGGCTACTTCGAGTGGAACCCGATGTTCCACTTGATCCAGGCGTACCGGAACGTGCTGATCCATCCCGGCTGCGATTGGCTCTCCTGGGAGGCCTGGCGCCCGGTGCTCGTCTTCGCGGGCGTCGGCTTGGGCATGCTCTGGCTCGGGGTCTGGTTCTTCCAGTCGAAGCGCAAGCGCTTCGCCGACGAGATCTGAGAGCCGCGCCATGAACCACGCCATCGAAGTCCGCGGGCTCTCGAAGAAGTACAAGAGCTACCCCACGCCCGGGCATCGCATCCTCGAGGCACTCAGCCTCGGGCAGCGCTCGTTCCACCGCGAACACTGGGCGCTGCGCGACGTCGATTTCGACGTCGCCAAGGGCTCGGCGCTCGGCATCATCGGTGCCAACGGCGCGGGCAAGTCCACGCTGATGAAGATCCTCTCGGGGACCACCTTCCAGACGAGCGGGACCTTCGCCTGCCACGGGCGCGTGAGCTCGATGCTCGAGCTCGGCGCGGGCTTCCACGCCGAGTTCTCCGGTCGCGAGAACCTCATCATGAACGGGATCATGATGGGCTACTCGCGCCGCGAGATGCTGGAGAAGTTCGACGAGATCTGGGAGTTCAGCGAGCTCGGCGCGTTCATCGAGGAGCCGCTCCGCACCTACTCCTCGGGCATGGCGATGCGCCTCGGCTTCTCGGTGGCGGTCGCGGTCGACCCCGAGATCCTGATCATCGACGAGATCTTCGCGGTGGGGGACATGCACTTCCAGAAGAAGTGCATCGACAAGATCTACGAGTTCCGCGAGCGAGGAAAGACGATCCTCTTCTGCTCGCACTCGCTCTACGACATCCGCCAGCTCTGCGACCAGGCGCTGTGGGTCCGCGATGGGCGGATCGCGCGCCACGGCGACGCCACGCTGGTCACGAACGAGTACGCGGCCTTCGAGCGCGCGCTCGACATCGACGCGAAGGCGGTCGTCGAGGGCGATCTGCCCGCGGCGCCGAAGGGGGCGAAGGAGCAGCATCCTCGGATCACCGAGGTCCGCGTGTATCGCCCGGGCAGCGAAGAGGAGTGTCGCGAGTGCTCGCCCGGCGAAGCGCTCGACGTCGCGGTGAGCTACGAGAACCCCGATCCCTCGCGCTATCCGATCCACATCGGGATCGGCTTCCTGCGCAGCGATCAGACCCTCTGCATCGCGAACTCGACGCAGTTCGATGGCGTCGCGGTTCCGGGCGAGAGCGGCACCGCCGTGCTGCACATCCCGCGGCTGCAGCTCCTCTCGGGGACCTTCGTGGTCTTCTGCGTGATCCTGGACGGCCCCGGCATCCACCGCTACGACAACCGCATGGCGAAGCAGGACCTCGTCGTGCTGAGCCGCGAGCGGAACCTCGGCCTCTTCGCGCAGGATCACCGCTGGAAGATCGAGGTCGCGCGAGAGGTGGGCCCGATCTCCTGAACGGAGCGCGCGCCATGGCCGACGTCTCCGCCGTGATCCTGAGCTACAACTCGGCCGCCTACGCCGTCGAGTGTGTGCGGAGCCTGCGGCGCGAAGCCGAGCGAGCGGGGATCTCCGTCGAGCTCGTGCTGGTCGACAATCGCTCGCCCGAGCTCGAGCGCGACCGGCCCATCCTGGAGGCGCTCGCCGCGGAGTCCGGCGCGGAGCTGCTCTTCAACGATCGCAACAGCGGCTACTCGGGCGGGATGAACTTCGGTCTGCGTGCGACGAGCGCGCCCGTCCTCGCGATCCTGAACCCCGACCTCTGCTTCTTCGAGGGTTCGCTGGAGAAGCTCCATCGTCACGTCGTCGAGCATCGCGAGTGCGGCGTCGCGGGCCCGATGGGCTTCTACGATCTCGATCGCGCGGTGGCGCTGCCGCCGAACCCGCTGCCCGATCTCGCCGATCACTGGCGACAAGTCTACGCGCACCTCACGCCCGGGCTCGCCCGCGCGTACGCGCGCCATCGCTCGCGCGTCTCCTACCGCTACTGGACGCTCGAGCGTCCGACCGCGCTGCCTATGCTCTCCGGCTGCTGCATGGTGCTGCGACGCGACGTGCTGCCGACGATCGGCGGGCTCTTCGACGAGCGCTTCCCGCTCTACTACGAGGACGCCGACTTCTATCGCCGCGTCGGTCGCGCGGGGCTCGAGTGCACGCTGGTGCCGGACGCGCACATCGCGCACTTCTACGGGCGCTCCTCGGCCACCGATGGCGGCGAGGCGATGCGCCGCTACCACATCGCGCAGCAGGAGTACTACCGCAAGTGGTACGGGCCGCTGCGGCGCGCTCTGGGCTACGAACTCGGCAAGAAGCTGATCGACTGGTGGCCCGGGAAGTGGAAGAAGCGCCCGCCGCTGGAGCCCGTCGATCTGGGGCGCGTCGTCGCTCCGCCGTCGATCGAGGTCCCGACGCGCGAGCCGTTCTTCCTCGAGCTCTCGATGGACCCGATGTTCTTCCTCGCCGGGGGCATGGTGCGCGCGGCGAATCCGTTCGCGTTCTCCGAGCTCGCCTGGCGCAGCATCGGATACCTCCGCTACTTCGTGCGCGCGGTCGATGTCGCCACGATGCGGACGCTGCGCGTCTGGACCTTCGAGCGCGTCGCCGCGGAGACCGCGCGATGAGCGCCCCCGCGCCCGAGCTCTCGATCGTGATCCTCTCGTGGAACACCCGCGAGCTGCTGCAGCGCTGCCTCGAGAGCCTGCGGCAGGTGCGGGACACCGTGCGCCGCGAGCTGCTCGTCGTCGACAACGCCAGCAGCGACGGATCCTCAGAGATGGTGCGCGAGCGCTTCCCGGAGGCGCGCCTCCTCGTCAACGCGCGGAACGAGGGCTACGCGCGCGGCAACAACATCGGCATCGCCGCCGCGAGCGGCGCGAACGTGCTCTTGCTGAACAGCGACACCGAGGTGCGCGACGGCAGCCTGGACAAGCTGGTGGGCTTCCTGCGCGGCCATCGGGCGCACGGCGCGGTCGGCGCCGGGCTGCGGAACGCCGACGGGAGCGTGCAGCCGTGCTGCATGCGCTTCCCCACGCTGCTCGTTCCGCTCTTCTTCGACATGAACCTCGACAAGCGCTGGCCGCGGAACCCCGTGATGCGGCGCTACTTCATGCGGGATTACGACCACCGCACGAGCCGCGATGTCGACCAGCCGCCGGGCGCGTGCCTGCTGATCCGCCGCGAGGTGCTGGAGCAGGTGGGCGTCTTCGACGAGGAGCTCTGGCTCTACTTCAACGACGTCGATCTCTGCCAGCGCATCCGCCGCGCGGGCTGGCTGATCCACTACCTGGTCGAAGCGCAGGTCGTGCATCACGTCGGACAGAGCACGAAGCGCTTCTCGACGCGCGTCGTGGAGTGGCACCGCAATCGCCTCTCCTACTACCGCAAGCACTACGGTCGCCTCGGCGCGGCGTGGGTGCGCTTCATGGTCCGCTGGCGCGCGTGGGAGGAACGCCGTCGGCTGCGCCGCGAGCTGCAGGACGCCGGAGAGCGCGAGGCCGCGCTCCGCGAGCTCGAGGGCATCGTGCGCGACATCTTCGCCTCCGAGGCGCGGAGGAGCGCATGAGCTCGCCTCGCCTCGTCCCTCCGCCGCTGCCGATCGCTTGGGCCGCTCCGCCTCGCGGGCGCGTCGTCGTCTTCGCTCCGCATGCCGACGACGACGTGATCGGCTGCGGCGGCGCGAGCGCGCTGCATCGGGCGCAAGGCGATCCGGTGCAAGTGGTCGTGCTGACGAGCGGGCTCTCGGGCGATCCCGACGGGTGCTACGGCCGCGAGGAGCTGCTCGCGCTGCGCGAGCGAGAGGCGCGTTCGGGAGGCGCCGTGCTCGGCATCGAGGACTACGCCTTCTGGCGCTATCCCGATGGCTACGAGGTGACCGACGCCGACGTGGAGCAGCTCGCGGAGAGCGTGCGCGCTCATCTGGAGCGCGTCCGTCCCGACCTCGTCTATTACCCGTGGCCCCGCGAGGCGCACTCCGATCACTGGATCGCGGCGCTCGGGATCGAGCGCGCGCTGGAGCGGCTGTCGTTCGCTTGCGCGGCGTGGGGCTACGAGGTGTGGACGCCGTGCGTCGCCGACGTCGTGCTCGATATCTCCACGGTGGTGGAGAAGAAGCGCGCCGCGCTGCGCGAGCATGCCTCCCAATTACAGTACACGGATCTCGTGCACATGTCGCTCGGCCTCTGCGCGCAGAGGAGCCTCTACTTGCCGAAGGGGGCGACGCACGGCGAGGCCTTCGTGCGCTGGCGCGGTCGAGGTGGGGCATGAGGATCGCGCACGTCGTGCACAACTTCCCGCCGGAGTTCGTCGGCGGGACCGAGCGCTTCGTCGCGGAGATCGCCCGCGCGCAGCTCGCCGCGGGCCACGAGCTGCTCGTCGTCGCGGGCTCCGATCAGCCGCACCGCGGCGTCGATCTCGAGCCCGAGCTCTGGCAGGAGCTCGAGGTACTGCGCTTGAAGCGCACGCCAGAAGAGGTCTATCACCTCGATCCGCAGCGCGAGCGCAGCTCGCGCGTGCTGCGCGCGCTCTGGCGCGAGCGCGCGCCCGAGATCGTGCACGTTCACCACTGGCAGACGCTGCCCTTCGATGTCGCGCGCGGCGCCGCGGAGAGCGGCGCTCTGGCCTTCGTCTCGCTGCACGACT
The DNA here is from genome assembly GCA_016793245.1 of Planctomycetota bacterium. Lineage (GTDB taxonomy): Bacteria > Planctomycetota > UBA1135 > UBA1135 > JADKAF01 > JADKAF01. Next base: position 42,075 of record JAEUHW010000426.1, read on the forward strand.
TCTTCGCGGTCTGCCCGCGCTTCTTCCGCTTGTCGCCCGACCCCCAGGTCACCTGCCCCGCCGACACCCGGCGCGGGGATTGCCTGCGCTGCGTGGCACCCGATGTCGGCGAGTCCGAGGATCGGATCTACGCGCGTTTCGCGCGACGCGATGAGGCGCTCCGCGGAGAGCTCGCATGCGCGGTCGAGCGCCACGCGCCCTCGTGGACGCACGCGCGCGCGCTGGCGCGGCTCCTCCCCGAGGGCACCGCGTCGATCGAGGTCGTGGAGCCCGGTCTGCCCGAGCCCTTCCATCGCTCGGCGCTCGAGGCGCCTCGCCAACGCACCCTCGACGAGCCGCTCCGCGTGGCGACTTGGGGCAACCACGTCTGGGTGAAGGGCCTGCTCGTGCTGGTGGAGGCGCTCGCCCAACAAGCGGTCCCCGCTCTGGTCGAGCTCGAAGTGCTCGGGCCCTTCCGCGACGCGGCGCTGGAGCGCGCGGTGCGCGCGCGAGCCGAGGAGACGGGTCTGGCGATCCGCTTCCGCGGCGCCTACCGCGGGCTCGAAGAGCTGCACGCATGGACGCGCGACTGCGACCTCGCGGCGTTCCCCTCGCTCGCGCACGAATCCTACGGACTCGTCGTCGACGAGGCGCTCTCACTCGGGCTACCGGTCCTGGTGAGCGATCGCGGCGCCCTCGGCGAGCGCTGCGGCGACGCCGGCGTCGTGCTGCCCGCGGGGGATGTCGAAGCGTGGGCGCGCGCGCTGCGCCGCCTCTCCGTCGACTGCGCGTGGCTGGACGAGCTCCGCGAAGCGCTGCCGGGCCGAGTGCCGACCATGGAGGACGCCGCGCGCGATCTCCTCGCGCGCTATGCGCGCGCCCTCGCGCGCCGCGCCGGAGGTGTCGCGTGATCGATCTCGGCTTCCGCTTTCCAGCGCTGCTGCCCTGGCGCGCGTTGGTCGGTGCGCGCGTGCTCGTCGTCGCGCCGCACGCGGACGACGAGGTGATCTCCGCCGGCGGCCTGCTCGCGCAAGCCGCGGCGAACGGTGTCGCGGTCCGCGTCCTGCATCTCACCGATGGCTCGGCCGGTGATCCCACCGGGAGCTACGGCGACATCGTCGCCGTGCGGCGCGCCGAGTCCGACGCGGCGCTCGCGGCGTTGGGGCTCGAGCCCGCGCTCGAATTCGGATTCGGCGATGGAACGCTCGGCGCTCGCGTGGGCGAGCTCGCCGAACGGCTGCAGGCGGAGCTCCGGAGCTTCGAGCCGGATACCGCGATCGCCCTCTCGCCCTTCGAGGCGCACGCCGATCATCGCGCCGCGGCCGAGGCCCTGCGACGCGCGCTGCCCGCCTCTCCGGCGGTGCGACGGGTGCTCTGGGCGGGCGTCAACTCGCCGGTCCCGGCGAACCTGCTGGTGGACATCACGACCGCGCTCGCGCAGAAGGACGCCGCCATGGCCTGTTACGCGAGCCAGATCGCCACCAACGACATCCGCACCAAGGTGCGCGCGCTCGATGCGTCGCGCACCGTCAACGTCGATCTGCCCGAAGTGCGCGCCTGCGAGGCGTTCCTCCGGCTCGACGCGGGCCGGAGCGACGAGCTCTTCGCCCTGGTAGAGCGCCTGGAGCGCCTGACCTTCGAGGACGCCTGCTCATGATCGATCGTCGCGCGAGCGCCGTGCTGACCTCGTTCAACAAGCGCGAGGACGTTCGCAAGAACCTGCGCTCGCTCCTCGCCCAGGTCGAGCCCTTCCTGGAGATCATCGTCGTCGACAACGCGTCGAAGGACGGCACGATCGAGATGGTGCGCAGCGAGTTCCCCTCGGTGCGGTTGATCGTCATGCCCGATCCGTCCTACGGGGCGTGCGAGACCTTCAACATCGGCTTCTCGACGGCGCAGGCGCCCTTCATCGCGATCCTCGACGACGACATCGTGCTGCCGCCGGATTGGCTGAAGCGGCTCTTCGATCGCTTCGAGCAGGAGCCCGAGACGACGGGGATGATCTCGACCAAGGTCGTCGAGCCCGAGATGCCGCAGAGCTACATCGACGCGCCCGCGGTGAACGAGATCCGCTACATGTCGACCTTCCGCGGCTGCGGCACGCTGGCGAAGACGGACGTGATCCGCCGCGCCGGCTGGTACGACGAGCGCTTCTTCATCTACGGGAACGAACGCGACCTCGCCGCGCGCGTGCTCGGATTGGGCTTCCGCATCCTGCAGTTCCCCGAGGTCGTGACGCAGCACGGGACGCCCTTCGGGATGAAGAAGGGCGCGCGCTCGCTCTACTACCACGTGCGGAACTTCTGGCTCGTGATGTTCAAGCACGCGCCGCTCTCGCAGATCCTCGGCTTCCCCTTCGCGTTCGTCTGGCGCCGCGTCCGCAAGCGCGACGACGCGGAGGATGCCGCGGATGCCGTGGGCGGCATCGGCCTCATCTCGAACATCCGCCAGACGAAGCGCGGCTGGTGGATCGTGATCAAGGCCACGCTGGCCGCGCTCGCGAACGTGCCATACTGCTGGAAGCGGCGGAAGGTCTGTCGCGCGCCGGACTTCGAGATGCCCGATGTCTGAGAGCGAGCGGCGGGCGAGCGCACCGGATCCGCGGACCGCGGCGGTCTCGGCGGTGGTGGTGAACTACCAAGGCGAGCGCTATCTCGAGCGCTGCCTCGGAGCGCTCGTCGCCCTCGGGAACGAGCTCGACGAGATCGTGCTCGTCGACGACGCGTCGACGGACGGTGGCTTGGCGCTCGCGCAGCGCGCGTTTCCGAGCGTGCGCATCGTTGCGCTCGATCGCAACGGTGGCCCCTGCGTCGCGCGGAACCGCGGACTCGCGGAGGCGCGCCATCGCTGGGTGCTGCTCGTCGACAACGATGCGGTGATCGAGCCCGACGCGCTGCGGAAGCTGCGCGCGGCTGCCTTCGAGCGCTCCTCCGCCGTGGCGCAACCGCGCGCCGTCTTCGATGGCGAGCCCTCGCGCGTCCACTACGATGGTGCCCGCTTTCATTACGTGGGGCTCCTCGTGCTCCGGAACTTCCATGCGCCGCTGGAGCAAGCCGAAGGACGCGGTACGGTCGCGGTCGACGGCATGACCGCGGTGACGCTGCTCGTCGATCGCGATGCGCTGCGCGCCGTGGGGGGCTTCGACGAAGAACTCTACTACTTGATGGAGGACTACGACCTCTCCTTTCGCCTGCGCCTCGCCGGCTACACCATCTGCAGCGCGGAGGACGCCATCGTGCGCCACATGGGCGGGACGGCGGGACTCAGCTTCCGCGCCGACGAGTACCCCGCGCGACGCGCGTTCTTCCACAGTCGCAATCGCTGCCGCCTGTTGCTGAAGAACCATCAGGTGCGGAGCCTCGTGCTCGCCGTGCCGGCGCTCGTCCTCTATGAGATCGTCTGGTTCGGCTTCACCTTGAAGGCGCGCCTGCTCGGTCCGTATCTGCGCGGCAAGCTGCGCTTCCTGCGCGAGCTGCCTCGCGTCCTGCGCCAGCGCCGCGAGGTGCAGCGTCTGCGCGTCGTGCGCGATCGCGAGCTGCTGGTCGGCGGCCCCCTGACGCTGAATCCGCAGCTCCTCGCGAAGCCCTTCGCTCGACGAGTCGCTCTCGCCCTGGACGCGCTGCTGCGCGGATGGTGGAGCCTCGTGCGGAGGTTCGCATGAGAGCCGACGAGGCGTTGGGTGTCGTGGTCCTCAACTGGAACGGCGGCGAAGCGAACCTGCGTTGCCTGCGCTCGCTGCTGCGCGCCGGCATCGGAGAGGAGCGCATCGTCTTCGTCGACAACGCCTCGGAGGACGGCTCGCGCGAGGCGGTCGAGCGGGAGTTCTCTCGCGCGCTGATCGTGCGCAACTCGGCGAACCTCGGGTTCTGCGCGGGCATGAACGTCGGTCTGCGTCGGGCGCTCGAGCGGGGCGACCGCGCGCTGCTCGTCCTGAACAACGACGTCGAGGTCGAGCCGCAGTTCTACCCGCCGCTCGCGCGCGCGCTCGCCGAGGCGCGCGTCGGCGCCGCGGGGCCGAAGGTGCTGCTGCCGGGACCGGAGCGCCGCATCTGGTGCGCGGGCGGCCGCATCGATCATCGCGCGAACGTCTCCACGCTGCGAGGCCATGGCGAGCTCGATCGCGGAGCCCATGAGCGCGAAGAAGACGTCGATTACCTGCCCGGATGCGCCCTGCTCCTGCGCGCGGAGGCGCTGCGCGAGGTCGGCCTCTTCGACGAGCAGTTCTTCGCCTACATGGAGGACGTCGACCTCGGCGTGCGCCTCCGCGAACGCGGCTGGCGCGTGCGCTATGTGCCGAGCTCCGTGGTCGTGCACGAGAGCGGGAGCGCGAGCGGCGGCGGTTACGCGCCGGCGCGGAAGTACGCGAACGCGCTGAACTCGGTGCGCTTCCTGCGGAAACACTCCTCTCTGCGCGGCTGGCTCGGGCTCTTCGTCTTCGACGTGTTGACTCTGCCGCTCGCGTTCGCGCGTGAAGCGCTGCGCGGCGGGCGTCCGACCGCGGTGCTCGCAAAGGCGCGCGGGATCTTCGATGGGTTGCGCGGTCGACGCGTCGAGGCGGCCTCGTTCGCTCGCGCGCGCGCCGCGCGGCTCCGCGGGGAGGAGGCGCGCTCGTGAAGGTGCTGCTCGTCGCGCATCGCTATCCGCCGCGTCACCACGCGGGCGTCGAGGTCTACACCGCCGGCCTCGCGCGCGCCCTCGTGCGCCGCGGGCATCGCGTCGAGGTCTTCTGTGCCGAGAAGGACGTCGCGCAGCCGGATCGAACGCTGCTCCGCCGCGAGCACGAGGGCATCGTCGTGCACGAGCTGGTGAACAACCTGCTCCACGACGATCTGCGCGAGAGCTTCCTCTGGCCGCCCGCCGAGGAGGCCTTCGAGCGGGTGCTGGACGAAGCCCGCCCCGACGTCGTGCACTTCACGCATCTCCTCTACCTCTCGCTGGGCTGCGCGCCGCGCGCCCGCGCGCGCGGCATCGCCGCGATCTACACACTGAACGACTTCTGGCTGCAGTGCGCGCGCTTTGGCCAGCGCCTTCGCGACGACGATCAGGTCTGCCATGCGATCGAGCCGGCGACCTGCGCGCGCTGCATCGCGACGCTGCCGTTCGCTCAGGGCGGCCTCGAACGCCGAGCAGCGCCGTGGGTCGCGCGCGTGAAGCGCGCGACGGGGCTCGATCTCTCGCCGGCGCTACGTGCGGGCGCCCGCGCCGCGCGCGCGCTGCGCGCGCAGCCGAGCGCTAGCGAGCCCGCAGCCGAAGCGGTGAGCGGAGCCGCTCGCGCGCTCGCCGAGCGCGAGGCCTTCGTGAAGGGGCCGTTCACCGCGGCGCTGCACGCGCTCGTGACGCCGTCGCGCTTCCTGCACGACGAGTTCGCGCGCTGGGGCCTGCCGGACGCGAAGCTGCGCCAGCTCCGCTCGGGGATCGATGTCCGGGAGCTCAAAGAGCAGCGGACGCCGCGCGCGGGGCCGCTGCGCGTCGCGTTCCTCGGCACGGTGGTCCCGCACAAGGGCGCGCATGTGCTGCTCGAGGCCTGGGCGCAGCTCGCGCCGGGAGGCGCCGCGCGGCTCCGCATCTACGGCAACACGAGCTACCGTCCCGAGTACGTCGCGAAGCTGCGCGCGCGCGCGACGGAGCTCGGCGTCGAGCTCCGCGGGACCGTGCCCCATGCGCGCATCGCCGAGGTGCTCGGCGAGACCGATCTGCTCGTGGTGCCGTCGATCTGGTACGAGAATTCGCCGCTGATCATCCAAGAAGCGTTGGCGCTGCGCACCCCGTTGCTCGTCTCCGATCTCGGCGGTATGCGCGAGCTCGTGGAGGAAGGTGTCAGTGGTTGGCGCTTCCGCGCCGGCGATGCCGCGGATCTCGCGCGTGCGCTGCGCGCGGTGCTCGAGGCGCCGGAGCGCCTCGATGCGCTCTATCCTCGCGGCCCGCTCCATCCGCGCACGATCGAAGAGGACGCCGCCGATCTGGAAGCGCTCTATGGCGAGGCCATCGCGGCGCTCGCCTCCGGAGGAAGGCGATGAAGATCCTGCTCGTAGCGCACGGCTTCCCACCGGAGAACGTGGGCGGCACCGAGACCTACGTCGAGCGCTTGGCGCTCGCGCTGCAAGCGCGCGGCCACGAGGTGGTCGTCGTCGCGGGCACGCTGCGTTACGAGGCGGAGGAGCCGCGCGTCGAGGCGTTCCAGCGCGAGGACGGCCTCCGCGGCTACTGGATCCTGCGCGCCGATCTCTACTTCGACTCGTGGGAGAAGAGCTACGAGCCCAGGGTCGGCCGCGCGTTCCGCGAGATCCTGGAGCGCGAGCGCCCCGATGTCGTGCACGTGCATCACTGGGTGCGCCTGACGCGCGATCTCCTGCACCGCGCCTTCCTCGCGGGAATCCCCGGCGTCGTCACGCTGCACGATCTCTGGACCACGTGCTTGATCTGCTTCCGCGTGAAGGCGGACCAGAGCTTCTGCACGGCGGTGCCGGGGAACGAGCCCTGCCGAGGTTGCGTGGACGAGAAGCCCTGGCACGGTCCGAGCGAGATCGCGCGCGCGATCGAGCTCTGGCGCGACGACGCGCGGAACGAGCTGGCCCTCGCGCGGCGCGTCTTCGTGCCTTCGCGCGCGCAGGGCGAGCTCGTCTCGCGTGTCACCGCGCTCGCGGCGGAACAATTCACCGTGCTGCCGCACGGCATCGCGGCCGAGCTCCCGCCGAGCCCGCCGCTCCCGGGGGTGCCCGGGCGCGATCGAACGCTGCGCGTCGCGTGCTGGAGCCATCTCTATCCCGCGAAAGGCCAGCAGGTGTTGCTGGAGGCATTGCGCCGCGCGAAGCACCGCGCGAGCCTCGAGGTGGATCTGCTCGGCGACTGCTGGGATCCGGCGCATCGCGCGAGCTTGGAGGCGCTCGCGGCGGAGAGCCACGTCCGCTTCCGCGGTCCCTTCCGTCCGCCGGAGCTCGCGTCCCTGCACGCGGATCTCGCCGTGCTGCCGTCGCTCTGCCACGAGTCGTACTCCTTCGTCGTCGACGAAGCGCGAGCGCTCGGCTGGCCGCTGCTCGCGACGCGCGCCGGCGCGTTGGAAGAGCGCGTGCCGCCGGGCGGCGAGCTCTTCGCGCGCGGCGACGCCGACGAGCTCGCCCGTCTCCTCGATGCCGCGATCGACGAGCCGGAGCGCCTCGCGGGTTGGCGCGCGGCGGTCCGTCCACCCGAGCGCTTCGCGGACTGCGTCGCACGCCTGGAAGAGCACTATGGCGCGGTCGTACGCGCGGGCCTCGCCGGCGTCATCGACCGCTTCGACGAGGCCGCCCACGAGGAATTCGAGGCCTACCGCTCGGAGCAGCGTTATCGCCACGCGCTGCGCTGGTCGGGCGCGCCCGAGCACATCGCCAATCTGGAGCGCGAGAATCGCCACTTGCGAGCGCAGCTCGAAGCGCGTCGCGCGAGCGAAGAGGGCTCTGCGTGAGGATCTTGGCCGTCGTACACCAGTTCCTGCCGAAGCACTTCGCGGGTACGGAGCTCATGGCCTTCCTGGTCGCGGACGGCCTGCGATCGAGAGGGCACGAGGTCGTGCTTCTCTGCGCCGAGCGAGATACCGGGCGCGAGGCCTACTCGATCCGGCGGACGAGCTACGTCGGGCTCCCGGTCGAGGAGGTGGCGTACGACAACCTCTTCCACGACTACTCCGAGATGTACGCGGATGCGGAGATGACCCGCGCGTTCGCCCGCGTGCTCGACGAGTTCCGCCCCGAGCTCGTGCATCTGCAGCACACGGCGTTCTTCGGCATCGAGATCATCGCGGAGGCGCGGCGACGCGCGATCCCCGTCGTCGCCACCCTGCACGACTACTACTGGATCTGTCCGCGCGGCACCTTGATGCTGGAGGATCTCGGCCTCTGCGATGGGCCGAGTCCATCGAGCTGCGGCCATTGCATGCGCGCGTTCCCGCTCCAGCCGGCGCGCTACGGTTGCGCGCCCGAAGATCGCGCGAGCGCTTGGCCGCGCGCGCTCGCGGCGCGGCGCGAGCGCTTCGATGCGCGTGGCGCGGAGATCGCGGCCTTCGTCTCGCCATCGCAATTCCTGCGCGGCGTGTTCGAGGCCTACGGAGAACCCTTCCGTGGGCGCATAGCGCACATCGAAGCCGGCCTGCCGGGGCTTCCGAGCTCGTCGGCGGGGCGCGCGCGAGGATCGCGGCGCATCGTCTTCGGCTATGTCGGGACCATCGCGGACTACAAAGGTGTCGCCGCGCTCGTGGAGGCGTTTCGCGGGCTCGAAGGCGACGAGCTCGCGCTGGAGATCCACGGCGAGTTGAGCTGGTTCCCTCCGTTCGTCGCACGTCTGCGCGAGCTGGCCGCGGGCGATCCTCGCATCTCCTTCCTCGGCGCCTTCGATCCGCATCGATCGCACGAGATCCATCCGCGCTTCGACGCCCTCGTCGTTCCCTCGCTGTGGTACGAGAACGCGCCGGTCACGATCATGGAGGCGCGCCGGGAGGGGTTGCCCGTGATCGCGACCGATCTCGGCGGCATGCGCGAAGCGGTGCGCGATGGGGCCGACGGGCTGCTGTTCCCCCGCGGCGACGTCGCGGCGCTCCGCGAGTGCTTGCGGCGCTTCGCGGAGGACGCGGCGCTGCGAGCGCGGCTCACCGCGGGCGTGCGCCCGCCGCGAGAGGCCTCCGCGATGGCCGCCGACTACGAGCGGCTATTCGCCAGCACCGTCTCGAGCTCGGCGCCGTAGAGGCGGTAGCGCTTCGAGAGCACGCCGCCGACGGCCTCGATGGTCTTGATCATCGGCTGGTTCGTCTCGAGCACCCACGAGAGCTCGGCCTCGTTGAAGCCCAGCTCGCGGCCGCGATCGATGATCTCCAGGATCATCGCCGCCTCGATGCCGGAGTGCCGGAAACCCTCGAGCACGCCGAGGGTCACCACGCGTACGGCGCGCACGCGCTTCATCAGGAAGGGCAGGCGCAGCCAGCCGAAGGGGAAGATGCGCGAGTTCACCGCCGCGAGCGCCGGATTCACGTCGGGGAGGGCCATGGCGAAGGCGACGACGGCGCCGTCCTTCTCCGCGAGCACCACGAGCTGTGGCCGCACGATGCGGCGCATCTCGCGCGCCTGCGTGCGAAACTCCGCATCGCGCAGCGGGACGAAGCCCCAGTTCTCCTGCCAGGCCTCGTTGTAGACGCGGCGGATGCCGTCGAGCTCGCGTTCGAAGAATGCGAGGTCCAGGGTGCGCAAGGAGATGCCTGCGCGCTCGCGAGCTCGCGACGCGATGCGTCGAAAGCGCTCGTCGGTGACGCCGGCATCGACGATGCGGAAGGCGAGCAGGTCCATCGCCTTCGCGAGGCCGAGCGCCTCCAGGCGCGGCGCGTAATACGGCGGGTTGTAGGTCATCATCAGCGCCGGGCGGACCCCGAAACCCTCGACCAGGAGCCCGGCTTCGTAGTTGGTCGAGTGCTGGATCGGACCGAGGATCTCCTTCACGCCGCGCTCGCGCAGCCAGAGCGTCGCGGCTTCCAGCAACGCCCCGAAGACCTCCGCATCGTCCTCCGCTTCGAGGAAGCCGAAGACGCCGACCGCGCGGCCGTGGCGCTCCTGGAGGTCGCGGTCCACGATCGCCGCGATCCGTCCGCGGATGCAACCGCCTTCGCGCGCGAGGAAGAGCGCCTGCTCGGCGTGCGCGAAGAACGGGTTCTTGCGCTCGTCGAGCTGATGGAGCACGGCGCCGGTGAGAGGCGGGACGTAGGCCGGGTCGTCTCGGTATAGTGCGCGCGCGTACTCGACGAAGCGTCGGCGCTCGGCGCTGCGTTCGATCTGCTCGACGCGCACGCGGCGCGGCGAACTCGAGGGCGCAGTACTTCGCATGGTCATGCGGCGCTCCGGCTCACGCGGGGGGCGCTCCATCAGAGGAAGCGAATGGATCGACGAGCACGGGATCCTCGGCGAGGAGCGCTCGCTCCGCAGGATGGCACGGTGTCCCCGCGCTTCGCAAGCCATCCCGCGGCGCTGGCGGCCGCGCTCGCGCTCTGCGCTGCGTGCTCGACCGAGCCCGAAGCTCCGCCGCCGCTGAGCGCGTCCGAAGAGGAGGAGAAGGCCCGCGTCGAGCGCCTGGTCGCGCTGTACCAGACCGGCGATCCGACCTGGCCCTCCGCTCGCGACGAAGCCCTCGAAGACCCGCGCATCGCCGAGCTGCTCGTACAGAACTTCATCCGCGCCATGCTGCGCGCGCACGAGCGCGAGCGCGCCGGCGCCGCGATGGTCGGCTCGTGGACGGACTTCCGCGAGCACCAAGCGCAGCTCGTGGCGATGGGCGACGCCGCGGCGCCGCTCCTCGCCGTCGGGCTCCGCGCCGACGACAAGGTCGTCGTCGCGTTGGTGAAGGACACGCTGGTGCAGATCGGCGCCCGCGCCGTCGCGCCTCTGCAGTCGAGCTTCGCGGCGAGCTCCGACGCGGCCGAGCGCCGCGAGATCCTCTCCGTGCTGGCCTCGATCGGCGGTGTGCCGATGATCGAGGTCTTCGCGCGCTATCTCGGCGATCCCGAGTGGCAGGTGCGCGGCGAGGCCTATCTCTCGCTCGGGCGCATCGCCGCGAGCTTCGGCGCCGATGCCGCGGCGCGACAACGCGTGCGCGAGCTGCTCGTGCGCGGCTTGAAGGATGGCGACGCCTTCGTGCGGCGCCAGGCCGTGAAGGGCTTGGCCGAGATGGCGGACGCCGAGGCGCTGGCGCTGCTGATCTCGCGCTATGCGCGAGCTCAGGAGCTGCGCCTCTCCGTCGAGGAGCGCCAGGACCTGCTCCAAGTGCTGCGTCGCACCACGCGGATGCCGGGCGCCGTGCGCGTCGACGAGTTCGAGGCGTGGCTCGCGCGGCGCCGCGGCAACGGCTCCTGAGCGTTGCGCCCTCGCTTGCGCTCGCGAGAGATGTTCTGATCTCGCGCGACGGAAATCGGAGCCGTTGATCCGCCATGGCGAATTGGAAGATCTCGCGCCGCGCGACGCACTGCGATGCCTGCTCGAAGGAATTCGAGCCCGCCGAAGAGCACTACTCGTGGCTCGAGCTGGGCGGTGAAGAGTGGCGGCGCATCGATCGCTGCGCCGCGTGCTTCCGACCCGCCGATCTGCGCGTCGACATCCCGTTCTGGCGCACGCAGCGACCGCAGGGCAAGCGCGAGCGTCAGGTCGATCTCGAGAGCTTGCGCGCGTTGCTCTCTCACGTGGTCACGCTCGAGCTCGACAAGCGTCAGCGCATGCTGGCGTTCCTGATCGCGTTGATCCTGATCCGCAAGCGCCGCTTCGTGCTGCTCGGTACGCAGCGCTCGGAGCAAGGGGACTTCCTCCGCCTCGGCTATCCGAAGAGCGAACACTCGTTGCGCGTGGCGGTCGAGCCGCCGACGCAGGCGGAGATGCCGGAGCTGCGCCAAGCGCTGCAGGACCTCTTCGAGGATCCCGATTCCGTCGAGGGCCTGCTGCCCGCGGGCGTGCTCGATGCGCTCGCCGAGACCGGCGGGGGCGGCGTCGCCGAGACCGCCGACGAGAGCGTCGCGCGCGAGGACTGATCGCGCGGGAACGTCCTCGAGCACTGCGCCGAGGAACTGCGGGGAGAGCGAGGCTCGCGCCGAAGAGGCGCGGGCCTCGTTCGTTTGCGTCTCGACCCGGTGCGCGCTCGCTCCGCGCGCGAGCGCGGCGCGTCGCTCGAGCCCTCGAGCGCGAGCCTGCACGCCACCGACTTCGCTGCCCGGCCGGCGCGCCGGGACCGGTCCGCGACGTGCTGCGACCCCCGGTGGGGCGGAGTGGTGGTGCTCCCTGGTGGGGTGCGGTGGTGGGGCGCGGTGGAGGTCGAACGGCACGCCCTCGAGCCAGAGTCTCGTCCCGCGCTGGGAAAACGCGGAATCCCGGCGGCGCACCCCTTGCACATGAGGGCTCGACCCGAGTAAGTTGGGGCCAGGTGGTGGCCGATGGGGCTGCGGAACGGTTGAGTGTCGGTCAGGTGGGGTTCGACCTGCTGGTCAGGTGGATCCCGGTGGCTGGCGACTCTGGGTTCCCGGCATCCCCTCGGATCCCGGTGCTCCCGTCCATGAACTCGTCCGAACCGCAACGCGGGCCTCGATCGACACGACCCTTCGGCAGGGCGTTCGACTCGGCCTTCGCGAGGTTCTCCTGGGGTCTCGGCACGGCGGGCAGTGGGGTCGAGTGGGGTGCTTCCGGCGCGCGAGGCGCCGGGTTCGGGAATGCAGGGGCTCGGGCCGAGCGTAGCACCGCGGTTCGCTCTCGGGAATCGCTGTGGGGAGGCGAGGTATGACCTCGAGCCCTTCGGCGCCGGTGCCCGCGAGTGGCATCTCGGAGCTGCTCTTCTTCGGCAACTCCGAGCACAAGCTCGACGGCAAGAACCGCGTACACGTCCCGAAGCGCTTCCGCGAGCCGTCGGCTGCGACTGGGGGAGGTTCCGAAGGGGTCTCCTTCGCGCAGTTCTTTCTCATCCCGTGGGAAGCGGATGGCTGTGTCTGGCTCCTGACTCGTCAGCAGTTCCAGAACCACGCGACGTTCGTGCCGCGCGAGTCGATCGCCGGTGCGGATGCCGCTCGCAACCGCCAAGTGCAACGCTCCTTCTTCCAGAGCGTGGAAGTCGTCGACGTCGATGTTCAGGGTCGCATCACGCTCTCGGGCGAGATGATGCGGAACATCTTCGGCGCGGACCTCCCGATCGAAGAGGAGCGCAAAGTGCAGATGGTCGGTGCGGGAGATCGCGCGGAGATCTGGAGCCTTGCGCGCTGGCATGTTCAGAGCGGTCGACCTGCCGCCTGACCCCGTCCCAACGAACAGGCCCGTGGAGCATGCCTCCGCGGGCACCCTCCTGCAGACTCCCCGCCGGCTCGCCCGGCGGGGGGTGACCGCGGAGGCGAGCGAACCGAACGCGCTGAGGCGAAACGAGCGTGTCGTGTCGGTCCGGGCTCGGAGAGGCGACTCTCCGGGCCCGGGCTTTCTCTTCGGGAGGTCCGGCGGTGAGTGATCGCGTACACACCCCCGTCATGGTGGAGGAGTGCCTCTCGGCGCTGCTCGTCGCGGAGGAGGGGCTCTACCTCGACCTCACGACGGGCGCCGGCGGGCACGCGGAGGCCGCGCTCTCGCGCGCCCCGCGAGCTCGCTGGCTCGGCGTCGATCGCGACGCGGAGATCCTCGAGATCGCGCGGGCGAACCTGGCGCGCTTCGGCGAGCGCGTCGAGCTCGTGCAGGCGCGCTGGGGAGACCTGGATCGACTGCTCGACGAGCGCGGCATCGCCGCGATCGACGGCGCTCTGCTCGACCTCGGCGTCTCCTCCCTCCAGCTCGACCGCGCCGAGCGCGGATTCGCCTTCTCGCAAGACGGCCCTCTCGACATGCGCCTCGATCCGCGAGGCGGCGAGGCGACCGCGGCAGAGCTCCTCGAGCGAGCGACCCAAGAGCAGATTGCGACTTGGATCCGCAGCTACGGCGAGGAGCGCTTCGCAGGGCGCATCGCTCGCGTGATCGTCGAGGCGCGTCGGCGTCAGCCGCTGCGGCGGACGGGCGAGCTCGCGAGGCTGATCGAGGAGGTCGTGCCCGCGCCGCCGCGCGGCCAGCGGCGGCGGATCCACCCGGCGACGCGCACGTTCCAAGCGCTGCGTATCGCGGTGAATCGCGAGCTGGAAGACCTGGAGTGCGTGCTCGGCATCCTGCGCCGACGCCTCGCGCCAGGGGGGAGATTGGTGGTGCTGAGCTACCACAGTCTCGAGGACCGGATTGTCAAACGCTTCCTGCGGGATACCGAACGTGCGGATGAATTCCATCGGGTGAGCAAGAAGCCCCTGCGCCCGAGCGAAGAAGAGATCCGCAGCAACTCGCGCTCACGCAGCGCGAAGTTGCGCATCGGCGAGCGCGCTCGGCCCACGGAGGTCGGCGCGGCTCGCAAACGGCCCCGCTGAATTCTCCGACTTCCTAGTCCGACGCGCACGAGCGCGCACCCCCGAGGCAAGACATGCGGCACGCGGCGACATTGGCGGTGGGCTTCGGCCTCGTCGCGCTCTGCATCTATACGTCGGCGATTCGCGGTCGACTCTGGCTCGCGGACGCGGCGCTCGAGAGCTGCCTGCGGGAAGAGCTGCGCCTCGAGGAGTCGATCCGCAACGCGCGGGTCCGGCGGCATCACGACGCGTCGCTGCGGAACCTCGCCGCGACGCTCCGCCGCGAGGAGCTCCAGGGCGCGACCAATTCTTCCAAGCCGGCGTCGGTGCCTCCCGTGGCGCTCGCCGGAAGGGGACGCTGAACGCCATGGCTCTCCGCTTCTCCCTCTGGAGCCGCCCGGCGGCGGGCGGCGTGCTGCCGCGGGTCGCGCTGCCGATCGCGCTGCTGCTGCCGCTCTTGGTGATCGTCCTCGTTCGCACGGCCATGCTTCACGTTCAGCAAGGTCCCGCGGTCGAGCTCCGCGTCGATCGCATGGTGCGTCGCGTGTCGCAGGTCGCCGCCGACCGCGGTGCGATCCTGGACCGCGAGGGCCGCGTGCTCGCCGCGACCCAGGTCACCTATGGCATCGCGTTCGACGGCAAGGGGGCCGAGCTCTGGACCAGCGTCGAGCGCAAGACCAAGGTCGCCGACCCGATCGCCTGGTTCCTCGGGCAAGCGGCGCGGACCCTCGAGCTCGAGCCGAAGGCCGAGCGCCGCATGATCACCGGCCTCGCGCAGGCGCTGGTCGGCGAGAAGCGCTACTTCGTCCTGGCGCCGGCCGTCGCCGCGGAGAAGGCCAACGCCTTCCGCGCGCTGCTGGAGGCCAACGGCTGGCAAGGCTGGTTCCGCTTCGAGCCGATCGAGCGGCGGGTCTATCCGCTGGGCGAAGTGGGCTCGACGGTCCTCGGCTACCTGAACGATCAGCCCGTCGCCGCCTGCGGTCTCGAGCTCTACTTCGACCCGGTGCTCCGGGGCGAGACCGGACGTCACGTCTACCGCCAGTACCCGCTGATCGACGAGTTCGTCGCGGCGCCGGGGCGCTCGGTCGATCCGCGCGGCGGGAAGAGCCTGCGGCTCACGCTCGACGCGACGATCGCCTTCCTCGCGCAGGAAGAGCTCGCCGCGGCGTGCCAGAAGTGCGATGCCCAGTGGGGGACCGCCATCGTGATGGACCCGCGCTCGGGTGAGCTGCTGGCGCTCGAGAGCTGGCCGAGCTTCGACCCGCAGCGCTTCGGCGAGTACGCGAACGATCCGCGGCAGCCGTTCTGCATCCGCCCGGTGCAGTCGATCATCGTCCCGGGCTCGATCTTCAAGCCGTTCATCCTCGCCGGCGTGCTGGACCACGGCCTCAGCAGCCTGGGCGAGGTCGTCGACTGCGGCGGCCCCGCGGGCAAGGTCTTCGGCCGCTTCCGGATCCACGACCACAAGGCGCTCGGCATCCTCACCGTGGAGCAGGTGCTCCAGAAGTCCTCGAACATCGGCATGGCCACGATCGGCTCGCGCCTCGGCCAGAAGAAGATGTACGAGACGCTGGATCGCTTCGAGCTCCGCGAGAAGACGGGCCTCGAACTCGGCGGCGAGCTCGGAGCGCGGCATCCCGAGTGGAACGAGCGCTACTCGCCCTACTCGCTCTCCTTCGGGCACGAGATCCAGGTCACGCCGCTCCGCGTCGCCGCGTCCTTCGCGGCCTTCGCGAACGGCGGGCTCGTGGTCACGCCGCGCCTGGTCTCGCACATCATCGACGCCGACGGTCAGGTCGTGCCGCGCCCGGCGCCCGCGCCGCGGCGAGCGATCTCGTCCGAGCTCGCCGAGACCATTCGCGCGCTCTTGGAGAGCGTCGTCGAAGAAGGGACCGGCAAGGACCTGAAGAAGCTCCTCACGTGCACGACGCTCGCCGGCAAGTCCGGCACGACGCAGCACGAGACGCGCAAGAGCGAGTACATCGCGTCCTTCGTGGGCTTCTCACCGGCGAAGGACCCCGACCTGCTCTGCATGGTCGTGGTGTACGGCCCGAAGGGCTACCCGCACAGCGGGAGCTACATCTCCGGCCCGCCGACCGCACGCATTCTCGACCGCAGCATTCGACATCTGACAGACCGCAGCCGCGCGACCGGGACCGCGCGGTTCTAGACCAGTGGGGGCAGTTTCATGAGACTTTCCGCTCTTTTGTCGGCCGTGGAGCCCAAGGCCGTTCTCTCCACCTACGCGAGCAACGGACGCGACCCCGAGATCACCGGGATCGCCTGCAACTCTCGTTGTGTGCAGCCGGGCCACCTCTTCGTGATGATCCGCGGCGTCCGGCACGACGCGCGCGACTTCGCCAATGACGCGGTGCGCCGCGGCGCCTCCGCCATCGTCGGCGAGACCTTCGTCGACGGCGTCGAGGTGCCGCAATACGTGGTCAGCGATCCGCGCCGCGTGCTCGCCGATCTCGCCACCGAGTTCTACGGCGAGCCGTCGCGCGCCCTGACCTGCGTCGGCATCACCGGGACGAACGGCAAGTCCACCACGGCCTACCTGCTCTCCTCGATCTACCGCGCGCTCGGAGACAACCCCGGTCTGATCGGGACGCTCGGTCACGGCATCTTCGGCGCGCTGGTCCCGGGCAAGAACACCACCCCCGACGCGATCACGATCCAGGCGCTGCTGCGCGAATTCGTCGAGCGCGGCTCGATGACGGCCGTGATGGAGGTCTCCTCGCACGGCATCGCCCAGGGGCGCGTCCGCGGCATCCACTTCGATGCGGCGGTCTTCACCAACCTGACTCACGACCACCTCGACTACCATCCGAGCTTCGATGATTACCGCGAGACCAAGGCGCGGCTCTTCGACGAGCTCTCGCCGTTGGCCGTGGCCGTCCTCAACGCCGACGACGAGTCCGGCAAGCGCATGGGCTTGCTCACGCGGGCTCGGGTCGTGCGCTACGCGCTGGACCGCAGCGACGTCGAATGGAGCGCCCGCGTGCTGGAGCGCAGCCTCGAGGGTTCGCGCTTCGAGGTCCGCGGGCCCAGCATGTGCACGCAGATCCAGACGCGCCTGCTCGGCCGCCACAACGTGATGAACTGCCTCGCGGCGGCCGCGACCGCAGCAACGCTCGGTGTGCCCGAACAGGCGATCCGCGCCGGCATCGAGTCGGTCTCCCGCGTGCCGGGGCGACTGGAGCGCGTCTCCATCCCGGGCAAGCCCATCGTCCTCGTCGATTACGCCCACACCGACGATGCGCTCGAGAACGTGTTGCGCTCGCTGCGCCCGCACGTCTCGGGGCGCCTCATCACCGTCTTCGGTGCAGGTGGCGATCGCGACGCCACGAAGCGTCCGCGCATGGGGCGCGTCGTCGCCGAGCACTCCGACGAGATCGTCATCACCAGCGACAATCCGCGCAGCGAGGACCCCGCGGCGATCGCCGCCGAGGTGCGCTCCGGCATGGGCTCCCGTCCAGCCATCGTCGAGCTCGATCGACGCCGCGCCATTGAACGCGCGATCGAGTTCGCGCAGCATGGCGACGCCGTGTTGATCGCGGGCAAGGGGCACGAGACCTACCAGGTGATCGGAAGCCAGACGACGCGCTTCGACGACCGCGAGGTCGCACGCGAGATCCTGAGCGCGAGGTGATTCCGATGCAGATCCGCTGGGTGGCCGAGGCGGTGCAGGGCGAGCTCCTCTGTGCGCCGCGTGGTGGGGAGCGCCGCGTGCTGCGGCGCGTCCGCACCGACAG
This sequence comes from Planctomycetota bacterium, assembly GCA_016793245.1. Taxonomy (GTDB): domain Bacteria; phylum Planctomycetota; class UBA1135; order UBA1135; family JADKAF01; genus JADKAF01. The sequence goes on from JAEUHW010000426.1 coordinate 59,697, forward strand.
CCGCGAGGTCGAGGAAGCCGACCTCTTCGTGGCGCTCCGCGGAGATCGCTTCGACGGCCACGACTTCGTGGTCGAGTCCTTGCGCCGCGGCGCCGGTGCCGCCCTCGTCGATCGCTCGCCGACCCCGGAAGCGATCGACGCGGGCAACGCCAGCGCCTTCATCCGCGTGAAGGACACCGGGCGCGCGCTGCGCGACTTGGGGGCCGCCTGGCGCCGGGCGATGCCGGCGACCGTGATCGGCATCACCGGATCCTGCGGCAAGACCTCGACGAAGAACATCCTCCGCCACGTGCTGGAGGGCGGCCTCTCCACGACGGCCTCCGATCGCTCGTTCAACAACGACGTCGGGGTGCCCCTGACGCTGCTGAAGATCGAGCCCTCGACGCAGGCCGCGGTGGTCGAGATCGGCACGAACGGTCCGGGCGAGATCGAGCGCCTCACCCGCTTGGCTGCGCCGCAGATCGGCATCGTCACCAATGTCTTCGAGACGCATCTGGAAGGGCTCGGCTCGATCGACGGCGTCGCGAACGAGAAGGCGAACCTGATCCGCCTGCTGCCGCGAGACGGACTCGCGGTGTTGAACCTCGACTGCCCCCGCAGCAGTTGGCTCCGCTCGCAGACCGAGGCGCGCGTCGCCACGGTCGGCCTCGCCGACGGAGCGGAGTACCGCGCCGAAGCGGTTTCCTTCTCCGCGCTCGGCACGAGCTTCCGCTTCCGCGGTCACGAGATCACGATCCCGCTCACGGGGACCCACTTCGTTCACAACGTGCTCTTCGCCATGGCCGTGGCGGAGCACCTCGGGCTCGGCATCGAGGCGATCGCCGAGCGGCTGCGCGAGATCCCGATCACTCCGCGCCGCATGGAGAGGAAGTCCTTCGGCAGCCTCGAGGTGATCGACGACTCCTACAATGCGTCGCCGGCCTCCGTGCGCGCCGCTCTGCGCGCGGTGAAGGGGCTGAACGGCGGTCGCCGCTCCGTGATCGTGCTCGGCGACATGCTCGAACTCGGCGAGCAGAGCGCCGCGCTGCACCAGAGCCTCGCCGAAGAAGTCGCGGAGGAGGGTTTCGACCTCGTGGTCACCGTCGGCGCACACAGTCGCGCCATCGAGCGAGCGGTCGTCGCCCGCGGCGGCGCCGCGCGCCACTTCGAAGCGGTCCCGGAGCTCCTGGCGAACCTGGGCGAGCTGGTGCTGCCGCGCGACCGCGTGCTCGTGAAAGGCTCGAACGCGCTCGGTCTCGACCGCGTCGTCCGCGATCTCTCACGCCTCGGCGAACAGCTTTGATCGTGCCGCGTTCCGTTGCAGCTCGGTCGGCCCGCGAGGCGGAGGCGCGCTGAGCGATGCTCTACGATCTGGTCGTGAGCTTCGCGGGCGGAGCCTCCGAGCTCCTGACGCCGGCGATCACCCTGCGCACGGCGCTGGCGGCTCTGGTCTCCTTCGCGCTCTCGCTCTGGGCGGGGCCGCGCTTCATCCGCTACATGCAGCGGCGCGGCTATCTCGAGCGCGCGGCGGACAGCGACTCCGCCGACATCTCGAAGTTCATCACCACGCACGCGCAGCAGAAGCTGAAGACCCCGACGATGGGCGGGGTCCCGATCGTCGGCACCTTCCTCGTCTCCGCGGCGCTGTTCAGCTCCTGGTCGAACCTCTACGCGCTGCTCGGCATCTTCGTGGTGCTCTCCTTCGCGGTGCTGGGCTGGCTCGACGACGCGACGAAGATGGCCGGCCGCGGCGGGCTCTCGCGCCGCGCCAAGATGCTGGGCCTCACGGGGGCCGGGGCGGTGGTGCTGGCGCTCACGACCTGGTTCGCGCTGTCCACGGGGCGCGATGCTCTGCTGACGCTCCACCTGCCGGTGGTGAAGGACGCCTCGATCAACTGCGCCGAGGCGGGCATCCTCGCCCTCGGGCTCCTGCTCTTCTTCGAGTGGTTCGTGCTCGTCGGCTCGGCGAACGCGGTGAACATCACCGATGGCCTCGACGGCCTCGCCTCGGGTTGCGCGTTGATCTCGGTCTTCGCCGTCTCGGTGTTCTGCTACGCCGCGGGGCACTATCGCTTCGCGGAGTATCTGAACGTGCCCTTCGTGAAGGACGCGGGAGAGGTCACCGTGCTCGGCGGCGCGCTGCTCGGCTCGATCCTGGGCTTCCTCTGGTTCAACGCGACGCCGGCGCAGATCTTCATGGGGGATACCGGCTCGCTCGCGATCGGCGGCTTCCTCGGCTACGCTGCGATCATCGCGCGCCAAGAGCTGATCCTGCCCGTCGTCGCCCTGGTCTTCGTGATCGAGGCTGCTTCGAGCTGGATCCAGATCTACAGCTACAAGCTGACCAAGAAGCGCCCGTTCCCGTACGCTCCGATCCACCACATCTGGCAGAAGCGCGGCATGCCGGAATCGAAGCTCGTCGTGCGCTTCTGGATCGTCGCCGCCGTGTCCGCCGTCGCCGGCCTCGCCTTGCTGAAGCTGCCGTGAGCTCCACTACCGACCTCTCTTCGAACGCGCTCGCCGAATCGCGGAGCTGGCTCCTCGGCGACGGCTCCACGCGCACGCTCGAGCGCTCTCTGCGCGGGCTGGTCGGCGTGGTCCTCGCGCTCTCGGGGATCGGTCTCGTCGCGGCCGCGTCGTTCGCGCCGCCCGGCGAAGAGCTCCATGCGGCGCGGCGTCATGCGCTCTACCTCGCCTTGGGCCTGATCGGGTTCCTGCTCGCCTGCAGGTTCGACCTCGAGCGTTGGATCCGCCAGCGCGATCGCTTCGTCGTGGGCATCGCGATCCTGCTCGGCAGCGTCTTCTTCTTCCCCGACATCAACGAAGCGCATCGGTGGATCCGCTTCGGCAGCTTCTCGTTCCAGCCCTCCGAGCTGGCGAAGCTGGTGATGATCTACTACACCGCGGCCTTCGTCGCGGAGCACGGGGCGTGGCTCCACGACTTCCGCCGCGGCTTCCTCTCGCCGCTGCTGCGCATCGGCGCGATCGCGGGCTTGATCCTCTTCGAGCCCGACTTCGGCACCGCCACCTTCCTCTTCCTCGTCTGCAGCACGATGCTCGTCGTGGCCGGCGCGCGCTGGTCGCACTTCGCCGCCGTCGGCCTCTTCGCGCTGCCGCTGATGCTGGTGATCGCGTGGACGCAGTTCGAGCACGTCTCCACGCGCATCGAGATGCTGTTCCAGGAGACCGAGGAGGTCCTGCAGATCTCGCGCGGGCATCTCGCGCTCGCCGCGGGAGGGCTCGGGGGCGAGGGGGTCGGTCGCGGCGTGATGAAGCTCGGCCTCGTGCCCGAAGGGCGGAACGACTTCGTCTTCGCGCAGATCGGAGAGGAGTGGGGGCTCGCCGGCACCGCGGCGGTGATCCTGCTCTTCGGGCTCTTCGCGGTGCACGGGATCCGCGTCCTGAACGCGGTCCGCGATCCGCTGCGCTCGCTGGTGATCTTCGGCTGTATCTTCAGCATCGCCTTCCAAGCCGTGCTGAATCTGGGCGTCGTCACGAAGCTCCTGCCGCCGAAGGGCATCGCCTTGCCGTTCGTCTCGGCCGGGGGGAGCTCGCTGGTCGCGGGGCTGATCGCTCTGGGACTGATCGTCGGTGCCGCGCGGAGCGCGCTCGTGCGCGCGCGCGGGGAAGAAGCAGGCTCACAGGCGCCGTGAGGCGCGCAAGATGGATCCGCCGCGAGCTGCACTCGGCGCCGGCGGCACGAGGAGTTCGACATGGCCACTGATCTCGAACGCTACGGCGTCTTCGCCCTCATCTTCGTCGTGCTGCTCATCGTCGGCATCTCGATCTGGGGGCCGCAGCGCGAAGAGGAGGCGCTGCTGGCGTCGACGGGGGCTGCGGCGGCGAGGATCCAGCCGGTGGGTGAAGTCGCCGCGCCCGTCGGCGAAGGACGCGAGCACGGCGTGCTCGCGGATCCCAACGCCGACTACGCCATGGAGACCCTCACCGCGTTCTACAAGGTGCAGGGCGGCGACAACCCGACGAAGATCGCGCGCAAGCTCTGGCGCAACGATCGCCACATCGACGCTCTCCTCGCGGCGAATCCCGGCGTGCGTCCGAACGCGCTGCGAGCGAACGACCTCCTGCGCTTGCCGAACGTGGACGAGGAGCCGGATGCGCGCTACGTGATCCCCGGTCACGAGCTCGCACAGCTCGCGGTGTCCTCGGGTGGCAAGGCCGCGCCGAGCGCGGCCCCGACGGGAGGCGAGAGCTCCGACTCGAAGAGCGCCGAAGCGAAGACCGCTCAGGGCTCGGCGCCGCGGACGAAGGACGCGGACCAACCGAAGGTCGCGGACCAGCCGAAGGTCGCAACACTCGGGAAGCTCGATGCCGAAACTCCCGCACCGAAGTCGGCGCCGACGGAGAAGAAGGCCGCGGAGCGCTCGAGCCGCTATCACGTCGTGCGCTCGGGCGAGCGGTTGGAGAAGATCGCGAAGCGCTACTACGGCAGCGCGAGCCATGTGGCGAAGATCCAAGCCGCCAATCCGGGGCTCGAGAACCCGGACCGGATCCGCGCGGGGATGAAGCTGATCCTCCCGTGAGCCGCATCCTGCTCTGCGGCGGAGGAACGGGAGGACACATCGCGCCGGCGCTGGCCGTCGGGCGCGAGCTCGCCTCGCGCGGGCACGCGATCGGCTATGTGACGCTCGGGCGCGCGATCGAAGAGCGCTTCGCCAGCGAGGGAGCGCAGCGCTACACGCTCTCGGCCGAGAGGCCAGGAGAGAGACGCTGTCGTCGTCTGCGGCTCCTGCTGCGCTTGCCGAAGGTGCTCGCCGAGACGCGGCGCATCCTCGACGACTTCCGACCGGAGGTCGTGGTCGGCACGGGCGGTCTGGCGGCGTTCTTCCCTCTGCGCGCGGCGCTGCGTCAGCGCCTGCCCACCGCGTTGCTCGAGGTGAATGCGCGCGCGGGTCGCGTGACCCGCACGCTCGCGCGAAAAGTCGGAGCGGTCCTTTGCGGCTTCGAGAGCTCGGCCGAGGAGCTCGCGTCGCGCGGCGCGCGTGCGCGGGCGATCGGAGTGCCGATCCGCGCGGGCTTCGGCTCCGCCGCGCGTGAAGCGGCGCGCGCTCATTTCGGCTTTCCTCCGACCGGGCGGGTCATTGCCGTGCTCGGAGGGAGCCAAGGGGCCAGCGGCGTGAACCGCATCGCCGCCGAGCTCGCTCCGGGTTGGCTCGCCGCCGGACACCATCTCGTGCATGCCGCCGGCGCCACGGATGCCGCGCGCTATGCCGAGCAAGCGCGCGCTCTCGCGGGACCGGGGAGCTGGCGCGTCGTCGAGTTCCTGCCCGAGGTCGATCTGCTCCTCGCTGCCGCGGATCTCGTCGTCGCGCGCGCCGGAGCTTCGACCGTCGCCGAGATCGCCGCCAGCGGGCGCGCCGCCGTGCTCGTGCCGTACCCGCACCACGCCGACCAGCACCAGCTCGCGAACGCGCGGAGCCTCGGCGAAGGCGCGCTCCTCGCCGAAGAGTCCGCTTGGGGGCCGGAGCTCCGCGCGCGCATCTCCGCCCTGATCGATCAACCGGCCGAGCTCGAGCGCATGGCTAGCGCGAATCGACGCTGCGCGCGCACGGACGCCGCGCGCCACGCCGCGCGCGAGATCGAGGCGCTGATCACGGGCTGAGAGGCTGATCGGAAGCCGATCCTACAGCCTCTCCGATGTCCTCCGGCGCAGCGCCTGACGGCGCTGCAGCGCGAGGCTGATCGGAAGCCGATCCTACAGCCTCTCCGATGTCTTCCGGCGCAGCGCCTGACGGTGCTGCCGCGCGAGGCCGATCGGAAGCCGATCGTACCGCCTCTCCGACGTCTTCTGGCGCAGCACCTGACGGTGCTGCAGCTCGCTCGTCGGCGCTTCTCCTCGATCGCCGGGACGCGCTGTCCACCGGAGCGGACAAACCTCCGTCCCGATCGCGCGTCACCAGAGCGCGTTGCGTTGCGACGCGACTCGCGCCGCGGCCCCTCCTGCAGCTCTCTTCGGCTCGGCACGGGGCTTGCCTTCGCCGCGTGGCGCGCGCTTCCGCCCCGGACGCGCGCGCATCCAGGAGGAGACCATGACCACCCCTCGTACCCGGTGCGACGGCTGCCCGCTGCGGGATGGGCAGCAGCGCTGCGCGCTCTTGCTCGGCGGCCGCCTCAGGCAGCTCTTCGCGAACGAGGACTGCGCGATCCACCAGCGCCTTCCGCAGCTCGTCGCCAGCTACTTCACCCGCCATTTCACGCGCCACGCCAGCTATGCGGAGGACATCTCGCAGGACGTCGTGCGCGAGCTGATCGAGGCCAGCGAGGGGACTTACCGCTTCGCGCGCCTCGAAGATCTCCTCGGTTGGGTCCCGCGGCACTTGCAGCGGCGCACCCTGGATGCGCTGCGGAAGACCCGCGAAGTCGCGCGCCCGCGCTGCGGCGCCTGCGCGCACTTCTCGCGCAGCGAGGGCTGCCGCCTCGATCCTTCGCGAACGGTCACGGCGTCGACGAACCCGCAGCGCTTGCCGGATCCTTGCTATCGCTCGGCCTGGATCCGGATGGTCGTCGCCTGGCCCGAAGAGCGCGAGCTCGCCGCTCCGACGGACTCCGTCGCGGAGGAGTCGGATCAGGAGCTGCTCGAACACGCGCTGCACACGCTCGAGCAGCGCGACGCGAAGGGACGCAAGGCCGTCACCGCGATCCGCATGCACAGCCTGGGCGGACTCACGATGTTGCAGGCGGGGCAGCGCCTCGGCGTCTCGCACATGTCGATCAAGCGCGCGGTGGACTACGGCATCCGCGAGCTGCGCGGCATCCTCGCGCGCATGCGCGGAGAGCGTCACACGAGCACATCGAGAGCGCTCTTCCCTTCGCTCCGCGCGTGACGTAGCCTCTGCGCTCGTGGGTCTTGGAACCCGAGTCGCGGCATCTACGAGCGCGATTCGGGCGCGATCTCCGCGGCGGGGGAGGTCGGGTTCAGAGGGCTAACGTGAAGCGCAGGTCGCACCTGATCGGCATCGGCGGCTCCGGCATGTCCGGAGCGGCCCAAGTGCTGCTCGAACGTGGATTCTCGGTCAGCGGCTCCGATCAGAACGACAGCGCCGAGCTCGCGCGTCTGCGCGATGCCGGAGCGCTGATCTTCCGCGGTCACGCCGCGGAGCATGTCGAACGTCTCCGCGAGGGCGCCGATGCGCACGCGAGCTCGACCGCTCACGCGCATCCGACGGAGCCCGGCGATCCGCCGCTCATCGTGCCGCCGCTCATCGTACGGAGCCTCGCCGTTCCGGAGTCGAATCCGGAATGCGTGGCGGCGCGTGCGGCGGGTTGGCCCGTGCTGTCTTACGCGGAGCTCTTGGGACGCTGGTCGCGCGAGCGCCTGGCGATCAGCATCGCGGGAACGCACGGCAAGACGACGACGACCTCGATGACCGTGGCGCTCCTCGATGCCGCGGGCGTCGAGCCGGGCTTCGTGATCGGCGGTCGAGCGCGCATCGGCCCCGGAGCACCGCGCGCGGCTTGCTGGGGGGCGAGAGAAGCGCCCTTCGTGCTCGAGTCCTGCGAGTATGGCGGCTCGTTCCATCATCTCCGCCCGCGCATCGCCGCCGTCACGAACGTGGAGGCCGATCACCTCGACTATTACGGCGACTTCGATGGCGTGCGGAGGGCGTTCCGGCGCTTCGTGGCCGGTGAGCCGGATGCGGCGCCGCCCCGGACCGTGCTCACGGTGCAAGCTGCCGAAGCGCTCGGCATCCTGCCGCGCGAAGTCGCGCGTTGGGTCGCCGATGGTCCGGGCTTGAACCTGTTGCCTCGCGATCTCGACCCCGCGATCGTCGTGCGCGCCGAATCCGTCGAGGTCTGCGAAGGCACCCCGCGCTTCGTGCCGGTCCTCGGCGAGCGTCGCCTGCGAGCCGTGCATCTCGGAGTCCCCGGGCGGCACAACGTGACGAACGCGCTGGTCGCCATCGCTGCCGTGGCCGAGGCCGGCTTCGATCCCGCGCTCGGGCTCGCCGGGCTCGAGGCGTTCCGCGGCGCCGAACGGCGCTTCCAGATCCTCTGCGATACGCCCGAGCACGCCGTGGTCGACGACTACGCGCACCACCCGACGGAAATCGAGGCGACGCTCGAGGCCGCTCGTCAGCGCTTCCCCGATCGCTCCCTCGCGGTGATCTACCAACCGCACCAGGCCTCGCGGACGCGCGAGCACTTGAGCGACTTCGGTCGCGTGCTCGCTCGCGCGGACGACTGTCTGATGACGGAGATCTACTACACGCGCGATCGAGACGAGGATCGCCGCGACGTCTCCTCGCTGCAGGTCGCGCAGGAGATCGAGCGCTGCGGCGGGCGCGCGGGCTTCGCTGCCGGTCTCGACGAAGCGCTTCCGCGGGCGCTCGACCTCTACCGCGACAAGATCGTGTACTTGGTGATGGGAGCAGGCGATGTCTTTCGAGTGGCCGAGGGACTTGTTCGCGAGCTGTCCGAACGTCGTCGTTCGTGAAGGCGTCTCGATGGCCCAGCACTGCACGCTGGGCGTCGGGGGACGCATCGGGCTCTACGTCGAGCCCGCGACGGTCGATGGGATGATCGAGGCGGTCCGAGCTCTCGGCTCGGCCGGGCTCGCGTACCGCGTCCTCGGCGGGGGCTCGAACATCCTGGTCCCCGACGGCGAGCTGCCGTTCGCCGTGCTCTCGCCGGCGCGACTCACGCGCGTGACGCGCGATGGCGAGCGGCTCACGGCTTGGGCTGGCGCCTCGTTCCCCGGTTTCGTGCGCGGCGCGCGCGAGGCCGGGCTCGCCGGCGTCAGCGGCTTGATCGGTATCCCGGGGCAGGTGGGCGGCGCCGTGCGGATGAACGCCGGCGGGAAGTACGGCTGGTTCTGGGACGTGATCGAGAGCGCCGAGGTGATCACCCGCGCGGGGGAGACGCGCACCATCTCCAAGGCCGAGGCCCAGCCCAAGTACCGCGACGGCAACCTCGGCGACGCGGTCGTGCTCGCCGCCAACGTGGTGCTGACGCCCGGCAAGCGAGACGAGCTCTACGCGCACGAGCAGCAGGTGCTGCGCGAGAAGCACACGACCCAGCCTCTCACGCAGCGGAGCGCGGGCTGCATCTTCAAGAACCCGCCCGGCCCGAAGAGCGCGGGGCGCCTGATCGAGGAATCGGGTATGAAGGGCAAGGCCGTCGGAGCCGCACGCGTGTCCGAGCGCCACGGCAACTTCATCGTCAACGAAGGCGGCGCGACCTACGCGCAAGTGCTCGAGCTGATCGCCTGGACGCGCAACACGGTGCACGAGCGCTGCGGCGTCGAGCTCGAGCTCGAGGTCGATGTCTGGAGGAGCCCTTGATCCCGCCCAATGAACCCGCGATCCGCGTCACGCTCATGCCGAAGGACACCAACGCCAACGGCTCCATCTTCGGCGGCGTGATCCTCTCCTACATCGACCAGGCGGGCGCGATCGAGGCCCGGCGCCACACGGGCCAGAAGATCGTCACCGTGGCGATGAACAAGGTCGAATTCAAGCAGCCGGTCTACGTGGGCGAGCTGGTGAGCTTCTACACCGAGACGCTGCGCGTCGGGCGCACTTCGGTGACGATCAAGGTGTCGGTGGTCTCGGATGCGCGGCGCTGCGACGAGATCGTGCGCGTCCCCGTGACCGAAGCCGAGATCACCTTCGTCGCCATCGACGACCACGGGAAGCCGATCCCGCTCGCGACGCCCATGCCGGGCTGTTGATACTGGCCCAACACCTGACGGTGTTGGAGCGAATGTGATCCTGGCCCAACACCTGACGGTGTTGGAGCGGGCGAGATCCTGGCCCAACACCTGACGGTGTTGGAGCGAATGTGATCCTGGCCCAACACCTGACGGTGTTGGAGCGAACGGCATTCGGTGCCTGTCTCTCGCGGATACGAGTCGAAAGGCCGGGAGCTGACGGCCTGTACGGAACGCCTTCTGGGGATGGAGCATGGATCCACGCGCGCTGCGCATCCTGCACGTCGACATGGACGCGTTCTATGCGTCCGTGGAGCAGCGGGATCGACCGGAGCTCCGTGGGAAGCCCGTCATCGTGGGCGGCTCGCCCGAGAAGCGCGGCGTCGTCTGTGCGGCTTCCTACGAAGTGCGCGCCTTCGGCGTCCGCTCGGCGATGCCCTCGGCGCGCGCGATCCGGCTCTGCCCGCACGCGGTCTTCCTCCCGCCGGACTTCGCGCGCTACACCGCGGTCTCGCGCGCGGTGATGGCGATCCTGCGCTCCTACACGCCCTTGGTCGAGCCGCTCTCGCTGGACGAGGCGTTCCTCGATGTCGCGGGCTCGCAGCGCCTCTTCGGCAGCGCGGAGGAGATCGGCCGCGCGATCAAGCGCCGCATCCGCGAAGAGCTCGACCTGGTGGCTTCCGTCGGCGTCTCGCGCACGAAGTTCCTGGCCAAGATCGCGAGCGATCACCGCAAGCCCGATGGGTTCTGCAGCGTGCCGGCCGAGGAAGAGCTCGCGTTCCTCCATCCGCTGCCGGTGGAGCGGGTCTTCGGCATCGGACCGAAGTCGGCCGAGCGCTTGCGGGCGATCGGCTATACGACGATCGGATCCTTGGCGCACGCGCCGCGCGAGCATCTCCAGCGCGTGCTCGGGAGCTTCGCGGCACAAGCGCAGGAGCTCGCCTGGGCTCGCGATCCTCGCCCCGTGATCGCCGAGCGCCGCGAGCTCTCGCACGGCAAGGAGCGCACCTTCGAACGCGACCTCGTCGCGCCCGAGGAGATCGAGCGTCGGCTGCTCTATCTCTCGCGCGAGGTGGGCTTCGAGCTGCTGGAGAAGGGCCTGGTCGCTCGCACGGTGGTCCTGAAGGTGCGCTTCGCGGACTTCCGCACGCTCACGCGTTCCCAGACCCTCGAGCGCCCGACCGCCGCGGGCGAGGTGATCTGGAACACCGTGAAGGAGCTCTGGGAGAAGGTCCCGCGGCAGCCGGTGCGCCTCCTCGGGGTGAGCTTGAAGAACCTCGGCGACGAGCTCCATGCGCCGGCTCAGGGCGAGCTCTTCGCCGCGAGCGACGACGAGGCGCGCGCCGCGCAGGAGCGGCTGCAGCGCGCCGAGCTCGAGATCCGCAAGCGCTTCGGGAGCGACGCCTTGCGCCCTCTGCGCTTCGTCGCGCCTCCGCGCGCGGAGGAGCGCGGACGGTCGGAGTCGGAAGACTGAGCTCGGGACCTCCCGACGAGAAATCCGAGAAGGCGCTCGGGTTTCGCGCGAGCTCCGCGTCCCGAGCCGCGGTTCTCAACCTCGGCTTCCTCTGCAGAGGGGCTCGCATGCGCCGTCGTCCGTCCACCGCGGCCTGGTGCGCCGTCTTGTCGTTCCTATCCCTGCTCTCTTGGGACGCTCGTGCCGGAGAACCGAGCGGGGGCGCTTCCCCGCTCGCTCGCGCGCCGCGCGTCCTGGTCGTGGAGCCGGGGCGCCGAGGAGCGTGGTCGGATCTGCAGAGCGCGCTCGATGCGGCGCAGGCGGACGACGTGGTTTGGGTGCGCGGAGGAGAGCATCCGCCGATCCGGATCGAGAAGGGCGTCCATCTCCTCGCCGCGCCGGCCGCGCGCATTCGCTATCCGCAGGGAGGCAACCCGAAGTCCGCCGCAGCGATCGAGATCCGCACGACCTCGCGCGAAGCGGTGACCTTGGCGGGGATCACCGTCGAGGTCGGAGTCGAGCTCGCTTCCTCCGGCGCCGTGGTTCCCGCGGTGCGCGCGAGTGGTTGCGGCCGCTTGGTCCTGATCGACTGCCGGCTGGAGGGCGCCGGGCATGCGCCCGGCGTGGTCGGGGCCGCAGGTGCGGATGGAGCCGCGGCCGTCGAAGCGCGTGGCGTGGAGCAGATCTGGGTCTCGCGCTGTCGCTTGAGCGGAGGGGCGGCTGCCGCGCATGCGAGCCATCCGCTCGGGACGACGAGCGGCGACGGTGGGGCCGGGCTCTCCGCTCCGGATTCCGTCGTGCTCGCGCTGCGCTCGAGCTTCGCCGGCGGCGCGGGCGGAGAGCTACAGATCCTCGGCGGATCCCTGCTGCGTCGACGCGCGGGGATCGGAGGGCGCGGCGGCATCGGGCTCGCGGCGCGACTGGTTCTCGACGTCGGTTCGCGCTTCGAGGGCGGGAACGGCGGCGCGGCGCTCGAAGGGCGTCGTCGAGTCGTCGCGGCTCCGGAAGGAGAAGCCGTCCTCGGCGCGCAGACTCGTGTTCCGGACCAACTCGAGGCCTTCGCGGCGCCGCACGGGGAGGGACGCGTCACGCTGCTCGGGCTCCAGGCTTGGGGTGAGCTGAGCGTCCTCGCTTGCGCGGATCGCCTCGAATTCGATGAGCTCCTCGCGGGCGACGAGAGCTTTCCCTTCCTCGATCTCCGCACCGCGCTCCATGTCGATGCGGTGCCTTCCGCCGAAGTCCCGGTCGCGCCGGGACTCGTCGAGGTGCTCTTCGAGCTCGAGGGGCGCGCCGTGGCTCCCGTGATCGGGATCCCGATGCTCGTGCAGCAAGTCCGGCAGTCGCCGAGCGGTGAAGTGCATTGGAGCAACCCGGAGATCGTGCTGCGCTGGCCGGCGTTGCCTTGAGTCGGTCGACCCCTTGGAGGCTCATCGCGTCGTCCGCGACGCTGCGCCTCACCTCGAGCTGCTTCACTTCGCCTCGGCGGCGCCCGATCGTGGGGCAGCCCTCCGCGGAAGCGTCGGCCCTCGACTTCGCGGGCTGACCGAAGACCTTCCTGCGGCGGTGGACAGCGATGTCCTCCCATGACCGAGCAAGTGCAGCAGTTGATCGACCGCATCCGCCGCGATGGCGTGGCGGTCGCCGAGAAGGAAGCTTCCTTCCTCGTGGGCGCGGCGCAGCAGCGCGCGGCCGAGATCCTCGCGACGGCGGAGCAACGCGCAGCCGAGCTGCGTCGTAGCGCCGAGCTCGACGCGCAGAAGTTCGCCGAGCGCGGCGAGCGCGCCTTGCAGCAGGCCGCTCGGGATCTGCTACTGCGCGTGGGGCGCGCGATCGAGGACGTCGTCCTGCGGCTCCTCGAGCAGCGCTCCGCCGAGGCCCTCTCGCCCGATACGATCGAGCAGCTCCTCCTGCGCTTCGCCGAGGGCTTCGCCGATCGCGGTGGCGAAGCAGTTCCGCTCGACGTGTGGATCGGGCCCGAAGCTCAGGAGCGTTTGCTCGCGTTCTCGCGCAACGAGCTGCGCTCGGCGCTCCACAAGGGCCTCGAAGTGCATCTGGATGCGAATCTCTCGCGCGGCTTCGACCTGCGCTTGAAGGATGGCGAGCTGCGCCACGAGTTCCGCCCGCAAGCGATCGCCGCGGCGCTCGGCGAAGTCGTCCGGCCATCGATCGCCGCGATCGTGCAGCGCGCGGCCCTCGAGCTCGGCGCCGCGCCGCAGCGCACGTGACCCGCGCCTACTACTACTTCATCGCGAGCCTGCCGGGCTTGCCGTCCGCGGGAGCGCCGCCGCTCACGCGCGCGGGATTCCGCGCGCTCTGCGCCGAGCACCTCGATCCCCGCGACAAGGTCGAGCTCGAGGCGGTTCTTGCGGGTGCCGGCCGCTCGCGCTTCGCGCGGCGCCTCGGCGCCTTCGAGCGGCTGCTGAAGAACGCCTGCGCGCGCGAGCGTGCGCGGCGCAAGGGGATCGATCCCTCGCCTTACCTGCAGCCGCAGAGCCAGCTCGATCTGAAGCTCGAGCACGACGTCGCGCGAGCGTTCGCCGCGGAGCATCCGCTCGCGCGGGAACTCGCGCTCGACCAACTGCGCGTCGCGCGATGGCGACAGGAGTCTTTCTCCTCGCCCTTCGGCCTGGAGACCGTGCTGGCCTACGCGCTCGAGCTCGAGCTGCTGCAGCGCCGCTCCGAGCGGGGTGGAGACGCCGGACGCGCCGCGTTGCTGCGGCAGGTCGATGAAGTGCTCGCGGCCTTCGCCGAGCGTGAACGAACGAAGAACGAGGAGCAGCGATGACGCAGTCGACGGGCAAGGTCAAGGCCGTGAACGGCAACCTCGTCGTCGCGGAGTTCGACCGGGACGTCCGCCAGAACGAGGTGACCTACGTCCACGCCGAAGGGCTGCGTCTGAAGAGCGAGCTGATCCGCGTGCGCGGGCGCTACGCCGAGATGCAGGTCTTCGAGGACACCACCGGTCTTCGCGAAGGCGACGCCGTCGAGTTCTCCGGCGAGCTGCTCTCCGCGGAGCTCGGCCCGGGGCTCCTCGGCCAGGTCTACGACGGCCTGCAGAATCCGCTGCCCGAGCTCGCGCGCGCGCAGGGCGCGTTCCTCCAGCGCGGGAATTATCTCGCGCCGCTCTCCAGCGAGCGCCAATGGAGCTTCACGCCGAGCGCCAGTGTCGGCGCGACGCTCGCCGCCGGTGCCACGCTCGGCAGCGTGCCCGAAGGCATCTTCGATCATCGCATCCTCGTGCCGCTCGCTTGGGAAGGCACATGGAAGCTCACGTGGCTCGCGCCCGCGGGCGAGTACACGATCCAGGACCCGATCGCGAAGCTCGTGGACGCGCAGGGCCGCGAGCGCGTGGCGAAGCTCTCGCAGCGCTGGCCCGTGAAGCTGCCGATCCGCGCCTATGCCGAGCGTCTGCGTCCGAGCGAGCCGCTGACGACGCAGGTGCGCATCATCGACACCTTCTTCCCCGTGGCGCGCGGCGGTACCTACTGCATCCCCGGCCCGTTCGGCGCGGGAAAGACGGTGCTGCAGCAGATCACGAGCCGCAACGCCGACGTCGACGTGGTGATCGTCGCCGCGTGCGGTGAGCGCGCGGGCGAGGTCGTGGAGACGCTGCGCGAGTTCCCCGAGCTCACCGACCCGCGTACCGGCCGCAGCTTGATGGAGCGGACCCTCATCATCTGCAACACGAGCTCGATGCCCGTCGCGGCGCGCGAGGCGTCGGTGTACCTCGGCATCACCATTGCCGAGTACTACCGCCAGATGGGGCTGCACGTGCTGCTGCTCGCCGATAGCACCTCGCGCTGGGCGCAGGCGCTGCGCGAGGTCTCGGGGCGACTCGAGGAGATCCCCGGCGAAGAGGCCTTCCCGGCCTACCTGGAGTCGGTGATTGCCGGCTTCTACGAGCGCGGCGGGATGGTGCGCCTCAACGACGGGCGCATGGGCTCGGTCACGATCGGCGGCACGGTGAGTCCGGCGGGCGGCAACTTCGAGGAGCCCGTGACGCAGGCCACGCTGAAGGTCGTGGGCGCGTTCCACGGCCTCTCGCGCGAGCGCTCCGATGCGCGGCGCTACCCCGCGATCCATCCGCTCGAGAGCTGGAGCAAGTACGAAACGATCGTCGCGCGCGAGCTCGTGGCCCTGGGCCGCCGCACGCTGCGCCGCGGCAACGAGGTCCACCAGATGATGAAGGTGGTCGGCGAGGAAGGCACCTCGATCGACGACTTCGTCACCTACCTGAAGGCCGAGTACCTCGACGCGAGCTACCTGCAGCAGGACGCCTACCACGAGGTCGATGCGGCGACGCCGCGCGAGCGGCAGGTCGAGGTCTACGGCTGGATCGGGAACCTGCTCGGGCAAGCGCTGCGCTTCGCGAGCAAGGACGAGGCGCGGAGCTTCTTCCAGCGTCTGACCCAGGCCACCAACGACTGGAATCGGACGCCGCGCGGCAGCAGCGAATACGAAGAGGCGCGAGCCAAGCTCGACGGCATGGTCGCCGAGCATGCGGTGGGGAACGAGGGCCGGAGCCAGCGATGAAGACCACGTACACGCGCGTCGAGCAGATCGTCGGCAACGTGATCGCGGTGCGCGCGACGAACGTCGCCTACCGCGAGCTCGCCGAGGTCAGCTCGGCGCAGGGGCGCTCGCTGGCGCAGGTGATCCGCTTGGAGTCGGGGCGCGCCTTCCTGCAGGTCTTCGCCGGCACGCGCGGTATCGGGACCGACGCGGAGGTGCGCTTCCTGGGGCACCCGATGCGCGTCCACTTCTCGGAGGCGCTGCTCGGCCGCGCGTTCGACGGCAGCGCGCGGCCGCGCGACAAGGGCCCCGAGCTCGAGCACTCGTGGGTGAGCGTCGCCGGCCCTTCGGTGAACCCTGCCGAGCGCGTGATCCCGCGCCGCATGGTGCGCACCGGGATCCCGATGATCGACGTGTTCAATACGCTGGTCGAATCGCAGAAGCTGCCGATCTTCTCGGTGGCCGGCGAGCCCTATAACCCGCTCTTGGCGCGCATCGCGCTGCAGGCCGAAGTCGACGTCATCGTCCTCGGCGGCATGGGCCTCAAGTACGACGACTACCTCTACTTCCGCGACACGCTGGAGGCGGAAGGCGCGCTCGGGCGCACGGTGATCTTCGCGCACACCGCCTCCGATCCGGTGGTCGAGTGCTTGATGGTGCCGGACCTCGCCCTGGCCGTCGCGGAGCAGTTCGCGGTGGGAGGCAAGCGCGTGCTCGTGCTCCTCAGCGACATGACGAACTTCGCCGACGCGCTGAAGGAGATCGCCATCACGATGGAGCAGATCCCCAGCAACCGCGGCTACCCGGGCGACCTCTACAGCCAGCTCGCGGCGCGCTACGAGAAGGCGGTCGACTTCGAGCACGCCGGGTCGATCACCATCCTCGCGGTGACGACGATGCCCGGCGACGACGTGACGCATCCGGTGCCCGACAACACGGGCTACATCACCGAAGGGCAGTTCTATCTCCGCGGCGGGCGCATCGAGCCCTTCGGCTCGCTCTCGCGCTTGAAGCAGTTCGTGAACGGCCGCACGCGCGAGGATCACCGCACGTTGATGAACGTGATGATCCAGCTCTACGCGGCGTGCAAGGAGTCGCGCGAGAAGCTCGCGATGGGCTTCCAGATGAGCTCCTGGGACCAGAAGCTGCTCTCTTTCGGCCAGCGCTTCGAGCGCGAGATGATGGATCTCGACGTGAACATCCCGCTGGAGCAGGCGCTCGACCTGGGCTGGCGCATCCTCGGCGAGTGCTTCGAGCCGGCCGAGACCGGCATCGCCAGCAAGATGATCGAGAAGTTCTGGCCGCGGCCGCAGGCGCAGCCGAGCGCAGCCACCGCGCGACGCGAGGTCGGCTCCGCGCGCTGAGCGCGATCCCATGGCACTGCTCAAGCTCTCGAAGAACGAGCTGAAGGCGCAGCGCGACGCGCTGAAGCGCTATCAGCGCTACCTGCCGACGCTGCAGCTGAAGAAGCAGCAGCTCCAGGTGGAGCTGCGCGCCGCCGAGCAGCGCCTGGAGCGCAGCCGCGCCGAGGAGCGCGAGCTGCTGGACGGCCTCGCCGCGTGGATCGAGCTCCTCGCCGAGCCGTTCGAGCTCGGGGCCTATCTGCGCCTCGAGGGCTACGAGACCGGCATCGGCAACGTCGCGGGCGTCGCGATCCCGACCCTGGGCGAGCTGCGCTTCGCGCGCGAGCTGCCCGATCTCTTCGCCACGCCGCCGTGGGGCGATGAAGCGCTGGAGGTCCTGGAGAAGGTCGTGCGCCTCCGCATCGAGCGCGAGATCTTCGAGGCTCAGCGCGCGCGACTCGCCGCCGAGCTGCGCACGACGAGCCAGCGCGTGAATCTCTTCGAGCGCGTGAAGATCCCCGAGTGCAAAGACGCGATCCGCCGCATCCGCATCGCGCTCGGCGACCGCATGACCCTCGATGTCGCGCGCGGCAAGATCGCGAAGGCGAAGAGCGGCGAGCGGGAGAGCTCCGCATGATCACGCCGATGCGCAAGGTCGCGCTGCTCGGCCTCTCCGCCGAGCGCGAGCTCACGCTGCTGCGCCTGCGCGAGCTCGGCGTGCTGCACGTCGTCGCCGAGCAGGTTCCCGCCGGGCCGGCGCTCGACGAAGCGAAGGAGCGCCTGCGCCATGCGCGCGCGGTGGCCGTTGCGCTCGAGTCGAAGACGCCGCCGTCGCGCGCTCCGCGCCGCTCCGGCGCCGAGCTCGTGCGCGCCTTCGAGCAGCTGCAGCAGCGGAAATGCGAGAGCGAGCGTCTCGTGCAGGAGCTCGAGGCCGAAGTGCGCGCGGGTGAGCCTTTCGGCGACTTCGATCCCACGAGCGCCCTCGCGCTCGAGGAGCGCGGGCTCGAGCTGAAGCTCTACCGCGGCGCTCCCGAAGCGCTGCCGCGGAACGTGCCCGCGGGCTCCGCTCTGGTCGTCCTCGGCGAGAGCGATGGGCAGTGTTCCGTGGCGTTTTTCGGGCCGCGCGAGGCCGAGCTCCCGCTGCGCCGCTGCGAGCTCCCGGCGCGTCCGCTGCGCGAGGCGCGAACCGCGCTCGCGGCGCAGCACACCGCGCAGGCCGCGCTCGAGCGTGAGCTCGAGCTGCTGCGCGCCGAGCGGGCCGCGCTCCCGAGCTATCTCGCGCAGCTCGAGGACGAGGTCCAGCTCCTCGCGGCGCAGGCGAGCATGGGCTCCGAGGCCGAGCTCGCCTGGATCCGCGGCTACTGCCCGGAAGTGCAGATCGAAGCCCTCGCCGCCGCGGCCGCGAGCCACGGCTGGGCGCTCTCGGTCCGCGAGCCGAGCGCGAGCGATCAGCCGCCGACGCTGCTCTCCGGAGCGGCGTGGGTGCAGCAGGTGCACGGCGTGCTGCGCGCGATCGGCATCCTGCCCGGCTACGGCGAGCCGGACGTGAGCCCGCTCTTCCTCGTGTTCCTGGTGCTCTTCGCCGCGATGCTGATCGGCGACGCGGGCTACGGCGCGTTGATCCTGCTCGCAGTGGCCGTCGTGCGTTGGCGTGCGCCGCGCGTCGATCGTCAGGCGCTGCGCCTCCTCACCACGATGGGCGTCGGCACGGTCGCGTGGGGCGTCATCACCGGCACCTGGTTCGCGCTGCAGGGCCTGCCGAGCGCGCTGCAAGCGCTGCGCATCGAGTGGCTCGCCGGAGCGGATCCGCAGCAGAGCGCCCGCAACGTGATGCTGCTCTGCTTCTTGCTCGGCGCGCTGCATCTGACACTCGCCCATCTCTGGGCGGCGCTCCGCATCGGCTGGAAGCTCCCTGCGCTCGCGCAGCTCGGCTGGGTCGCGACGACCTGGACGATGTTCTTCGCCGCGCGCGCGATGGTGCTCGGCGCGCCGTTCCCCGCGCTGGGAACGACGCTCGCCGTGCTCGGCATCGCCGCGATCGCGCTCTTCATGACCCCGCTGCGGCAGATCAAAGACGAGTGGTTCAACCACGTCATGCTGCCGCTCTCGCTGGTCTCGAACTTCGTCGACGTCGTCTCCTACCTGCGCCTCTTCGCGGTGGGGACGGCGGGCGTCGCGGTCGCCGGCGCGTTCAACGAGATGGCCGCGCGTGTCGCCGAGAGCGGTCCCTTGGGCTGGCTCTTCGCCGCGCTCGTCGCCATCTTCGGCCATAGCTTGAACCTGCTTCTCTGCGCCATGGGCGTCCTCGTCCATGGCGTGCGCTTGAACACCCTCGAGTTCTCCGCGCACCTCGGCCTGCAGTGGAGCGGGACACCATACGCGCCGCTCGCGAGGCGCCGCGCCGATCCAGGCGCCGCCTCCGAGGGCTCCGTCGTCAACACACCTTCGTCCGGATAGGGGAGGAACGCCGCGTGGATGTCGAGACCATGGCTTCGCTGGGCAAGATCGGTGGAGCGCTCGCGCTCAGTTTGGGCGCTTTGGGCTCCACGCTCGGCGTCGGCGCCGCGGGGCCCGCGGCGGTCGGGAGCTGGAAGAAGTGCTTCGCGCAGGAGAAGCCCGCACCCTTCGTGCTGGTGACCTTCGTGGGTGCCCCGCTCTCGCAGACGATCTACGGCATGATCCTGATGAACCAGATCCTCGCCAAGTGCACGCTGCAGGCGGGCCAGACGGCGGAGCAGTACGCCGCGGCCGTGTCGAACTGGCCCGCGATGCTGGTGATCGGGCTCTTCGGCGGCGCGGCGATCGGGCTCTCCGCGTGGTTCCAAGGCATCATCGGCGCCTCGGCTTCCGATGCGATGGCCGAGACCGGCAAGGGCTTCGGCAACTACCTGATGGCGCTCGGCATCGTCGAGACCGTGGCGCTCTTCGTCATGGTGTTCATCGGCGGCCTGGTCTGAGCCGAGCGCGCGCGAGCGGAGCCGAGGCTCCGCTCAGCGCACGCGGAAGGTGAGCGAGGACCACAGCGAGTCCCACTCGTGGTCCGCCGCCTGCGGCCGCTCCATGTGGATCAGCCGCAGCGTCATCAAGCCGCTCTTCGCGATCGGCACGAGCGCGCGACCTTCGGCGTCGGTCCAGCACTGCCCGCTGAAGAGCGCGCCGTTGCCGGGGTGATCCCAGCAGAGGTTCGCATTGGCGACGCCCGCGCCGCGCAGGAGCACGCGCACCGGCAGCGCTTCGCCGACGGCCGCGCGCAGCGGGTCCTTCTCGCAGACGACCTCGAGCTCCAGCCCGAGCGCCTGCGTCGCGAGCTCGCGCGGTCCCGCGTCACCGACCTCGAAGAGCGCCTTCGCGCACTTGCGGTAGCGCTCGACCGCGTCGCGCGCGAGCTCGCCCCGCTCCATGCGCGCGGACAGCACCTGCGGCAGCCCGTCGTGCAGCAGATAGCTGTTGAACTCGTCGGCCTTCATCGAGAGCACGCGCGGCTCGGTGCGGCAAGTGACGACGTGGACGCCGCTCTCCTCCGGCGTGCAGCGGACGAGCGTGCGCTTCTCCTCGGTCCTCTGCTCGACCTCGCAGGCGAGCTTGGTGCGCGGTCCCTGCGCGGCGAGATGCAGCCGGCTCGGATGCGCCGCGCTCTCGCTGTGCGGGAAGTCCATGCCGACGGCGACCTCGATCACCTGCGGAGTCCCCGGGGCCGCGACGGGCGCGGGTGGGATGAGCCAGAGGTCGTGAGCGCAGAGCCCCGCGCCGATCGCGAGGAGCAGGGCGGACCTGACGGCAAAGCGCTTCGAGCGGATCATCGGAGCTCTCCTCGGGAAGAAGTCGCGCGCGGTCGCGCGCTCAATGCGCATCGAGCCAGTTCGCGCCTGCGCCGATCTCGACGAGGAGCGGCACCCGCAGCGCGGCGACGTTCTGCATCGTCTCGCGGACGAGCTCCTTCAAGCGCTCGACCTCGTCCTCGGGCGCCTCGAAGACGAGCTCGTCGTGCACCTGCAGCAGCATGCGCGCGGCGAAGCGCTCGCGCGCCATCCGCGCGTGCACCTCGATCATCGCCTTCTTGATCAGGTCGGCGGCCGAGCCCTGCACGGGCGTGTTCACGGCCATGTTCTCGGCTTGGACGCGGAGCCCGGGCTTGTCGGAGTTGATGTCGGGGATCTTGCGGCGCCGGCCGTAGAGCGTTGTCACGTAGCCGTCGCGGCGCGCCTGCTCGAGCGTCGAGTCGAGCCAGCGGCGTACGCCCGGGAAGGTCGCGAAGTAGGCGTCGATGAACGCGCGCGCCTCGGGCACCGAGATGCCCGTGTCCTGCGCGAGGCGCTGCGAGCCCATGCCGTAGATGATGCCGAAGTTGATCGCCTTCGCGCGCGAGCGGAGATCGGCGTCGACCTTCTCGGGAGCGAGGCCGAAGATCAGCGCGGCGGTCTGGCGATGGATGTCGGCGCCGGAGTGGAACGCGGCGATCAGGCGCTCGTCCTCGGCTAGGTGCGCTACGAGGCGCAGCTCGATCTGCGAGTAGTCGGCCGAGAGCAGCACGCAGCCTGCTTCGGCGATGAAGGTGCGGCGGATCTCGCGCCCGCGCTCGGTGCGGATCGGGATGTTCTGCAGGTTCGGATCCGAGGAGGAGAGGCGGCCCGTCGCGGCGACGGCCTGGTTGAAGCTCGTGTGGATGCGGCCGGTCTTGGGATGCACGAGCAGCGGCAAAGCATCGACGTAGGTCGACTTCAGCTTCGTCACCGTGCGGTACTCGAGCAGCTTCGCCACGATCGGCGCGTCGGCGAACTCCTCGAGCGTGCGCGCATCGGTCGAGTACTCGCCGGTCTTCGTCTTCTTCAGTTTCGTCCGGCCCGAGGTCTCCTGGATCTTCAGCTCCTCGAAGAGCACGACGCCGAGCTGCTTCGGGCTGTTCAGGTTGAAGCTCTTCCCGCCGGCGAGATCGAACACTTCGGTCTGGAGCTTCGAGGCTTCCTGCTGCATCCGCGCGCCGAGGACTTGCAGCGCTCGCGAGTCGATCTTGATCCCGGCGCGCTCCAAGTCGATCAGCACGGGCACGAGCGGCATCTCGATCGTGCGGAAGAGCTCCTCCACGCCCTCCTCGGCCAGCGCCGGCTCGAAGAGCCGATGCAGGCGCTCGGCGATGTCGGCGTCCTCGCAGGCATAGCGCCCGACCTCGTCGATCGGGACCAGGTCCATGGTGATCTGATCCTTGCCCTTCCCGATCAGCTCGCTCGTCTCGATCTTCTTGAATTGCAGGTACTGCAGCGCCAGCGCGTCGATGCCGTGCGAGCGGCTCTCGGGCTCCAAGCAGTAGGACGCGATCATCGTGTCGAAGGCGATGCCGCGCAGCTCGATCCCGGCGCCGAGGAGCGCCAGCGCGTCGTACTTGATGTTCTGACCGCACTTCTCGAGTGCTGTGTCCTCGAGCAGCGGCTTCAGCTCGGCGAGCACCGCGGAGGCTCCCCCGGGGAGGATCGGCGGCTCTAGATTGAGCGGGACGTAGAAGGCCTCGTAGGGCTGCGTCGAGAACGAGAGCCCGACCAGCGTCGCGCGCAGCGGATCGAGGTGCGTGGTCTCGGTGTCGAAGGTGAAGCGCTGTGCGCTTCGGAGCTGCTCGACGAGATCGCGCAGCGCGCTTGCATCGCGCACGATCTCCCAGCGCGCTTCGCTGCGCTTCGGCTGCGCCGAGAAGCGCTTCGCGAGCGTGTTGAACTGCAGCGCGCGGCAGAGCTCGAGCATGCGCGCGCCGTCGGGCTCCTTCCGTTCGAGCTCGTCGGGACCGATCCCGAGCGGGACATCAAGCGCGATGGTGACCAGCTCGCGCGAGAGCCTGGCTTGCTCGGCGTCGCGGCGCAGCGCTTCTTGCAGCTTGGCTCCCTTCACCTCGCCGGCGTGCGCGAGCACCTCTTCCAGCGTGCCGTACTGCTGGATCAGCTTCTGCGCGGTCTTCTCGCCGACGCCGAAGACGCCCGGCACGTTGTCCGCGGCGTCGCCCATCAGCGAGAGCACTTCGATCACCTGCGCGGGACCGACGCCGAACTTCGCCTCGACCTCGGCCGGTCCGACGATCTCCAGATCCTTGTCGGCCTTCAGGATGTTGTAGAGCTTCACGCGCTCCGAGACGAGCTGCATGAAGTCCTTGTCGCCGGTGACGAGGAAGACCTCGTAGCCCGCGCTCTCGGCCTGCTTCGCCATCGTGCCGATCGCGTCGTCGGCCTCGTAGCCGGGGAGCTCCAGGATGGGGATCCCGAGCGCCTCGACGCACTCGCGCATGCGCGGGAGCTGCTCCACGAGCTCGTCGGGCATCTTCTCGCGCGTCGCCTTGTAGTCGGCGAAGCGCTCGTGGCGGAACGTCGGCCCGGGCGGATCGAATGCGACCGCCAGGTGATCGGGCTGCTCGGTATCGACGAGCTTCAGGATCGTCGAGAGGAACGCGAAGGTCGCCCCGGTGGGCCGGCCTTGCGCATCGCTGAGCCCCGTCCTCGCCATCGCGAAGTGCGAGCGATAGGCGAGCGCCGTGCCGTCGAGCAAGAAGAGGCGCGGTAAGCGCGTCGCGGTCATGAGCTCTGCTCCGTCATCGGCTGAGCGGGGGATCAGGAGTGGGGGCGGAAGTCGTGCACCTCGAGCCGGACGCTCTCCTTGCGTCCGTCCTTCACGACGACCGGCGTGAAGAGCAGGGCCACGCGCGTGGAGGCCATGAGCTCGTCGGCGCGCGGCGCCGCGTGGAAGGCGATCGCCTCCAGCGTCGTGCCGTCCCCGTGCACGCGGAAGCAGAGATGCTGGCGTTCGCGACCGGAGAGGCGCGCGAGACCGACGGGACGCAGGCCTTCGCTGAGCAGCCGCGGGACTTCATTGCCCGGACCATAGGGCGCGAGGCGCGCGAGCTCGGTGACCACGGGCGGGGTCAGCTCCGCGGGCGTCGTCTCGGCGTCGATCACGAGCGGCGGGCGCGCGGTGCGCGCTGCGTTGCGCTCGGCGAGCGCGCGATCGAGGGCGAGCCGCAGCGACTCCACCTGGTCGCGCTCGATCTCCAAGCCCGCGGCGTAGGCGTGACCGCCGTGGCGCAGGAGATGGGCCGCGCAAGCGTTCAGGCCCTCGAGCAGGTTCACGCCGGGGATCGAGCGCCCGGAGCCCTTGCCGCGCGCGCCGTCCAGAGCGATCAACACGGCGGGGAGATGGAACTCCTCCACGAGCCGCGCCGCGGAGATGCCGATGATGCCGGCCTTCCAGCGCTCGTCCGCGAGCACGATCGCCTGCGCGTGCTCGAGGTCGAGCTCGCGTCGTGCGCGCTCGATCGCCTGCGCGGTGGTCTCTTGGTCGAGGCGCTGGCGCTCCTCGTTCAGCGTCTCGATCTCGCGGGCGAGCTCCTGCGCCTCGGCGAAGCCCTCGGCCGTGAAGAGACGCACGGCCAAGCCGGCGTGGGCGATCCGACCCGCCGCATTGATGCGCGGTCCGATGCGGAACCCGACATCGCGCGGGGTCAGGGCGCGCTCGCCGATGCGCGCGAGGTCGAGCAACGCGCGGAGGCCGGGATTGGGAGAACGGCGGATCGCTTGCAGGCCGAAGCGCACGAGGGCGCGGTTCTCGTCGATCATCGGCATGACGTCGCAGATCGTGCCGATCGCGACCCACGCGAGCGCGTCGCGGAGGAAGCCGCGCACTTCGTCGGAGGCGCGATGGCGCGCGGTCAGCGTCTCGCAGAGCGCCCAGGCCAGCTTGAACGCGACCGCGGTGCCGCAGATCTCGCGGAAGGGGTAGCGCGAGTCGGCGCGCTTCGGATTCACCACCGCGGCGGCGAGCGGGATCGCGCCGCCGACCTCGTGGTGGTCGGTCACGATCACGTCGATCCCGCGCGTCGCGAGCTCGGCGATCGGCTCCGAGGCGGAGATGCCGTTGTCGACCGAGATGACGAGCGTCGCGCGCGCTTCCAACGCCGCGGCGATGGAGCCGGGGCCGAAGGAGTAGCCGTCCTTCACGCGATCCGGGATGAACCAGGTGACGTCGGCCCGCAGCGTTCGCAGGAGCTGCACCAGCAGCACGGTCCCGCAGACGCCGTCGACGTCGTAGTCGCCGTGGATCAGGATCCGCTCGCGGCGCTCGAGCGCCGTGCGCAAGCGCGTCACCGCGGCGGCGAGATCCGGCAGCAGGGCGGGATCGTGCAGCGCGCCGATGTCGGGTTGGATCCAGAGGCGCGTGCCGTGCGGATCCTCGAACCCCCGGCGCACGAGGATGCGAGCGAGCAGCGGCGGGATGCCGAGGTCGCGTTCCAAGCGCCGCTCGGCGCCGGTCTGTTCCGGCGCTCGAGGGGGTCGTTGCCAAGGGAGATCCATTCCGCGACGATGCCCACCTGTCCAGTTGCGCGACATCGTAGCGGCGGCGAGCAGCCCCGCACGAGCGCCGCTCCGGAAACCCTCCGTCCCTCGGCTCGGCTCCGCTTTGCTGCATGAGCTCGTCCTACCGCGCACTGCCCTCCGTCGATCGCGTGCTGCGCGATGAGGCCGTCGCCGTTCACGCCGCCGCCGTGGGCGCCGACATGCTGCGGCGTTGGGTCGGAGAGGTGATCGAGGAGCTGCGAGACGCGGTGCGGCGCGGCCGCGCCTTCGAACCCGCCGCGGCCCTCGGAGAAGCGGTCGCCGCCGTCAGCGCGCGCGCGCAGGCGGAAGCGCGGCCGTATCACCGGCGCGTGCTGAACGCGACGGGCATCCTCGCGCACACCGGACTCGGACGAGCGCCGCTCGCGACCGAGGCGACCGAGGCCTTGCTCGCGACGGCGGGAGCCTCGGTCGTCGAGCTCGAGATCGAATCGGGTCGCCGCGGCGTGCGCGAGGAGCGCTGCGCCGAGATGATCTGCGCGCTCACGGGGGCCGCCGCCGCGACCGTCGTGAACAACAACGCGGCGGCGACGCTGCTCGGCCTGAAGACGCTCTCCGAGGGGCGCGAGGCGATCCTCTCGCGCGGCGAGCTCGTCGAGATCGGCGGCGCGTTCCGCATGCCCGAGGTGATGGAGCAGGGCGGCGTGCTGCTCCGCGAGGTGGGGGCCACGAATCGCACGCGCCTCGAGGACTACGAGCGCGCGATCGGCGCGCAGACCGGGCTCTTGTTGAAGGTCCATCCTTCGAACTACCGCATCCAGGGCTTCACCGCGCAGGTCGAGCTCCGCGAGCTGGTCGAGCTCGGGCGTCGCCGCGGCATCGCGGTGATGGAGGACCTGGGCTCGGGCTTGCTCCTCGAGCGCCGCGACGTGCTGCCGGGCGAACCGCGCGTGCGCGAGTCGGTGCAGAGCGGCGCCGACCTCGTCTGCTTCAGCGGCGACAAGCTGCTCGGTGGGCCGCAAGCCGGGATCCTCGTCGGCTCGCGCGAGGCCATCGCCGCGGTGCGTCGGCATCCGCTCTTCCGCGCGCTGCGCCCGTGCAAGCTCACCTTGGGTGCGCTGGAAGCGACGCTGAAGCTCTACCTCGCGGGAGAAGCGCGCGCGTGCGAGCGCATCCCAGTGCTCCGCGGCATGACGCGCACGCTGACGTCGATCGACGCGCGCGCCACCGCGTTCGCGCAGCGCGTGCGCGCGCTCCACCTTTCACTCGCGATCACCGTCGAGGACGCGCACGCCTACGCCGGTTCCGGCGCAGCTCCGCTCGAGACGCTCGCGTCGCGCGCCGTGGCCCTCGGGCCCGCGCCGGGGCTGGAGCGACTCGCGACGCGACTCCGCCTCGGCGAGCCGGGGATCTTCCCGCGGCTCGAACGCGACCGACTCCTGCTCGACTTCCGCTCGCTGGAGCCCGAGGACGACGAGACCGCGTTGCGCGGCTTGCTCACGGCCCTCGCCGCAGAGTGAGGCGCGCGGGTTGCACCCGCACGCTCTCTCCTCCTGCGGCGAGCCTCGGCTCTCGCCCTGAAGCTGTTCGCCTCCATGCTTCGAGAACTCCTCCTCCGTTGCCGTGGCGCTCTCGCGCTCGCGGTGCTCGCGGCGTCGTTCGGTAGCGCCGTCTCGCGCGCGGCCGACGCCTCCGACGCCATCACGCGTTTCCTCGCGGCGCAGCGCGAGGCGCTCGCGGCCCAGCGCTGGGACGACGCGCGAGTCGCCGCGGAGCGCGTGCTCGAGATCGATCCGCGCCAACTCGAAGCGCTCGCCTGCGTGGCGACGACGGCCGAGGTGCAGGGCGATCGGGACCTCCTGGTCGTCACCTTGCACGAGATCGTCGAGCACGGCGCGCGTCGAAGCGATCTCTCGGCCGAGGATCGCGCGCGCGTCGCGGCGGCGAAGGAGCGCCTCCTCGCCGAGG
The DNA here is from genome assembly GCA_016793245.1 of Planctomycetota bacterium. GTDB lineage: Bacteria > Planctomycetota > UBA1135 > UBA1135 > JADKAF01 > JADKAF01. The sequence goes on from JAEUHW010000426.1 coordinate 86,922, forward strand.
ACCCGGCGGCGACGACGCTGGCGGAGCTGCGCGAGAAGCTGCTCGCTGAGATCGACAAGCTCGCGAAGGCGGCGGCCGGCAAGCAGCGCTGGCATTCGGCCTTGGCGCTCTACGAAGAGATGGCGCGTCTCGCACCGACGGACGAGCGCGCGCGCGCCGGCTTGAAGCGCGTGCAGAGCGAAGGCGGCGACGAGCTCGCGCGGCGGGGCGTCGCCGGCGCGGACGATCCGCTGAACGCCGTCGGTGCCGAGTGGATCGCGCGCTTCGACGCCGAGCACGCGACCTGGGAGAAGGCCGCGCGCAAGGAGACGCCGAACTACATCACCATCACCAACGCGGGCTACCAGGTGCTGGAGCTGACCGCGCTCGCGATGGAGCAGATGAACCGCTTCTATCGCATCTTCTACGGCATGGGGGAGGACGATCCGACGCCGCGCATCGACGTCGAGATCTACCGCGACCGAGCCGAGTACATGGAGAAGGGCAATCCCCCGGCGGAGTGGGCGGGCGGTCACTTCAACGGGCGCGCGGTGGTGACCTACGATCCGCGCGGCGGCGCCGGCGGCTCCATGCGCGGCCTCTTGCAGACGCTCTTCCACGAAGCGTCGCACCAATTCGTCTCGCTCACCTCGAGCGGCGTCCCCTCGTGGCTGAACGAAGGTCTGGCCTCGTTCTTCGAAGGTGCGGAGCTCCTCTCGAACGGGCGCGTGGAGTGGAACCTCGTCGCGCCCGGACGCTTGATGCCGCTCGTCGATTCGCTGAAGAGCGATCCCGAGACCTTGACCTCGATCATCACCGGGCAGGTCGACGACTACCGCATCTACTACCCGTATGGCTGGGGCATCGTCTACTTCCTCTACAACTGCGAGGACGCGGAGGGGAACTTCCTCTACCGCGAGCGCCTCGCCAACTACCGCTCCACCTATCGCGGCACGCGCGAGCACGTCGAGCGCTTCGTGCAGTTCTTCGTCACCGAGCCGAAGGTGCCGGAGGTGAAGACTCTTGCCGACTTCGAAGCGCGCTGGCGCGCGTGGATCCTCGCGCGCCACGAGGCCTATCTCGGGCGCGGCAAGGCGGCGCTCGAGCTGGTGGCGCGCGCCGATGGGCTGCGCGCGAGCAAGCCCGAGCGCGCGATCGAGATGTACGAGCGCGCGCTGCGCGATGCACCGGAGGAGCTGGACGCGCTGTGGAAGCTCGCGACGCTGCTCGACGAGCGGAAGCTCCTCGATCGCGCCGCGGGTACCTACCGGCGGGTGCTGAGCCTCGCGCACTACCTCGGCATCGAAGAAGACGCGCGTCTCGAGAAGGCGCGCGAGCGCGTGCAGGCCCTGGAGCCCGCGTGGCGCGCGTGGGTGCAAGCGCGCCAGCGCTTCGACGAAGAGGCGCTGCGCCTCGCGAAGCGCTACCAGGACGACGAGCTGCCGCGCATGGCGCTGCGCGTCGTGCGCTTCTTCGTCACGGAGGACGATCCCGACGAAGCCGCCGTGCTGCTCTGGCGCTCGCTGCAGGAGCGCGAAGCGCTCGAGCTCGAGCGCTGGGTGAGCCTCTTCAACGAGGACGATACGAAGGGCTGGTTCTCGGAGCGCTCGCCGCGCGCGTTCCGCGTCGAGAACGGCGTGCTGATCGGGCGCGTCGAGAAGACGAACGACGCGGCGAAGGGGCCGACGACGGGGATCCGCGAGGCCAAGGTCTTCGACTACAGCGTCTTCTTCGTCGATCGCGTGGTGCGCGGCGACTTCTCGTTCGAGGCCGAGGTGCGCTCTCCGAAGAGCTGTCGGCTCTTCGGCATCGCGTTCGGCTCGAAGTCCGATGAGATCTTCCAGTCCGCGATGCTGCTGCCGGAGGGGTATCTCGACCTGGCGACGCGCGACGGCGACTGGAAGCTGCATCGGCGCGTGACGAGCGGTGTTCAGGCCGCGAGTTGGACCAAGCTCCGTGTCGACGTGCGCGCGAATCTGGTCACCGTGTGGATCGACGGGCGAGCGGTGGAGGAGCGGCGCTACGAGAGCGCTGCCGAGCTGCGCGGCGATCTCGGCATCGTGCTCGGCGAAGGGGAGGCGGAGTTCCGGCGCATGCGCTTCCGCGAGACGGACGCGCGCTTGCCGCGCCTCTTCGTGCGAGGCGTGCACGAGGCGGAGGAAGAGGAGCTCGCGGCCGCTCCAAGGCCGCCGGAGCGCGCACCGTCGGGGCAGAAGAGCTACCGCGGCAGCGCGCCGCCCGCGCTGCAGGTGAGCGAGACGCTGAACGTGGAGCGCGCCGCGGCCGATCTCGACGCCGCGCTCGGCGCTCCGCTCGTGCTCTGCTTCTTCAGCCCCGAGTCGGAGTCGGCGGTGCCCTGCTTGCCGTATCTGCAGGAGCGAAGAGCGGAGCTCGAGAAGCGCGGCTTCCGCTTGCTCGCATTCTCCAATCAGGCGCCGGAGACGGTCCGTGGGTTCCTCGCGCAGAAGAAGCTCGATCTGCCGGTGGCACTCGAGCCCATCACCGGCGAGACGCTGAAGGCCTATGCGCTCTTCGAGCTCGGCTTGCCGCGCGTCTACTTGCTCGACATCGACGGCCGCGTCGCGTGGGAAGGCACGCCGGAGTGGCAGAAGGGCCAAGGTTCGAAGCTCGATGCGCCGATCGAGGATCTCGCGCGCCAGCGCGGGCTCGACGGCATCGCCGCGCTGCGCGACAGCTTGCCCGCGGCACGCGAGGCCTTCCTCGCCGGGCGCTATCGCGAAGCTCTCGCGACCTTCGATCGTTTGGCCGCGGTGCCCGGCGAGCATCCGTTGATCGCCGAGGCCAAGGGCTACGTCGAGCGCGCGGAGCGCCTCGCCGAGAAGATCGCCGCGCTTGCCGCGAGCTGCGAGAAAGCAGAGCGCGTGCGCGACGCGCGCACGCATCTCCTCTGGGGCCGCGACGAGCTGCGTTCCACCTTCTTCGAGCCGCTGCTCACCGCCCTCGAGAAGACGCGCGGCGCGCGCAGCGCCGAGCGCTTCGAGAAGGCCCTCGAGAAGGCGCTCGCGAAGGCCGGACCCAAGCCCGGCGCGAAGCTGCGCGAAGCGCTCCCCGCCACCGCGAAGCCGACCGCCAGCGAAGACGCCCTCCTGCAATGGCTCGGCGCCTCCGCGGATCCACGCGCGTCCTTCGAACGCCTGCGCGAGCTCGAGTCCGCGCGCTGCGCCGCGGAACGCTGGCGCGCCCTCGGCCTCGAAGCTCTCGCCGAGCCCGAGCGCGCCCGAGCGCGCACCCTGCAAGAGAGCCTGGGTTCGGATCTCCCTGCTCCCTGGCGCGAGTAACCGAACGTACGGTGCCAGAGCACGATCTCGACGGCGTCAGCCGTCGAATCAGGTAGTACCGTCTCCGCTGACTGCATGAGCAGGTTCCACGGCTGACGCCGTGGAGATCGCGCGGAGAAAATGGTTCTGGCACCGCACGTTCGGTTTCGCAGAGGATGAAGACATGGCGGATGCACTGCACGCACGGCTGACGAACTACGCTTCCTGCTCCGGGTGAGCGGCGAAGATGTCCCAGAAGGACCTCGCGCACGTGATGCGCGGGATGGAGGGATACTTCGCCGACGAGCGCTTGATCGTCGGACCCGAGAACTTCGCCGACGCCGGCATCGTGCGCTTCGTCGAGGGCCGGGCCCTCGTGCAAACGCTCGACTTCTTTCCGCCCGTGGTCGACGACCCGTGGCACTACGGCGCGATCGCCGCGGCGAATGCGCTCTCCGATGTCTACGCGATGGGCGGGACGCCGGTGTCGGCGCTCTGCATCGCCGGCTTCCCCGCGGGCTTCGACGCGGAGCTCGTGCGGGCGATCCTGCGCGGCGGCTTCGACAAGGTGCGCGAGGCCGGTGCTGCGATCGCGGGCGGTCACACCGTGCGCTCGGCCGAGATCTGGTTCGGATTCAGCGTGACCGGTGAAGTCGATCCCGCGCGGCTCGTGCCGAACGATCGTGCGCAACCCGGCGACGCGCTCTACCTCACGAAGCCGATCGGCATGGGCGCCGTGACGACCGGCATCAAGAAGCAGTTGACCCAGCCGGCTTGGATCGACGCCGCGCATGCGCAGCTCGCGCGCTTGAACCGCAACGCCTCGCTCGCGATGCGCGAGATCGGCGTGCACGCCGCGACCGATGTCACCGGCTTCGGCTTGCTCGGCCACGCCGCGAACATCGCGCGCGCCAGCAAGGTGACGTTGGTGCTCGACGCCGCGAGCATCCCGCTGGCCCTCGGCGCCGCCGAGCTCGCGCAGCAAGGCTGCTTCTCCGGCGGCGCGAATCGCGCGCGCGACTTCCTCGCCGAGATCGGCTGGATCGATCCCGCGGTCGAGGAATGGCGCGCGAAGCTCTGCCTCGACGCCGAGACCTCCGGCGGTCTGCTGGTGTCGATCGATCCCGCGCGCGGCGAAGCGTTCCGCGCGGCGCTCCGCGCCCGCGGCGAAGAGGCCTGGTGCGTCGGGCGTGTCGAGAGTTCGGGCGAACGCGCCGTGCGCTTGGAGCGCGGAACGGGAGTCGCCAGGACATGAGCGCGGGATCGGCGAGCGACGCAGGCACTCTCGTGCTCTACGTGGAGGACGAGGAGATCCTGCGAGAAGCGGGCCTCGCCGCGCTGGCGAAGGCCGGCTTCGCCGCCTGTGGCGCCGCGAACGGCGGCGAAGCGCTGCAGATCTTCCGCGCCTCGCCCCAGCGCTTCCCCGTCGTCGTGCTCGACTGGAACATGCCCGGCGTCTCCGGCGTGGAGCTGATCCGCGAGCTCCGCGCCCTGCACCCCGAGGTCCGGATCCTCCTCGCCACTGCCGAGGACGCCGGCGCCCTGCCGGACCTCCGCGCGAGCGGCCCCTGGCTCCGCGCGCTCCGGAAACCCTTCCGCTCCTACGAGCTGCTCTCGCAGGTCGCGGCCCTCCTCGCGCAGCGCTGAGCTCCAAGCCCGCGCGCGCGTTTTCGGCTGCGCTCTTCTCCCCGCGCGCCCGCTTGCTATCCTGCGCCGCCTCTCTGCGGGAGCGGATCGTCGCTGGTGTGGCGCACGGCCTTCAAAGCCGTTGGGGTGCGTGTACAGCGCGCTCGGTGGGTTCGATTCCCATGCGCTCCCGCCATGTCTTCTGGCCCAACACCTGACGGTGTTGGAGCGCGTTTGCTGGCCCAACACCTGACGGTGTTGGAGCGGGTCTGCTTGGCCGAACACCTGACGGTGTTGGAGCGGGTCTGCTGGCCCAACACCTGACGGTGTTGAAGCGGTATGTTTGGCCCCAAGCCTGACGTTGTTGGAGCGGGTCTGCTTGGCCCAACGCCTGACGTGCTCGCGGGCGCTCGTGATCACGATCAGGATGCGCGCGCGCGATCTCTGCTCGAGGATGCTGCGGCGTTGGATGTCGAGGTCGAGGACGCGGATCAAGACGAGCAGAAACTCCAGCAACGTGCGAGTTCGCGCGAGCTGACGACGGAGTTCCAGATTCTCCGCGTGGAGCTCGGCGCGATCGCGATCATCGTCGAGCACAGAAATGCCGCGAGCCGTGCCAAGGTCTTGCTGAGCGGAACCTCGCTGCGCTGCTCCGCGGCGGTGGAAGGCGATCTCCCGAGCTCTTCGAGGAACGTCCCGGCCTCGCCTCGCTCGAGCTCCTGCGCGAATCGCGTCGCGCTTCGCCGTGTGCCCGTGTTCGAGCTCCCGCCCTCCGATCTCCGCGCGCGCTTCCCGCGCTCTGCGCCGCCACGTCGCGTGCACGGACGATGCACGCGGCGTGGCGAAGCGTCCTAGAGAGCTTCCGTGTGCGCTTCGCGACGGTTGTCGAGGCCGGCGTGATCGCGATCGCGCGGGGAAACAAGCGGTGCACCACACGCACGGGGTGCTGCGGAGCGCGGCGCGCTCGAAGCTGAGCGAGCGAGGCTCGCTGCTGCGCGTCGCCGTGGCCCGAGCGGGGCGGCACGCGCTCCACGCGCGGTGGTGAGGGGCGGACTCGCGGCGAAAAGTGCTCATCGGGTGAGGCTTGCGACGCGGCGCTCCGCTAGCATCCCGCCATCCTCGATCCCTTTGCACGCGGAGCACCACGGCGCATGTTCACCGGCCACCCGAAGGGTCTCTACCGCCTCTTCTTCATCGAGATGTGGGAGCGCCTGGCCTTCTACACGATGGTGGGGATCCTGATGCTGTACGCTACCGACACCGAGACCGGCGGGCTCGGATTGTCGAAGGTCGTGGGCAACGAGATCTACGGTCTCTATCTCGCGTTCGTGTACTTCACGCCGTACCTGGGCGGCCTCATCGCCGACCGCTTCCTCGGCTATCGGAAGGCGGTGCTGATCGGCGGACTCTTCTTCGCGCTGGGCTTCTTCCTGATGAGCATCTTCGGCCGCGTGCCGTTCGTGCTCGGGCTCGTGTGTCTCTGCATCGGGAACGGCTTCTTCAAGCCCAACATCTCGGCGATGGTGGGGAACCTCTATCAGAAGGGCGATCCGAAGCGCGACTTCGGCTTCAACATCTTCTACATGGGGATCAACATCGGCTCCTTCGTCGCGAACTTCGTCGCCGCCTTCGCGCGGAACGAGATCGGTGGTTGGCCGGCGGTGTTCCTGTGCGCTGCGGCAGGGATGCTGATCGGCGTCGCGATCCTGCTCGCGAGTTGGAGGGTATTGGCGGGGGCGGACCGGCCGCCCGTGCGGAGCCCCGAAGACACGAGCTTCGGCGAGATCGGACGGAAGATCCTCCTGCCCGCGCTCACCTGCGGGATCGCGGCCTACTTCGCCGCGGCGGCATGGCTGCCGAGCTCGGTGCCGATCCGCCCTGCGGTGTGCGGCTTCCTCGCGGGCGTGCTGCCGGTGCTCTTCTTCTTCGTGCGCCTCGGGCGACGGGCCAACACGGAGGAGCAGCCTGGCCTGCAGGCGCTGCTGCCGGTCTACCTCGCGGGCGCCACCTTCTTCATGGTGCTGCACCTGAACGGCAGCGCGATCATGGCGTGGTCGCGCGACAAGACGAGCCGCGACTTCGCCTGGGCGCCGGCGAGCCTGAAGGCCGACGCGCTGCCTTCGTACTATCTGAACGCACCGCCCGAGACGCCGCGACCGAGCCGCGAGAACCTGCTGCCGGTAGATGCACGCGTGGCGAGCATGTTCGGGCAGAACCGCCTCGCGCGCCGCGCGCTGGATGAGCTGCGCGCGATGCTGCCGGCCGATGTGCGCGTGGAGGTGCTGCCGCCGGACGCGGCCGCGCGGAACGCTGACCAGCAGGTTTGGCAGCGGAGGGCGGTGAGTGTGTACGCGGAGGTCTCACTCGACGAGAGCACGGACGCGCGCGGCGTGACGACGATCACCGCGAAGATCGAGGAGGGCGCGAAGCCGGAGCGCAGCGTAGCCTTCGTGCGCGCACTGGCGAGCGGTGCTGTGATCCCGCTCTTCCTCGTCGATCGCGCGGCACTGGAGCGCATCTACGCCGGCGCGCCGCCGACGCTGCCGCCGGGCGAGTGGCTGCAGGTCGTGAACCCCGAGCTCTTCAAGTCGCTGAACGGGCTCTTCGTCATCTTCTTCACCCCGCTCGTCGTGATGGCGTTCGGGGCGCTCCAGCGGCGCGGCCGCGGTGTCAGCACGGCGCGGAAGATCTTCTACGGTCTCGCGCTCACCACGCTCTCGCTGCTCGTCATGATGCTCGCCGGCTTTGTCGGCGGGAACGGCGCGGTGAAGGTGTCGGGTGCCTGGCTCGTGCTCTTCTACGCGCTGATCACGCTGGGCGAGCTCTGCCTATCTCCGATGGCGCTCTCGCTCGTCACCAAGATCTCGCCGAAGCGCTTCGCCGGCCTGACCATGGGAGGCTGGTTCGTCGCGACCTCCTTCGGGAACAACTTCTCGGGCTTCTTCGGCGGTCTCGAGTCGCAGATCAGCCCGACCAGCTTCTTCACGCTCCTCGCGGCGATCGCGGCGAGTGTCGCGCTGCTCATCTTCTGCCTCCTGCCGCGGCTCGACGCGGCGCTGAAGAAGTACAGCGCCTGAACAACAGGCACCCCTCTTCGCAGAGCCCTGCCCGCCGCCCCCGAACTCGGCGCGCGGCGATTAGAAGCGGACTAGCTGCTCGAACTGGTCCAGGGTCGCGAGCTCGTGCAGGAAGAGACCCAGGTGCTTCCCCGTGTGCCACCACGCCTCGATCGTCGAGGTAGAGAAGTGCACGTCGACCTGCGCGAGCACTCGGCGGATCCGGCCCTGGGCGATGAGCGCATCGACGATCGCGTTGAAGTTCTCGTTGCCGCCGTCGGCAAGGACCGTAGGAATCTCGGTGGGCGCGAGCACAGAGCCCGCTTCGTGGAGGAGGGTGAGTACACTCGCGACCTCGAAGCCTGCCGCGAGCCGCCACGCCAGGATGCGGTGCGAGATCTTGTCGAGCACCGCATGCAGGTAGACCTCGGTTTCATCGACGACGCGGATCTTGGTGGCGCCTCCGCCTCCGCCTCGGACGAGTGCCAAGATGTGCCCGGCGCCGCGGTCGTGCAGCCTTCTGCGCGCCGTGACGCACGGCGCGCTCGGAACGAAGCGGAAGGTCCGACGAGCGGTTACCCGGCGGCGCCGAGCACGGAGGGCCTGACGCGCGAGGGGCGCGATGGTGACACTGGAGAATCGGAGAGCTTCTCGCCGATGATGCGGGGGGAGCGCGGCGTCCGTCCGGAGGTCGCGGCTCCGGTCGAGGTGGGGCTGCCGCTGGCGGCGCGTTCGGGAGGTCGAGATGGACGGCGTGGTGGCGGGAGGCGCCGAGGATCCCACCCTCGAGATCCGCGAGCTGCGGGCGGGCGAGGAAGCGAGTCTGCTCGCCTGCTTCAACGAGACCTTCGCCCAGATCGACGTGACCTTCCGGCCGCGCTCGATGGAGACCTGGCGCTGGGCCTTCGAGCGGAACCCCGCGGGGCGGCGCATCTTCGTCGCGGTGAGCGAGGGGCGGGTGGTCGCGCAGTACGCGTCGCTGCCCGTGCGCATGCTGCTCGACGGCCAGCCGACGCACTTCGGGCAGATCGTCGACTCGATGGCGCATCCCGGCTATCGGCGCGGGCTGAAGCGGCCCGGGATCTTCGTGCGCACGGCGTTGCCGTTCTTCGATCACTACGGCGGCGCGGCGAAGGACGTGGTGATGTTCGGCCTCCCGGTGCCGCAGGCCTGGCGCGTCGGGAAGACCTTCCTGCAGTACGAGATGGTGCGCGAGCTCTGCACGCTCGAGCGCGACGCGGGAAGCCCGGTCGCGCTGCCGCCGTGCCCGGCCGAGCTCGAGGTGGTGGAGACCGATCGCGTCGGCGACTGGATCGAGAACCTCTGGCGCCCGTTCCATCCGTCGCAGCGCTGCCTCGCGGTGCGGGACGAGCGGTACTTCGGCTGGCGCTACTCCGACCACCCGAGCCACCGCTACGTGTTCGGGATCGCGCGCGCGCGCGGTGGGAGCGATGCCCGCGGGCTCGCGGTCTACCGCCGCGGAACCTTCGCAGGCAAGGACGCCGCGCTGCTGGTCGACTGGATGGTGCCGAGCGGCGACCACGCGGCGGGGGCGGCGCTCCTCGCGTGGGCCGCGGGGCGCGCGCAGGCGGAGAACGCGCCGCGCCTCACCGCGCTCTTCCCGACCTGGGAGCCGTGGTCCGAGCACTTCCAGGACCGCGGCTTCCGCGTGCGCCCGACGATGTACTTCCTGGTCGCGCGGAACTTCGCCAAGGCCTGCGACATGGGCTGGCTCCGCGACCACTGGTACTACACGCTCGGCGACTTCGACCTCGTCTGAATGCGACCCCGCGGCGCTGTTGACGACCCCTCGGCTGGAACGTAGCCTCTCCGCCCTTCCAGCAGGGATAGCTCAGTTGGTTAGAGCACCAGATTGTGGATCTGGGGGTCCCGGGTTCAAGTCCCGGTCCCTGTAATGCTGGCCCAACGCCTGACGGCGTTGGAGCCGGTAACGCGTCTGCTGGCCCAACGCCTGACGGCGTCGGTGCGGGCTGGCCGGCGCAGCATCCGACGGCGACGGAGCGAGCGATCGCTCCGCTGCGCCATGCTTCAGCGAGCCCGATCGCTGCCTCTCGCGGGCGGGTCGGGCTCGAATCATTTTTGGCGCTCGTGTCCGGGAGCTCCCGGGCCGCGCTCTTGCCTCGCACCTTTGAGGACGCGCCGCAGCGCGCGACGCCCGTGAGCCAGAAACCGAAGCAGCCGAAGGTCGAGCCGCGTCTCCTGCGCGGCTTCCGCGACATCCTTCCCGAGGACCTGATCGCGCGCGATCGCATGATCGGCAAGGTCCGCGAGGTGTTCGAAGCGCACGGCTTCGCTCCTCTCGCGACGCCGGCGCTCGAGCCGCTCGACGTGCTCGGGCGCACCGACCTCGAGGACGACTCGGGCACCGGCGGCGGGAGCATCTTCCGCGTCGTCGATCCCGACGAGCCGGGCGCCTTCTACGGCATGCGCTTCGACATGACCGTGCCGCTCGCGCGCGTCGTCTCGCAGTACCCGGATCTCCCGCGGCCGTTCCGGCGCTACGCGGTCGGCCCCGTGTATCGCGTCGACAAGCCCGGCCCGGGGCGCTTCCGCGAGTTCCTGCAGTTCGACTTGGACATCGTCGGCTCCGAGAAGATGGAGGCCGACGCCGAGATCGTCTCGTGCATGGTGGAGACGTTGCAGGCGCTCGGCCTCGAGCGCTTCAAGGTGCGCGTCAACAACCGGAAGATCCTCTCCGGCGCGCTCGAGTTCGCGGGCGTTCCCGACGAGCAGCGCGAAGCGAAGGTCGGCGGGCGCAGCGTCACCTACGACGTGCGCTTGGAGACCCTGCGCTCGCTCGACAAGTTCGATCGCGTCGGCTTCGACGGCATCGCCGAGCTGCTGGGTGGCGGAAGGCGCGACGAGACCGGCGACTTCAAGTTCGGGGTCGGCCTCGCGGACGGCTGCATCGAGAAGCTGCTCGCGTTCCTGCGCGTGCCGAATCGCGCGCGCGCCGAGAGCCTGGAGGCGCTGCGCGCGCTGATGGGCGGGAACGCGCTCGCGAGCGAGGGCATCGCGGAGCTCGCCGAGATCGACGCGGTGCTGAGCGCGCTCGGCGTCGCCGATGCGCACGCCGCCTTCGACATGACCATCGTGCGCGGGCTCGCGTACTACACCGGCCCCGTGTTCGAGGCCGTGCTGCTCGACGCGCCCGAGTTCGGCTCGGTCTTCTCCGGCGGGCGCTACGACGGCCTCGTGCAGCGCTTCCAGTCGGCGGAGATCCCCGCGGTCGGGGCGAGCGTCGGCGTCGATCGCCTGCTCGTCGCGCTGCAGCACTTGAAGCTCGTCGAGAAGCGCTCGTCGCCGACCGAAGTGCTGATCACCGTCATGGATCCCTCGCAGCGGAACCAGTACCTCGCGATGGCCGCGGAGCTCCGCCGCGCCGGCATCGCGACCGAGGTCTTCCTCGGCGGGCGGAACTTCGGGAAGCAGCTGAAGTACGCCGATCGCCTCGGCATCCCGATCGCGCTCATCGCCGGCGGCGACGAGTTCGCGCGCGGCGAGGTGGCGCTGAAGGACCTCTGGGCCGGGCGCGAGATCAGCAAGCAGCTCGCGAGCTTCGAGGAGTGGCGCGAGAACCCGACGCAGGTCACGGTCGCGCGCGCGCGCTTGATCGACGAAGTGCGCGCGATGCGCGAGCGCCAGCGGCACTTCGAGCAGAAGCTGCGGAGCACGCAGGGATGAGCACTCCTTCCAACGCGGATCGTTCGTCCGCCCCGGTCGTGCTCGACGGCCGCTCGCTAGCGCTCGCCGATGTCGAGCGCATCGCGTGCGGCGCGCCGCTCGAGCTCGCCGCGGGCTGGCGCGAGCGCGTCGCGCGCTCGCGCGCGCTCGTCGAGGAGGCCGTGCGCTGCGCTGATGGGCCGGATAAGGAGCTCGTCTACGGCGTCACGACCGGCTTCGGCAGCTTGAAGGACCGACCGGTCCGCGAGCCCGAGCGGGCCGCACGCATGCAGCGGAACCTCCTGCTCTCGCACGCCGCGGGCACGGGGGCTCCGTTCTCCGCAGGCATCGTGCGCGTCTCGCTCGCGCTGCGCTTGAACGCGTTCCTGCGCGGGCGCTCCGGTGTGCGAACGGAGCTCGTCGAGTTCCTGCTCGAGCTCGCGCGGCGCGGCGTCGTGCCGCGCATCCCCGAGCAGGGCTCGCTCGGCGCGAGCGGCGATCTGGCACCACTCGCGCATCTCGGCATCGCCATGCTCGGAGAGGGCTACTCGCGCCTCGAGACGCGCCGTTTCGCGGCGCTCGACGAAGCGCTCGCACCGGTGCCCGAGAGCGAATGGCGACCCGCGCGCGAGGTGCTCGCCGAGGTCGGCCTCGGCACGCTCGAGCTCTCGTTCAAGGAAGGGCTCGCGATCACGAACGGCACGACGGTCACCACCGCGCTCGCCGCGACCGCGTGGTGCCGCGCGCGCCGCGTGCTGCAACACGCCGATCTCTGCGGGGCGATGACGCTGGAGGCGTGCACGGGCCGCTCGCGCGCGTTCGATCCCAAGATCCACGCCGAGCGCGGCCAGCCGGGACAAGAGCGCTCCGCGCGCAACGTGCTGGCGCTCTGCGAAGGCTCGACCTTGCTCGATCGCACGAACGAGCTCCAGGACAGCTACAGCTTGCGTTGCATGCCGCAGGTGCACGGCGCGAGCCAGGATGCGCTCGAGCACGCGGGCCGCGTGCTGGCGCGCGAGCTGAACGCCGCGACCGATAACCCGCTCTTCTTCTGCGAGGACGGCGACGAGGCACCCGTCGACGTGCGCGCCGGCCGCAACCACGAGCGCTTGCACGCGTACTCGGGCGGGAACTTCCACGCGCAGCCCGTGGCGCTCGTCGCGGACTATCTGAAGCTCGCGGTCGCCGAGCTCGGCTCGATCGCCGAGCGGCGCATCCAGAAGCTGCTCGACCCGCATCACAACGCGGGCCTGCCGCCGTATCTGATCGCGAAGGAGCCCGGCATGAACTCCGGGCTCATGATCGCGCAGTACACTGCCGCCGCGCTGGTGAGCGAGAACAAGGTGCTCGCGCATCCCGCGAGCGCGGACTCGATCCCGACCTCGGCGAACATCGAGGACCACGTGAGCATGGGGCCGATCGCGGCGCGGCATCTGCACCGCGTGATCGACCACGTCGAGCGCGTGCTCGCGATCGAAGCGCTCGTCGCGGCGCAGGCGTTGGATTTCCGCACGGGCGCGCTGCCGTGCGACGCGGCGCCGGCGCTGGTTCAAGGCCAGCCGGGGCGCGGGGTGGCGGCGCTCCTCGCCACCGTGCGCGACGCGAGCCGCGGCGGCGTTCCCGCCATGGTGGAGGATCGCGTGCTCTCGACGGACATCGAAGCGGTGCGCCAGCTGCTCGTGCGCGATCGACTCCGCGCCGCCGCCCTCCGAGCGGGAGCGCCGGATCCTCAAGTGCTGCCGCGCGAGGCGCCGTTCGCCGCGGCGGAGCGACCGCGGTGAACGACGCGCGCTCGATCCTCGGCGAGCACTTGAGCTTGCCCTACGGTGTGAAGGACGTGCTCGGAGGCGAGCTCGTGCGGCGCCGCCGCGTGGAGCGCGTGCTCGAGCAGTGTTTCGAGGAAGCCGGCTGCACGCCGATCCAGACGCCGACCTTCGAGCACTACGAGGTTTTCGCGCGCGGAGCTTCCCCGCAGGCGCTGCGCCGCGCATACCGCTTCTCCGACGGCGACGAGGACTTGGTGCTGCGTCCCGATCCGACCTCGGCCGTGGCGCGCGTCGTCGCCACGGCGCTCCGCGACGAGCCGCTGCCGCTGCGCTTGGCCTACGTGTGCCCCGTGTTCCGGCGCGAAGAACCCCACGGCGGGCACTTCCGCGAGTTCCACCAGGCGGGGATCGAGTGGATCGGCGAGCGCGGGACCGACGTCGAGGTCGCCGTGCTCGATCTCGCGCTGCGCTGCCTGGAGCGCATCGGCGTCTCGCGCGCGCTGGTGCAGCTCGGCTCTTCGGCCGTGCCGCGCGCGCTGTTCGGCCCGCGGCTCGAGGGACCGCACGGTCAGCGCCTCCTCGCCGCGCTCGATCGCCGCTCGGCGCCCGCGCTCGACGAGCTCGAGCGCGACGGCGCGCTGGATCGAGCGGCGCTCCGCGACGCGCGGACCCTCCTCGAGCTCAGCGGGGGTGTCGAGGTCTTCGAGGCGGCGCGCGAGCTCCAGGGCTACGCGGCGGCCCGCGCCGCGCTCGACCATCTCGAGCTGGTCTTCCGCTCGCTGCCCGCGAGCCGCGCGCGCATCGACCTCTGCGCCACCCTGGCGATGGAGTATTACACCGGGCTCATCTTCCGCGTGTACGCTCCCGGTCAGGGCTTCGAACTGGGAGGCGGCGGTCGCTATGATCGCCTCCTCGCGCGCTTCGGCCGCGATCTGCCCGCCGTCGGCTTCGGCCTCGAGATCGAGCGCCTGCTGCCCGTGGCGCACCTGCCCTGAAGGGGACTCATGCGACCAAGTGCGATGAAGCGAGTCTCGGCGCGGCTCTCTCTCTTTCTCCCTGCCTCTCGTTCTCTTTCTCTCGTGCTCTCGATCGGTGGCGCGCTCGCGCTCTTCGCCGGCTGCGGCGCGACCGATGTCCTGCGTCCGCTGACGCCGGAGCAGCGGTTCCACGCCGGCCTCGCGGCGGCGGGCGATCCGGGCTCCATCTCGGGGATCCGCACGGCGCGCACTTGGGGCGTCCTGCGGCGGCCGGGCCACGACGACATCCTGCTCTTCGACGAGATCCAGGTCGTGCCGCACCGCGCGGTCGTGCGCCTGCAGCAGGGCGAGCAGGTCTGGATCGGAGAGTCGGACGCCGAGAGGCAGCGCTGGAAGCACAGCCGCGATGGTGGGCTCAGCTTCGCCCCGGTGGAACGCGCCGAAGATCTCCCGCAGCTCGAGGGCGAGCCGGTCTGGGGGCGCGGGATCGACAGCAGCACGTCGCGCCTCGGTCGCGTCAGCCTGCCGGGATGGTTCCGCATCACGGAGGGGCTCGCCGAGGTCGCGCTGCGCGATCTGCCGTCGCGCGATGGCGATGCTCGCGTCGAGGTCGAGCTGCCGCCCCTCGTCGAGGGCGGCGTGATCTCGAAGGCCATCGTGTCCTTCGATGGGCCTACCGGACGCATCACCGGATTCGAGCGCCGTTTCTCCGCGGAGGGGGCGGAGCACTCGTTGTTCGTCGCGTTCGCCGCGTGGCGCGAGCTCGACGGCATCGTGATGCCCGCGCGCCAGGTGGTCTCCGTCGACGGCGTCGCGAGGCTCGAGGCCGACATCGAAGGGGCCCGCTTCAACGATTCCTCTTGGCCGGTGTGGGTCGTCGAGCATCGGCCCGAGTGGACGGCGCCGCCGTTCCCCTGGTATGCGCACGTGCCCGAGCCCTCCGACGATCTCTATCGCGTGCAGGAGGAGATGTTCGGGACCTGGTGGCAACGCGAAGAGCGCGGCCTCCGCGCCGCCAACTACGACGAGCTCTCCTCGGCGCGCGTCGAAGGCAGCGCCGACGGGGTGCCGTGGAAGCTCTGGGTGAGCGAAGCCGGCCGCTTCCGCGAGGAACTCGGCGAGCGCGCGGAGATGATCCTCTTCGACGCGAGCGATGCTCCGGCGAAGCGCGTGCGAGGCACCGAGGAGTTGGCACTCGAGCGCACCGAGTCGGCCGTGCGGAGCTGGCTCTTCCGCGTGCTGCTCGTGCGCCCGCTCGTGCGCGAGAGTCTGAACGCAACTTACGACGCCGATGGGGCAGTGCGCATGATCGTGCGCCAAGGCGTGCGCGATCGGGTGGATCTCGTCCTGAGCGTCGTGCTCGACGCCGCGCGCGTGCGCTTGCTGCGCGTCGAGGCTCGGTCGCTCTCCGCGGCCGATGGGCCGCCCTTGCACGCGATCGATCTGCGCTACGACGAGAGCGGCGAGATCGCGGGCTTCACCTGGGAGACGGCGGCCGGGCTTCGCCGCGTGGACATCACGCGCCTCGAGCGCGGCGCCGCAGCGCCGCTCGAGGCCTTCCAGAGCGCGGACTGGAACGAAGGCCGTACCCCTCGGTGATCGGCGCGGCGCAGCGTGCGTGGGTGCCGTGCGCCGCGCGGCTCGCGCTCGCGCTCGCGCTCTCGAGTTGCCTCGATCTCGGTGGCGGTCCGAGCTTCCCCCTGCAGGATCGCGTGGCGGAGAGGGACGGAGCGCTCGCGCTGGTGCGGCGCTCCTCCGACGGGAGCCTCGTCCGGGCGCGCTTCGATTCTCAGGGCTCCGCGGTCCTCGACCCCGGCTTCGCCGAGCCGCCGTGGAACGAGCGCGAGCTCGAGCTGGTGCTCGCCGCGGCGCTCGGTGGTCCGCTCCTCCGGCGCGGCGTCACGCTGAGCGTGGATCCGGCGAGCGCCTCACATCTCTTCGCCACGGATGCTCAGGGACGCGTGCTGCGCCTCGAGCTCGATCCCGCGGGCGCGCCGCGCATCGTCGAGCTCGTCGCCGGTTTTGCGACCTCCTTGCCGCGCCGCTGGACGATCGCGCGTTCCGCGGGCGCGCTCGTGCTCGAAGCGCCGGACGGCGGCAGGCTGGAATTCGAGCTGCGCTGAGAGCTTCGGGAACCATCGCCGAGCTCGCGGCGCGAAGACCTCTGGGAGCTGGGACGGCACGGATCACAGCGCCCGCCCTCGGGCTGCGCTGCGCGGCTCTGGGAACGCCTCGATCGCTCGCGCTCGAGGCGCCTAGAGCGAGACGCGAGGCGGTGCCCTGCGGGGCGAATTCAGCGCGCGTTCTTCGGGTTCGCCACGAACTCGGCGGCGAGCTCGCCGCGGGTCGCGCGATCGCGACCCACCTGACGCCAGGGATCGGATCCGAGGTCGTAGCTCTCGTCGTCCTGCGGCGCGGCGGCGTGCAGCTGGCGCGCCATCTCGTCCCAAAGGGCCGGCAGCGAGCGCCAGCGCTCGTCGGGGATCCCCGGGGCGCTCGGGAGCTCGCGCGCGAGCTCGGCGAGGAGGAAGAGCGCGCTCTCACAGCGCAGCGCGTGCTCGTCGATCGCGGCGCGCAGCCGTGCGCGGCGCGTCGTGCGCACTTGCTGATCGCCGTTCGGCCATTCGATCGGCGCTTCGCTGAGGTACCAATCGCGCCGCAGCGGCACGCGCTCGCCGCGCTCTTGCGAGAAGACCGGGATCTCGCGAGCGAGTCCGCTGGCGCCCTTCTCTCCGAGCGGGATCCACGCCGAGGCGATGAACTCACCGGCGCGCAGCGCTCCTTCGAGGAAGACCTCTTCCCGCCATTCGTGCCAAGCGGCGATCGCCGCCGCGGCGAAGAGGCCGGCCTCGCCGGGCGAGTCCCAGTAGATGTCCGGGCCCCAAGCTCCGACGCGGGGTTCTTGCGCGACGACGTAGTAAGGTCCGGCGCCGCCGGCGGAGACCTGGGCCATGCCGGGGAGCACGAGCTCGCGCCAGCGCTCCACGAGGGCGCGTCGCAGGCGGGGCTCGGGCAGCACGCGTTCCGCGAGCACGGCGGCGCGCAGCAGCTCCGCCTCCATGCGCGTGCTCGTCGTGAACGGCACGCGCGCCGCCGCCGCGGAGCGGTGCTGGTGGGAGCGGAGCTGATCGAGGAGCTGTGGTTGCAGCGTGGCGAGGTACAGCTCGAGCAGCTCGTCGGTCGGCGCGAACAGCGCGGGATCGCGGCTGGCGAACAACGGCGAGGTGCTCGGCGTCTTCGCGATCCAAGCCACGAGCGAGGCGAGATTCACCGGTCGGCCGAGGCTGAGCTCGCCGCGCCACTGCGCCTGCGCGAACGCATCGACGCCGAAGAGATGCACGGGCCGCAAGGCGAGGACCTGGCTCGTCGAGAGCTTCTCGAAGTCGAAGTCCGCTTCGACGCCTTGATACCAGCTCAGCAAGGGAGCGCTGCTCCCGCTCCCGAGATCGAAGCTGCGCACGCGCGCACCGAAGAAGCCCCAGGGACCGTTCCGCTTCGGATCTTGGAGGATCGCGCTCCGAATTTCGGCTCTCCGGCGAGCGAGCTGCAGATGGGGAGCGCTCGCCGGACCGATGGCGCCGTGCAGTCCGTAGGCTCCGCTGGCGCGCAGGCCGGCGAGATGGGGCCGCGCGACCAAGGGGCGCGAGGCGCGTCGTCCGAGCTCGAGAAAGGTCGCGGTGTGCGGAGCGCCCGGGTCGTTCTCGAAGGGGCGCAGCAGGAAGCGCCGGACCAGGGTCTGTCCGTCGAGGAGCGCGTGGAACGCCGCCTCGCCGCCTGCTTCCCCCGGGGGTGCGGGGAGGAGGTCGAAACAGATCCAGCCGAGGTCGCTGCGCGGCATGGGGACGCGGAGGTCGGTGCCGTCCAGGACGGCCGCGTACCAGCCGCGCAAGCGCACGGTCCAGCGCTTGAATTGCACGGCGCAGCCGAGCGGCAAGGCCTCGGGGTCGAGCTGGCCGCGCTTCTTCGCGACCCCGGAGTAGTCGTTGCCGAGCTGCAGGTCGAGATAGAGATCGGGGTCGTCGCTCCGGAGCTCGATCCAGCCCGTCAGGGTCAAGAGATCGCGCTCGAGCGTGGAACCGACACCGCGGTGATAGTCGCGGAAGCGATGGCTCTGGATCAGCCCGCCGTGGTGAGGGGAGCTCCAGCTCTCGTCCAAGCGCAGGCGCGCGCGATGGATCGTCCCGGCGTGGTCCTCGATCTCGGAGACGAGTTCGAGCCAGGGCTTGCCATCGCGCGAAGCGGGCAAGCGGGCGAGGAGCTGACTCTCGAGGTGCGGCTGCGGAGCGGCGGGACCTGGACCTGGGCGGAGCTCGAGCCAGCGTTCACCACCGGCCTCGAGCTCGAGGGGGACGATGGCCGCGGCGTCGCGCACGGAGCCGTCGGGCCAGCGGGTCAGCACGCGCCACTCCGCAGCGAGCGAGGTTCCTCGATCCTCGAGATGGTGCGTCTCTTCGGGAGCGTTCGTCTCTCCGCTCGCGAAGCTCAATCGGCAAGGCAAGCTCGTCCGGCGCGCGGCGCCGCCCGCCTCCCGAATCCACACGCCTCGCGGAACGCCCTCGGTGGCTGCAACCGCAGAGCCGGTGCGCTCCGCGCGCTCCTCTTGCGCCGCGCTGATGACCGCGATCAGCGCCATCGCCAGGGCGGCGCGCACGAGGGCGCTCAATCCCAGCCCACTCAGGGGGCGGTCCAGCGCAGAATGAACGTAGGAGGGATGTTCCGCCAGCACGGCGAGCGATGCATGCGCGTGCCGAACAGCTCGGCCATGTTGTGACGCAGGGCGCGGGCGTTCGGCAGTGGGTAGGCGTGGCAGTACTGGAAGGTCGCGAAGGTGCCCCCGGTGCGGAGGGTCGCCCGAGTGTTCTCGAGGATGCGCCGTGCGACCGCCGCCGGGATCGAGGCGAAGGGGATCCCCGAGATGATGTGATCCGGCCGAGGCAGGCCGTGCTCGGCCAACACCTTCGGCAAGTCCTCGACGCTGCCGCAATGGAACTTGAGCTGCGGATAGCGCTGGCGCAAGAGGCGCGTGAATTCCGGGTCGCGCTCGATGCCGAGGTAGTGCATGCCCGGGACGAGCCGGGCGGCGATCTCGGCGGTGAAGGCTCCGGTCCCCGGGCCGAACTCCACGAGGAGGCGCCCCGGCGCGAAGTCGACGTCCTCGACCATGCGGCGCGCGAGTGCCGCCGAGCTCGGGAAGAGCGCGCCGACCGCGCGCGGCGAGTGCAGGAAGCGAAGGAAGAAGCGCAGCGAATCTGCCATGGCGCGTCGGCGGCCTCGGTCGGCTGGAGGCGGGGTTTGCTGGCGGGCGGGATCGCTGGCGATGCGAGGCTAGCTGGAATGGCACTCTCGCGTCGCCCGCGCTCGATCGCCGTCGACTCGCTCCCGAGCGCGCACCGTTCCGAGCGACCGGGGGTGCAGGCCAGACGGCGTGCGATTCGAGCTAGCTGCCAGCGTGAACGACCCGCATCCTCATGGTAGGAGTCGGGAATCGGCGAGATCCGCCGCGGGGCGGAGGATAGCGCTCCCGAGGAGAACCAGCAACGATGGGAAACTTGAGCGAGGAGCTGATCCGGAAGCTCCCGAAGACCGACCTCCACCTCCACCTCGACGGCTCCCTCCGGCTGGAGACCCTCCTCGAGCTCGCGAGGGAACGAGGGATCGAGCTCCCGGCCGATTCGCCGGAAGGGCTCCGCGAGCGCGTCTTCAAGGCCAGCTACCGGAACTTGGCCGAGTACCTGCAGGGCTTCGCCTACACCTGCGCGGTGCTCCAGGACGCCGAGGCGCTGGAGCGCGTGGCCTACGAGCTCGCCCAAGACAACCAGGCCGAAGGCGTGCGCTACATCGAAGTGCGCTTCGCGCCCCAGCTCCACGTGAACGCGACGCTGTCCCTGGCGGACGTGCTCGCCGCGGTCGATCGAGGGCTCTCTCACGCGCGCTCAGAGTTCAACCGCCGCCCCGAGGTCGCGGGGGGGCAGGAGCCGCCCTTCGAGTACGGCATCATCGTCTGCGCCCTGCGCTACTTCACCGAGCACTTCGGGCCGGCCTATGGCCAGCTCGTCGCCGCGCACGCGTACTCGCCGCGCACGAAGGTCTATTCTCTGGCGTCCCTCGAGCTCGCGCGCGCCGCCGTGGCGCTCCGCGACGAGCGCGGTTTCCAGATCGTGGGCTTCGACTTGGCCGGGCAGGAGAAGGGCTATCCTGCCGCCGATCACGTCGAGGCCTACGCCTTCGTGCACAAGCACTTCCTCGGCAAGACGGTGCACGCCGGCGAGGACTTCGGCCCCGAGTCGATCTTCCAGGCGCTGACCGACCTCCACGCCGATCGCATCGGCCACGGCACCTGGCTGCTCTCGCCCGATCGCATCTCGACGCCGGAGATCCGCGACAAGGATGCCTACGTCGAACGCCTCGCGCAGTACATCGCCGATCGGCGCATCGCGATCGAGGTCTGCCTCACCTCGAACCAGCAGACGATCCCCGAGCTCGCCGATCTCTCGCGGCATCCCTTCCGGCGCTTCCGCGATCTGCGCCTCGCGACCACGATCTGCACGGACAACCGGCTCGTCTCCGACACCACCGTGACCGCCGAAGTGATGAAGGCGATCCGCCTCTTCGACTTGAGCTTGAACGACCTGCGCGACGTGCTGATCTACGGCTTCAAGCGTTCGTTCTATCCGCGCGACTACCGCGAGAAGCGCACGTATGTGCGGCGGGTGATCGACTACTTCGACTCGCTCGCGCCGGGGCCGAAGGGCGTTCCGCGCGGCACCTAGCGGTCGATCGCGGATCGCGCAGCGTCGATCGCCGATCGCCGCCGCGGCGTGACAAGAGAAGAGCCCGAGGTCTCTCGACCTCGGGCTCTATCGTTTCCAGGGCGCGCGCTGCGCTTCGCGCGCGCTGCTTACGCCGAGATCAGCGGATGTTGCCGAGCTCGCGCTGGAGATGGATGTAGGTCGCCCACCAGTGCCAGTAGCCGTGGTCGAGCGAGATCGTCCGCGTCCCGTTGCTCCAGCGGTTGAACACCGTGTTCGAGCAGTCGAGGTAGCGCTGGCGCGGGTTGTAGCGGTACGCGACCGCCAGGCTGCCCGGGATCCAGGACGAGAGACCGGTCGGGTCGAAGTCGCCGAAGAAGCTGGTGTCCTCGACGCTGATGAACTTCGTGAAGTCCTGCTGCGCGTTCTTCCAGCACTGATCGACCAGGTAGTCGGCCATCGTGCGGATCCACGCCGGGACGCGAGGGTCGTCGAACTGGCGGTGGTAGCGGTGCAGCGCGTGGATCACGATCCCGATCTGCCACGGCGCGTCCCACCAGAAGCGATCGCTCTGGGTCTGCGAGGAGTTGCTCCCCGGGACGCCGAGCGCGTTCGGATGCGGGGGCTGGCGAGTGACGTGGCCGTCGTTGCCGCTCGTGCCGCGCCCGCGGCTCCCCTCCCAGTTGCGGACGTAGAACTCGATGCCCGCGCGCACCGAAGGCTCGCCCGTCGTCTCGTAGATCTGGCAGAGACCGCGCATGGTCCACCCAAAGCCACGCGAGGCGAAGGGGGAGAAGCCCGGCTCGCGCACTTCGCGGAAGGTGAGCAGGCCTTGGCCCATGCGGCGCAGCGCGCGCTGCATCATCGGATGGTTCGTCAGCAGGTAGTACTGATAGAAGTCATCCGCGGTCATGTGCTCGTAGTCGTAGCCGTTCCACTCGTGCGTGGAGGTGTTGGTGATGCCGGCGCGGTAGCGATCGTACGCCGCCGGGATCGTGCTGCGCCCGAGGTCGTCGGGGTGAGCGTTCAAGTTGTAGTACGGCCCGCCGGTCCAGAGCAGCGCGCCGGGGTGCTGCGAGGCGACGAAGCCCTCGAACTGGAAGCGGCGCACGTCGGAGCTGTGCAGCGCCGAGGTCTCGTCCGGAAGGAAGAAGGCTTCTTCGCCCGAGACGGCCCACTTGTCGAAGCGCATCAGCTTGTTGCGCGGGCTGCCGGTCGTGCCGGTCCACTGCACGTTCCACTGGCCGCCGAAGGCGAGCCAGCCGTAGTTGTCTTCGCGCGAGAGCAGACTCTGGGAGTCGCGCTCGAAGGTCGCGGCGATCGCCGGCCATTGCGACGGAGCTTCGTACGGCGTCGGGAGCACGCCCGAATCGCCCCACGCCTGCGTGTGGAGGTAGTAGTCACCGCCGGCCCAGGGCCGCATCGGCTCCTGCTGCGCGAGGTTGAGCTGCGTCGTGCGATCGCCCCAGGAGGGAGCGAAGAAGTGCAGCGTCATCTCGTGGGTCTTCTGCATGAAGTCCGCGATCCAGTGATCCCCGGGGCGATCCTCGGGCCAGAGCGCGACCTCGATCCGGTCGGGGGCGCGCAGCGCGAGCGCCTTCTGGCAGTTCTGCCAGAAGTGGCGCACGGAGCAGGTGAGCCCGAGGCGCGAGTTCATGAGCGTCGTCACGCCGGGAGCGCGCAAGCCGCTCGCGCGGAGCTCGCGGTTCGAGCCGTTGCGCGTGCGATAGAGCTCCCAGCCCGCGAGCCGGAGGTTCGCATCGTGGTTCCGGAAGGTCGCGGTGTCCCCGTTGCCTTCCTGGTAGAGCGCGACGTATTGGCCCGCGCTCAGCGACTCGCGGAGCAAGCTGCCCTGGTCGTCGCGCGGAATGGCGTAGTTCACCGTGCCCGGCAGCTCGAGGTCGAGCACCAAGCGGTAGTCGGCGAAGGCGATGTTGCCCAGCGCGTTCTCCACGTAGTCGTTGCGCAGGCTGTGCGTGACCTTGACCTCCGACTTCGCGGCGTAGAAGTCGTACCACGTCGTGTAGCGCAGGAAGTCGCGGTCGATGCCGATGCCGGCGGTGCGCGGGCGATGGTGCCCGTCCACGCGAATGCGGGTGCGCACCGAGCCCACTTCTTCGATCGTCACCGTCGGACGATCGAACTTGGAGCTGTACGTGTTGCCGAGCGTGTCACGGATCAGGGCCGCGCTCTCGCTCGAAGGGCGGATCACCTCTTCGTCCGCGGCGAGCTCGCCGTCGGAGTTGGCGTCGATGAAGACGCTGTGGAACAAGCTGCCCGCCAGCTTCGAGATCTGGAAGAGCGCGATCCCCGTGTCGATGCTGACCAGCGAGGCCGTTTCGGTCACCCGCATGTTCGGGTCGTCGAACGCGCGTTGATCGCGGCGCATGAGGAAGTACTCGCGCGCGCTCCGAGCATCCGCGCTGGCGCGGAAGTCGACGTGCACCCACTTCACCGGAGCGGTCGTGTCGAAGAGATCGCCCCAGCGCGCTGCGACGCGGAACTGCGCGCCGATCTGATTGCCGCGATCATCGACGAGCATCAGCTCGCGCGAAGGTTGGCGGATGCTCTCCGTACGCGCGAGCGGGACGCCCGCCACGACGGCTTCTTCGCTGCGCGAGACGCCCAGGCGATCGCGCACACGCAGGCGGATGCCTTCGTTCAGCGTGAGGCCTCCGGGCGGCGCGCCGGGCGACTGACCGATCGTGCGCATCACGATGTCGGTCGCGGCGCCGCTCTGATTCGCGCCATCGAAGGAGACGCCGCGGAAGTACATCGTCGTGCCGGAGGTGAAGCTCGGCACGCGGAACTTCCACTCGTTCCGCTCGATGCGCGTCCACACGCGATACCACGCTTGCGGCACCGCGACATCGCTGTAGCGCACGGGTGTCGGCAGCGCGAGGAGCTGGGGATCCAGCGCGATCACGACGTAGAAGTTGGTATGTCCGCTCGGCGCTCGCTCGAGGGTGATCTCCCCGAGCGATCCAGCCTCGAGCGGGCCGACATTCAGGAGGGGCGATTGGGCGTTCGCGGTGCTCGCCGCGAGAAACGCGAAGGCGGCCGCACAGAGGCGCTGCTTCGCGTTCGTTGCCAACCGGCCATTGGAGCCAGGCCGCTTCATGCTCGTTCTCACTTCACTCGCCTCGAATCTCGACCCCGAAGTGGGGCAACCCGTAAGGGTCTGTTCTCGCATCTCGGCTCCAGTAATGGCCTCTCTTGAGGCGGGTCTTCGGAGGGGAAAGAAACGGCGGATCGAATCTTCGGGGGCGAAGTTGGTGAGGCTCACGCCGGACGCGAGCGCTCGGAAACTTGTTCCGCTCCCTCGAAGGGAAGGGCGAAGATGCGCCGATCGATGTCGTCGCGCCCTGCGCGCGCAGGAGCTCGATCGCACGCGTGGAAGGGACCGCCGAGGACGCTGGAGCAAGACGCGCGGAGTGCACGCGCGTCGCGCTCGGTCATCGCTTGGCCGTTGGCATCGCCGCAGGCACCGCCGTGCTCGTCGCTTGGCGCGATGCACATCCGGGGCTCTATGGCGATGGCCCTCTCTTCGTAGAGCTGTGGCGCCAATCGATCTGGGTCCAAGCGCATTTCCTGCTCCTGCCCTTGGCGATCGCACTCCGCGCGATGCTCGGACCGCTCCTCGTCCTGGACCGGGCGCAGAGCATCCGCGCGGTCTCCGGCCTGGGCGCAGTCCTAGGTGCTGGAGCGACGCAGCTCGCGGCGGCGCGGCTCGCCGGTCCTCTCGCGGCGCTGGCCGCGACACTCCTGTTGCTGGCCTCGCCGGCGCTGCGCTTCTACGCCGGAGCGGTGGAAGTGCACGCGCTCGCGTTGGGCTGCGTCGCCGTCGCTTGCGCGTGGGTCTCGCGACCGCAGCCGACGCGCCGGCGCGCGCGTGCCGCACTGGCGCTGAGCGCGGCGCTCTGCGCTTCCGCGCACGTGACGTTGCTCTCCGCGGCGTTGCCGCTGCTCTGCTTGCATGCCGAGGCCGAGCGCGAAGCTCGACGCGCCCTGCGCTGGCGCGAGCTCTTCGTCTCCGCGGTGTGGGCCGGTGTCGCGTTGCTGCTCCTGCTCGCGCTCGTGCTCGCGCTGGATCGCCTCGGCGCGCCCGCGGCGTTCGCGGAGTACTCGGCGGTCGAGCAGTACCGCAAGGCGATGGTCGCGTGGAACGAGCGCATCCCGCGGCCCGATCTCGCGGCACTCGCCGTGCTCGAGGTGCTCGCGCCGCTCGGCGCTCTGCCGTGGCTCGCTCTGCCGGGCTTCGTGGTGCTGCTGCGCTCGCGCGCGTGGCTCGCCGCGAGCGGCGCGGCCTGGTTCCTGCTGCTCGGCGCCGCTGCTCTGAAGGTCGGCGCTCGCGAGCATGGCGCGTACGTTCTGCCCGCGGGCGTCGCGCTGAGCTGCGCCGCGGCCGTGGCGCTGCGGAGCTGCGCGCGCGCGCGCTCGTTCGCGTCGCTCGCGTCGCTCGCGCTCGCGCTCCTCGCGCAAGCCTTGGCCCTCCGCGCTTGGGCCGCGCAGCACGGTTTGCGCGACGTGCCTAGCGCTGCGATCGGTCCCTGGCCCATCGCGCGCGCGGAGCTCGGCCTCGGGGCCCCCGGAGCGCTCGACGCGCTCGCCGCGCTGGCACCGGCGGCGCTCTGGTGGGGGAGCGCGCTCTGCGCCGGAGTCGCCGCGGGGATGTTCGCCATCCGCGCGCGTTCCGAGCGCGAGCTCCCTCGCTCGCGCGCCGCAGCGTGCGCGGTCCTCGCGCTCGTCGCGCTGGGAGCGCAGCTCGCCGCGAGCGAAGCCGCGCGCGCGCGCTGGCCCGTGCTCTGGCGCCAAGAGCTCGTCGATGTCGCGAGCTGGGTGCGCGCGCGAGCGGGTCCCGAGGACGAGCTCTTGGCCTTCGCACCGAACGTGGAGACCAAGTGGACGCTCGATCACTTCTTGGATCGGCCGTGGCTCGATCTCGGCGAGCTCGACGGCGCGCCCGAGGCCGCGCAGGCCGCGTGGATCGAGGCCGCCGATCAGCGGATCGCCCGCGCTCGAGAACGAGGCGCGCGCACTCTGCTGCCGGATGACGCGCTCGCCGCGCTCCTCTTCGATGCCGCACGTCGACCGCAGGCGCTGGCTCTCGTGCAGCGCTGGCTGCAGAGCGATCTGATCGCTCGCTTGCCTCCGCGCTTGCCCTTCACCGAGGCCTTCCTGCGGGAAATGTTGCCGGCACCCCCCTGAGCGGTGACCGCGCGGCAGCGTGCGCGTCCTCGAGGTCTTTCGATCCTCGAGGTGCAGCGATGTTCTCCTACTTCGGCGAGTGGTTGCTCGCCACGGCTTGGGTCTTCCTCGGCGATCCGACGAGCGGCGAGATCCGCGCTTGGTCGGGAACTTCTTCCGCGGCGCCACGCGTGCTGACGGGGCTGGTGGATCTGCGCGCGCTCGGCGCCGATCGAGCGCGCGGGCTCTGGGTGGCACACGGCTCGCCGGCGCGTTCGCTCGCGCGAGCCGAGATCGCTCGCACGCCGTGGGGCCCACGCGCCGTGCGTGTGCAGCGCCTCGAGCTCGCTCTGCCGATCCGCGCGCTCGCCGCCGGCGCTGGGGCGAGCTGTGTCGCGCTGCTGGAGTCCGGCGCGCTCGCGCTCGTGCGCGCGGAGGAGCGCGGCCTCGCCGTCGCAGGGGAAGAGGAGTGGCCACCGCTGCAAGCGCTCGCGTCCGACGCGCGCGGCGCGTTGCTCCTCGCGAGCGAAGACGGCGCGCTGCACCGCGTCGATGCGGGCGATCTCCGCTTCGCCGCGGCGCGCCGCGTCGCAGCGCCGGGTGCGTCGATCGAGGCCCTCGCCTGGTGCGAAGCGCGCGCGTGCTGGCTCGCCGTGGAGAGCGGAGGAGCCGCGCTCCGCTGCCTCGATCGCGCCGGTGCAGAGCACCTGCGCCTCGCGCTCCCGTTCCCGGCGCTCGCGGCGACGGGGACCAGCTCGCGGCTCTGGGTCGCCTCCGCGAGCGAGAACTTCGTGGCCTCGGTCGATCTCGGGTCCGCGCAGCCGCTCTGGCGCGCGGAGGAAGTTCCGCCCGGCGATCTTCGCGCGCTCTTCGCCCGCGGCTCCCGCGTCGTCGCGATCGGCAGCACGCGTTGGGCGTGGCGCCGCCGCGGGGCGTGGCTCGCGGCGGCGGGCGGTCCGGGGCTCTGCGCCGTCGAGCAGCCGCGCTGAGAGTTCGGCGGGAAACGAGCGCGAGGCGCGCCGCTCTCTCGAGCGGCGCGCCTCGCAGCGCGGGGGGGATCCAGCGGACCGGCGAATTCGCGGGTGGCGGCGCGCGAACGGACGCGCGCTGCTCTACGCCGCGCGCGCTTACTCCGCGTCCTTCTGGTCGTGCTTCCAGAAGAGGTTCTTGCCGGTGCCAATCTCGCGGGGCTGGTAGCCCGCCTTGTCGAAGTACCACGGCACCGCGGCGTTGCGGCCGACTTCCTGCGCGCCGTTCACTTCATAGAAGCGACCGAAACCGCGCGGGCCGACCGGGATGTTCGCGCGCACGAAGAAGTCGCCCAGGAACACCAGAGCGCCCGTCACGTGGCGGATCGGGCGGGTGAACCCGTGCTCGGAGCGCGTGTACTCGCCGTCGTAGTCGCTGCGGTCCTCGTAGAGCTCCTGGTTCTCGGGATGGCGATTCCACACCACGTCGTACACGTCGGCGTGCGAGTCGAAGCACGAATCGAACGGGTTCACGACGAAGGAATCCCAGATCCAGGAGCCGGGCAGCACGATCGGGCAGACGAGGACGTTCGCGACGAAGGTGCCGGTCTGCACCGCACCGTCGCCCTGCGTCTCGTAGGGCTCGCAGAAGAGCATGTCGAACGCCCACTCGGTGGTCTGTCGACGCTCGGGGTGCAGCGGAGTGAAGACGCACGAAGCGGCGAGGACGAGAGGGGCCACGGCCAGCATCAAGCGCGTCGAGACCAATCGCATCATGGGTTCGCTCCAGAGTGCTGCTCGAGCTCGGCGTCGCCAATTGCTGCGCGGAGAGTGCGCGGCGCGGATCGACGTGCTCGGCGATGAGGAGATCCCTGCGGCGGGGGCAGGGCGGGCGCATCGTAGCTCTCACGCGGAGCGATTTCTACAACGAGGACCGCCGATCCCTGGGCGATGGTCCGCCGAGGCGATCTTCGCAAAAAATCTGTAGGCAGCCCCGAGAGCGTTCCTAAGATACCGCCCACTTCAGGCACCCAAGCCGTCGTCGCGCGCCCGCCAGCGCCGGAGACGGAACGGCGAGTTCCTGGCGCGGAACGAGACGCGGCGCAGACGCCGCGCATCGAACGCCCGGTTCGGCTGTTCCCTCCGGAGCTATGTGCTCCTTCCGGAGCGCTGTGTTCCTTCGGGAGCACGGTGTTCCCTTCAGAGCACGGTGGCGTTCGAGCGCGCGGAGCGGCGGTGCTCGAGGTCGCTTGCGCTGCCTTGCCTTGCAGGCCCGTCGGCCGAAGAGGCTTCGCCGCGTCATCCCGTCGCCATCACGAGGATCGAGATGAAGAAGTTCTGGCTCGCCCCGATGGGCGCCTGGCTGGCTCCGTTGGGAGCGTTGTCGAAGAGGCCCGCACTCTCCAAGGGGCTGGCACTGTCGCAGGGTCTTCTGGCCTGCGGAGCTCTCTCCGTTGCGGCTCTGTTGGGCGGTTGCCGCGTCTACGACTACGACCAGGTCGAGCTCTCGCAGCAGTACCAGACCGTCGCCGACGTGAAGCGCGATTGGTCCTACACGGACCGGCTCTACGTCTCCTGCAAGGACGTGTGCTGGGACCTGCTCGACATCGTCTCGGTCGATACCAGTTGGGGCGACGGCATGATCGCCAACGTCCACTTCACGCGGCTCGCGAACGCCGGCCTCGGCTGGTTCGACGGTCTGCGCGTGGGCTGGGATCAGCGCGCTTCGGGCACGTGGGCCGAGCGCGGCTACGAGTACGGCGTGGGCCCGTTCTACTGGAAGAACAAGACGAAGGAGCCCGTGTACGGGAACCGCGTCCTCTTCGAGCGCGGCTACTCCTACGACGGCTTCGAGCTCGACAAGAACAACGTCGATGGCGAGACGCTGGACTTCGGCGCGCGCCTGCACCTCGCCTACGTCGGGGCGAGCGTCGATGTGAGCCCGAAGGAAGTCGTCGACTTCGCCGCGTCGGTCGGCGGGTTGGCCTACACTCTCGTGCTCTGGCCCTTCAGCGCGATCTACGATCTGGATCCGCCGGAGATCGACCTCTCCGACGACAACGAGCTGAGCCGCATCCGCAAGGACCTCGGCACGCTCTCCGGCCAGATCTACCAGCCCTCCTCGCCGTTCCTGGAGCGCACCGGCCGGAGCTTGCCGCCGAAGCGCGCCGAAGGCAGCGCGACGGAGACCGAGCTCTCGGCTTCGTCGGACACGATGCACTAGGGCAATGGCGATCGACTCGATCGCTGCGATCGGGTGACCTTGGATCGATCGCCCTTCGAAGTTGTGATCGCTGGAGCGATCTCGTGACCGAGGCTCGAGCCTCGGATCGAGCGGCCGGAAGCGCGCGAGCGCTTTCGGCCGCGCTCGTTTCGGCGCAGCGCTCGTCACTGCACTGCCGTTCGCTCGACGCCGTTCGCAGGACGACCTCTCGATCGGGCGCCGTCCCGGTGCGAGCTCTCGGCGGAGGATCGTCCGCCGGGGGGGGCGTTACTGCGCCTCTTCGCGAGCTTCGGCGAGAGCGAAGCGCAGAACCGGAAAGTGCCCCCGGTCATCGTGGGCTTCCAGCGCGATGGAACCGCCCATGTGCGCGAGGAAACGCCGCGCGATGGTGAGGCCGAGACCGCTGCCCTGATCCTCGGTGGTGAAGAACGGCGCCAGCGCGCGCTCTGCGTCCGTCGCCGGAATGCCCGCGCCCGAGTGCAGAACGCGCACTTCGACCGCGTCGGCGAGGGGCGTGAAGAGGATTCGGACCACCGCGGGGATCGCGCTCCGCAGCGCGTGCGCCGCGGCGTTCTGCAGCACCTCGGTCGCGACGGCCGCGGCGAGCTCGCGCTGGCCTCGCACGCGCGGCAGCGGGCGCTGCGCGGGCTCGAAGCGAAACTCGATCGACGCGCTCGCCTGCTTCTTCGTCGTCTCGGCGACGTGCTGGAAGACCTCGAGTGGATCGATCGCCTCCACCTCGGTGGGCAGCGGGCTCGAGAGCTCGAGCAGCCGCTCGGTCGTGCTCTCGATGCGCTTCATCTCGCGCTCGAGGCGCCGCATCCACGTGCGCGCCGCCGGATCCCGCTCGAGCTGATCGGCGAGCAGGGCGACGATCTGCTCCAGGGTGCTCAGGCGATTGCGCAAGAAGTGGTTGTAGTCGCGGAGCAAGCGGTGGATCGAGGCATCGGCAGCTCCGCCCGCGCCGGCTTCGCCGGGCGCGAGCACGGAGCTGTCGAGCGCGATCAGCTCGGCGAGCGAGAAGAGACTGGCACCCGAGCGCGCGGCCGCGGCGAGGATGGACCGCTCGCGCTGATCGCAATGCACGAGGATCCGCCGCGGACCGCCGCTCGTGCCGAGGCGCCCGAGGCAGCGCACGATCTCAGGAGCATCGAGGCCGAGCAGCAGGACGACCGTATCGGGGCCGGGGAGATGGATGCGCTGCAGCTCCTCCGGCGGTCGAACCGAGGGGACGAGCGGTTGGCAGAGCGCCTGGAGGCGCTCGAGGAGCGGAGCGCACTCCGCGGAAGGTCGACCGAGGATGAGGGGCAGGGTGCGCACGAGCGGGCTCGCAGGATGTGCTCGCAGCATAGCCCGCGCGGCGCCGCATTCCACTCCAGGTGTCGCTGCGCCGACGTGGAACTCACCTCGCGCGCTCCGTAGCATGCGCCACCCGCGCCGCAGGTGGCAGCCATGTTCGAGGACATCGACCGCATCTTGATCGACGAGGAGACGATCCGCAGGGAGCTGCGGCGCCTCGCTGCCGAGTTGGTGAAGGCCTTCAAGGGACGCGACCTCCTGGTCATCGCCGTCCTGAAGGGCTCCTGTGTTTTCGCGTCCGATCTCATCCGCTTGCTCCCTCTGCCGCTGTCGCTCGAGTTCCTCTCGGCCAGCTCCTATGGAGAAGGCACGGAGTCGCGCGGCACGGTGAACCTGCGCTTCTTGTCGGACGACCTGCGGCTCTCCGGCCGCTCGGTCCTGCTCGTCGACGACATCCTCGATACCGGTCGCACGCTGAAGGCCGTGAAGGAGCGTCTTTTCGAGCTGGGCGCCGACGCGGTGAAGACCTGCGTCTTCCTCGACAAGGCCGCGCGGCGCGCCGTCGATCTGCAAGCCGACTTCCGCTGCTTCGAAGTGGAGGACGTGTTCGTCGTGGGCTATGGCCTCGACTATGCGGGTCGCTACCGCAATCTGCCGTACATCGCTGCCTTGCGCCCCGAGATCTACGGCGGCGCTCCGAAGAGCACTTCATGAGCGAGTCGAACGCTCCCGCGCTGCGCGTGCGGGGACTCTACAAGTTCCAACGCGAGCGCAGCCGAGAGGTCGCGATCCTGAAGGACATCTCGTTCGAGCTGCCGCGCGGGCGCTTCCTCGCCATCATGGGACCGTCGGGCTCGGGCAAGACGACGTTGCTGCACTTGCTCGGCGGATTGGAGACGCCGTCGGCGGGCGCGGTCGAGATCGATGGCCAGGACTTGGCCGGGCTCGGAGAGAGGAAGCGCGCGCTGCTCCGGCGCGAAGCCGTGGGCTTCGTGTTCCAGTTCTTCCACCTCGTGCCGAACCTCAGCGTGCGCGAGAACGTGGCGCTGCCGCTGCGGATCCGCGGCCAGAGCGGGCGCGCGGTGGCCGAGCGGGTCGATGCGCTGCTCACGCAGTTCGGCCTCACGGCGCAAGCCGAGCTCCTGCCGCCGCAGCTCAGCGGCGGCGAGATGCAGCGCGTCGGCGTCGCGCGCGCCGTGATCGGCGAACCTGCGCTGCTGCTCGCGGACGAGCCAACCGGCAATCTCGCGACCGGTCAGGGCGAAGAGGTGCTCCGCTGGTTGCGGCGACTGCACGCCGAGCAGGGCCAGAGCATCGTGCTGGTGACGCACAACCCGCGCGATGCGGCCTACGCGGACGAGGTCCGCTTCCTCGTCGACGGCTCCTTGCTCGCGGAGCCGCGCCTCGTGGGCAGCGACGTCGATGCGGCGAAGATCCACGCCTGCCTCCGCGATCTGAAGATCTGAGGAACGCCGCACGATGCTAGCTCTCCGCTTGGTTGGCGCTTATCTGCGCGCGCAACCACTGCGCGTCGCTCTCGCGGTGCTCGGCATCGCTCTCGGTGTCGCCACCGTCGTCGCGATCTTCACGCTCGACGCGAACACCGTCGCGGCGCGCCTCGAGGCGCGCGCGGGTGACGAAGTGCGCGCCGACCTGCAGGCGACGCTCAGCGCGACGGCGGGGCAGCCCGATCCGGAAGCGCGAGGCGCACTCGCCGCGTTGCCGGGAGTCGCGCGCGTCGGCACGGCGGGGTTCACGCAGGCCGAAGCGCTGCCCACCGGCGGAGCGGGGCCGCGCGCCGCGCTCGAGCTGATCGGCATCGCGGGCGCCGTCGAGGCCTTCGGCGCGTTCGATTTGGTCGCAGGGGAATCGTGGGGCGAGTCCTGGAGCGCGCCCGCTCTCTCCGTGCCGCCGCTGCTGGTCGGCGAGGAGCTCGCGCGCGAGCGCGGGTGGACGATCGGCACGCTGGTCGAGCTCGCCGCGCCGCCCGTGTCGCGCGATCCGCTGCGTCGCTGCGAAGACGGCCGCTGGGTGGAAGAGCAGCAGGCGAGTGCTGCGCCGCAGGCGCCGCCGGCGCCGGTCGCCTTCGAGGTCACCGGACTGCTCCGGCCCTTCCGCCTCGGTGCGCGGGCCGCGGGCCGGATCGCGCTCGCTCCTCTCGATCAAGCCGCGCGCGTCCGCGGCGTCGCCGCACTCGATCGCGTGCTCTGGATCCAGCGCGCTGCGGGGGTCGATGTCGCGGAGCTTCGCGCGGCGGTTCGCGCCGCCCTGCCCGACGCGGCGGTCGACTCCGCGGTGACGGCGGCGATTGGAGAGGAACCCGACGAGCGCGCGTTCCGGAACGGCGTGCGCGTCGCCGGCGTGCTGGCGCTCGTGCTCGGTCTCTTCGTCATCTTCCACGCGCTCTCGATCGCGCTGCTGCAGCGCATGCGCACGATCGCGATCCTGATCGCGCTCGGCTTGACGCGCGGCGCGATCGCGCGGCTCTTCCTGCTGGAGGCGACGCTGATCGCCGGCGTCGGCGCCGCGCTCGGCGCGCTGCTCGGGCTGCTGCTCGCGAAGGGGCTCCTCGTCTCGGGCCTCACCACGCTCGGCGTCGTCGAGGGCGGCGTGCAGCTCTTCGTCATCCCTTGGCGACAGGTGCTGACCCTCGCGCTGCTCGGCTTCGCGCTGGCGCTCGCCGGCGCCGCGCATCCGCTGTGGCGCTCGCGGAGCTGGAGCCCCGATCTCATCCTGCGCACGCGCGATCTGCCCGCGGGGCGCGGCGTCTTCGAGCGCGTCGATCTCTTCTTCGCCGCGGTGCTGCTGATCTGCATCCCGCTGGTCTACTTCTTCACCATCGAGGTGATCGGGCGCGACGCGGAGCGCGTGTTGGTGGTGTTCCTCGGCGGGCTCGCGGCGTTCGCGTTGATCCTCGCCGCGCTGCATCTCGCGCCGTGGCTCCTGGGAGCGCTGATCCGCGCGGCGCTCTGGCCCTGGAAACGGATCCTGCCGCTCGAGACGGAGCTCGTGGGCCGCAGCATGGCGGGGCTCTTCGGCCGCGTGGTCGTCGGCATCGGCGGTCTCGCCCTCGTCGCCGCCGCGCTCGTCGCGCTGCGCGGGATGACCGATAGCCTGCGCGGCGAGGTGCGTGCGTTCGCCGATACGGCGCTGCGCGCGAAGCTCTTCGTGAGCCTGGTGCCGCACGATGAACAGGACGCGCAGTCGATCGCCGCGTATCGCGATCGCCCGCTCGAAGGCGCGTGGCTGCGCACGTGGTGCGCGGCCCAGCCGGAGATCGTGGGCTACGAGATCGCCTCGCTGCGCCTCGATGCGCCGTTCCCGATCCGCGCGCTCCCGCCCGAGCAAGCCCGCTGGGGGCTGCTCGCGGAGCGCGAGGACCTGCGCGCGCGCTTCGCCGACGCGCGAACGCCCGCGATGCTGATCTCGCGGCGCCTCGCGGCCTTCGAGCCGGAGCTCTTGCGCCGCGGCACGGTGGCGCTGCCGGCCCGCACGCGCAGCGGCGCGATCGAAGTGCAGGTGCTCGGGGTCTGCGACGACTACGGCATCTTCCAGACCGAGCGCAGCTTCGGAGTGATCGCGCCCGAGTTCTTCCGGCTCTTCCAGTGCATGGATCCGGAGCAGATCTCGGCGTTCACGCTGAAGCTGCGCTCGGGCGCGGAGGCCGGCGCGGTCGCGCAGCGCCTCGAGCGCGAGCTCGGCGAGCGCTTCGGGGTGCGCTGGAAGACCGGCGAGGAGAAGCTCGCGTTCGAGCTCGCCGACATCGACCGCGACTTCTTCCTCTTCGACGTCATCCTCGCGCTCGTCGCGATCCTGGCCGGACTCGGCCTCCTGCACTCGCTGTGGATCGCCGCACTGGAGCGCATGCGCGAGATCGCGATCTTCAAGGCCGTGGGGTTCACGCCGGGGCAGGTGCGCGTGCTCTTCGGTCTCGAGGCGCTGACGACCGGAGCGCTGGGCGGGATCTTCGGCGTCCTGCTCGGCGTGCCGCTGCTCTGGCTCGTGATCCGCGGCCTCCGCGCGCTCTCGGGGCTGGATCTGCCCTTCGCGTTGCCCTGGCTCTGGATGGCGATCGCCGCGCTGCTCGGGGCACTCCTCGGGCTCGGCGCGGGCTTGCTCCCCGCGTGGCGCGCGTCGCGGCTCGAGCCGGCGCCGCAGCTCCGCGGCGAGTAGTCGGGCCGCGACCCGGAATGCTAGAGTGCGGGCTTCGTGAGCCCCCTTCGAGAACCCGCGATGACCGTCGATTACCTCCCCGTGGACGATGCAGACCGCGGGCTGCCCCTCGACGAATTCCTCGCCGCGCAGTTCCCGCGGTGGACGAAGGGCTACCTCCGCGGCCTGATCCGCGAAGGCCGGATCAGCATCGACGGCCAGCCCGAGATCGTGGCGTCGACGAAGCTGCACGGGAACGCCGTGGTCGGCATCGACCTGCCCGAGGAAGAGGTGTCGCGCCCGCAGATCCGCACCTCCTCGCAGACCGAGATCCGCGTGCTCTACGAGGACGAGGCCCTGTGGGTGATCGACAAGCCCGCGGGCATCGCCGTCGAGCCCGAGCGCTGGGACCGCGAAGGCGCGCATCTCGCCGGCGCGGTGCTCGATCACCTGGAGCGCGGGATCGGCGTGGGGGAGCGCCTGCCCTTCCGACCGCGCGTCGTGCATCGCATCGACAAGGGGACCTCGGGAGTGCTCTGCTTCGCGAAGAACCTGGAAGCGGAGCGCGCGGTGCGGGCGCAGTTCGAAGAAGGCTCGGTGACGAAGCGCTATCTCGCGCTCGTCGAGGGCGAGGTGCCGCCCGAGGGCGGCACGGTCGATCTGCCCATCGGGCCCGACGCGAAGAAGGACGGCAAGATGCGCGTGGATCGCACCGGCACCGGTAAGCGCGCGCACACGCGCTACGAGCTCGCGCGGGCTTACCGCGGATTCTCGCTCGTGGGGGCCTATCCCAAGACGGGGCGCACGCATCAGATCCGCGTGCACCTCGCCGCGCGCGGCTTCCCGCTGCTCGTCGATCCGCTCTATGGCCGGCGCGAGGAGCTCTTCCTCTCGGAGTTCAAGCCCGGCTACGTCGCCTCCAAGCGCCACAAGGAACGCCCGCTCATCGCGCGCCTGACGCTGCACGCCGCGGGCCTCGCGTTGCGCTCGCCCGCGGCAGGCGAGATCGCGATCGAGAGCGATCCGCCCAAGGACTTCGCCGCGACCATGACACAGCTCGAGCGCTGGAGGGGCCGATGATCCGGTTCAAGTACCGTCCCGGGGACTTCCTCGTGCGCGAGGTCTACGACCGCGCGCGGATCGGCGACAGCGGGCCGTTCGCGATCTACGAGCTCACGAAGGTGAAGCGCTCGACGCTCGAGGCCGCGACGCGCCTCGCGGAGGTCGCGCACGTCTCGCCCTCGGAGGTCGCGTTCGCGGGTCTGAAGGATCGCCAGGGGCGCACGACGCAGCTCGTCTCCGTGCGCACCACGCGGCGCCTGGAGCTGCGCGAGCCCGGCTTCGAGCTGCGCTGGCTCGGGCGCTCCGAGTCGCCCGTGGATGCGAGCTGGAACGCGGCGAACCGTTTCGAGATCGTCGTGCGCGGCTTGAAGGAACCGGACCTCGAGCGCTTCCATCGCAACCTCGCCGAGGTCGAGGTCCAGGGCCTCCCGAACTACTTCGACGACCAGCGCTTCGGCTGTCTCCGTCACGGGCAAGGGCTCATCGTCCGCGCGCTCCTCGACGGTCGCGCCGAGGAAGCGCTGCAGCGCGTGATCGCTTCTCCTTCGCGCTTCGACGGCGAGCAGGAGGGCCTGGCGAAAGCGCTGCTCCGGAGGCGCTGGGGCGAGTGGGGCGCCTGCAAGCCGCTCGCGCGTCGCCTCGGGCGCTACCTCGGCGTCTTCGAGCATCTGGAGCGCGCGCCGCAGGATTTCCTCGGCGCGTTCCGACACGTCGCGCATCGCGAGCGCTTGATCCACCTGTACGCGTATCAGAGCTTCCTCTGGAACCGCACGGTCGCGGCCTGGCTGCGCGCGCGGCACGGCGAGGACACGCTCTTCATCGATACCGACATGGGGGCGCTCCCGGTCTGGGGCGAGCTCTCGAACGAGGAGCGAGCGCTCTTCGAGCGCACGACGCTGCCGCTGCTCGACTCGCGCTATCGCCCGAGCGATCCCGCGATCCGCGCGGCGCTGCTCGAAGTGCTGCGGACGGAGCGCGTGCGCCCGAGCGAGCTCGAAGGCCCGGATCTCGCGGGGTTCCAGTTCAAGTACCAGGAGCGCGCGCTGCTGCTGCGGCCGGCGAAGCTGCGCATCGCGCGCCCGCGCCGCGACGAGTCCGAGGATGGGGCGCTCAAGGTCGGCCTCGAGTTCGAGCTGCCGCGCGGCGCCTACGCGACCTTGGTGCTGAAGCGGCTCTTCCTCGCCAACAAGCGCGGCAAGCTCAGCGCGCGACCCGACGAGGAGCGCAAGGTCCCGCAGGCCAAGTGGTCCAGCGGTGCGGCGAATCGCGAGCTGCGCGGGTGGGAAGCGCGCGACCGCGGACCCATGCGGCGCGATGGAGGCGGACCGATGCGTCGCGAGGGCGGCGGCCCCATGCGCCGCGATGGCGGCGGTCCGCAGCGGCGCGATGGCGGCGGTCCGCCGCGGCGCGATGGAGATCGATTCCCTGGTCGAGATCGCGGTCCGGAGCGGCCGCGCGGAGGGCGAACGTGAGCGAACGGTGCGTCGGCGTGATCGGCGGTTCGGGTCTCTACGAGATGGAAGGGCTCGCTGATCTGCGCGAAGTGCGCGTTCGGACGCCGTTCGGCGATCCGTCGGATGCGATCCTCTGCGGCGAGCTGCGCTCGCCGCACGGCGACGTTCGTCTCGCCTTCCTGCCCCGTCACGGGCGCGGGCATCGCTACTCGCCCTCGACGATCCCGTATCGCGCGAACCTCTGGGCGCTGAAGAGCCTGGGGTGCACCGAGATCCTCTCTGTGAGCGCCGTCGGCTCCATGCGCGAAGACCTGCACCCCGGCGACTTCGTCATCGTCGACCAGTTCTTCGATCGCACGATGGGCCGCGCCTCGACCTTCTTCGGCACCGGGCTCGTCGCGCACGTGATGTTCGCGGACCCGCTCTGCAAGGAGCTCGGCGATCTCCTCTACGAGCAGGGGCGCGCGCTCTCGATTCCGATCCATCGCGGCGGAACCTACCTCTGCATGGAGGGCCCGGCGTTCTCGACGCGAGCCGAGTCGCGGATCTACCGGCAGTGGGGCGTCGACGTGATCGGGATGACGAACCTCACCGAGGCCAAGCTCGCGCGTGAGGCGGAGATCTCCTACGCGACGATCGCCATGGTCACCGACTACGACTGCTGGCACGAGGAGCACGACGCCGTGACGGTCGATGCGGTGGTCGCGGTGATGCGCTCCAACGTCGGCAAGGCGAAGGCGCTGCTTGCCGCGACGGCGCCGCGGCTCGCGCGGCCTCTCGCCTGCGCGTGCAAGGACGCGCTGAAGAGCGCGATCATGACCCATCGCGAGGCCATCGACCCGGCGCTGGCCGAGGCCCTGCGGCCGATCGTCGGCCGCTACCTCGGCGGCTGATCGCTCGGGCGCCGCCGCGATGGCGCGCGACCCGCTGGAACCCTATCCTGCTCCGCTCCTTCCCCCCTCGGAGCTCCGCGCCATGGGCCGTCCGTTCTCCCGCCGTCACTTCCTGCTCTCGTCCGGAGCCGCGGCCTCGGTCGGGGCGCTCGGCGCGCGCGCTCGCGGAGCGCGGACGGAGGATCCGGGAGTCGTCGTCGTCGCGAGCGACAACGGGCTCGCGGCCGTGGAGCGCGCTTACGAACTCGCGCTCGCCGGCACGCTGCCCGTGGACGCGGCGGTGGCCGGCGTGTCGCTGGTCGAAGCCGATCCTTCCGATCAGACCGTCGGCTTGGGCGGCTTGCCGAACGAAGACGGCGTCGTCGAGCTCGACGCCAGCGTGATGTGCGGTCCGACCTATCGCGCCGGAGCCGTCGCCTCGCTGCGGAACATCATGCATCCGTCGCAGGTGGCGCTGACCGTGATGCGCCGCACCGATCACGTGCTCCTCGTCGGCGAAGGCGCGCTCCGCTTCGCGAGGCAGCACGGGTTCCGCGAGCAGGATCTCCTGACCGAGGCTTCGCGCCTCGAGTGGCTGCGCTGGAAGGAGTCGCTGAGCAGCGAGGACGATCGCCTGACGCCCGAGCAGGCCGAAGCGGGCTTCACCAGCGCGGGGGGCGGAGGCGGCAAGCGCGGCAAGCGCGAGACGGGCACGATCAACCTCTGCGTCCGCAACGCCGCCGGTGATCTCGGCGGCTGCACGACGACGAGCGGCCTCGCGTGGAAGATCCCGGGACGCGTCGGCGATTCTCCGCTGATCGGCGCGGGGCTCTATGTGGACAACGAGGTCGGAGCCGCCGGCTCGACCGGTCGCGGCGAGGCGACGATCCTCTCCTGCGGCGCGCACACCGTCGTCGAGCTGATGCGCGGCGGCTTGCACCCGAAGGACGCGTGCCTCGAGGTGCTCCGGCGCGTCGCGACGCGCACGAAGCAGCGCCACTTGCTTCGCGAGGACGGGCGCGTGGCCTTCAACTTGAATCTCTACGCCGTGAGCAAGGCCGGCGCGTTCGGCGCGGCCTGCCTGTACGGACCCCATCGCTACGCCGTCGCGACGAAGGACGGCGTGCGCCACGAGGACGAGGCGGCGCT
The DNA here is from genome assembly GCA_016793245.1 of Planctomycetota bacterium. Lineage (GTDB taxonomy): Bacteria > Planctomycetota > UBA1135 > UBA1135 > JADKAF01 > JADKAF01. The sequence continues at coordinate 126,404 of JAEUHW010000426.1, forward strand.
CTACGAGCGCTGACCTTCCGCCAGGGATGTGACCCCACGATGAGCGAGAAACCCGTCGATCCGCGCGTGCAGGAGCTCCGCCGCCGCCGCGAAGAAGCGCTGAAGGGCGGAGGTGAGGCGCGCATCGCGCAGCAGCACGCGAAGGGCAAGCTCACCGCGCGCGAGCGCATCGAGCTCCTGCTCGACGAAGGCTCGTTCCACGAGCTCGATCGCTTCGTCGCGCATCGCTGCCACGACTTCGACATGCAGAAGCAGAAGTTCGCGACCGACGGCGTGGTCACCGGGCACGGCACGATCCACGGCCGGCCGGTCTACGTCTTCTCGCAGGACTTCACCATCTTCGGCGGCTCGCTCTCGGAAGCGCACTCCGAGAAGATCTGCAAGATCATGGACATGGCGACGAAGGTCGGCGTGCCCGTGATCGGGATGAACGACTCCGGCGGCGCGCGCATCCAGGAGGGCGTGGTCAGCCTCGGCGCCTACGCGGATCTCTTCCTCCGCAACACGATGGCCTCCGGCGTCGTGCCGCAGATCTCGGCGATCCTCGGCCCCTGCGCCGGGGGCGCGGTCTACTCGCCGGCCTTGACCGACTTCGTGTTCATGGTCGAGGGCACGAGCTACATGCACATCACCGGCCCCGACGTCGTGAAGACCGTCACGCACGAGGAGGTGAGCTCGGAGGATCTCGGCGGCGCGCGCGTGCACATGGAGAAGAGCGGGGTTTCGCACTTCACCTGCCGCGACGACCGCGAGTGCCTGGCGCGCATCCGCCAGCTCATGTCCTACCTGCCGCAGAACAATGCGGAGGAGGCGCCGCGGGTCGCGAGCGACGATCCCGCCGAGCGCATGGACCCCGAGCTCGACACGCTGGTGCCGCTCGAGACGAACAAGCCGTACGACATGCTGGCGGTCATCCGCCGCATCGTGGACGACGGCGAGTTCTTCGAGGTGCAGGCGGGCTTCGCGAGGAACATCGTGATCGGCTTCGCGCGCATCGGCGGGCGCAGCGTCGGCATCGTCGGCAACCAGCCCGCGGTGCTCGCCGGCTGCCTCGACATCGACGCCAGCACGAAGGCCGGGCGCTTCGTGCGCTTCTGCGACGCGTTCAACCTGCCGATCGTCACCTTCGAGGACGTGCCGGGCTTCCTGCCGGGGACGCTGCAGGAGCTGGGCGGCATCATCCGCCACGGTGCCAAGCTGCTCTACGCGTACTGCGAGGCCACGGTGCCGAAGCTCACCGTGATCACGCGGAAGGCCTACGGCGGCGCGTACGACGTCATGGCCTCGAAGCACATCCGCTCCGACTACAACCTGGCTTGGGCCGGCGCCGAGATCGCGGTGATGGGGGCGGAGGGCGCGGCGAAGATCATCCATCGCCGCGAGATCCAGGAGGCCGCCGATCCGGCCAAGAAGGAGCAGGAGAAGATCGCCGAGTACCGCGCGAAGTTCAGCAATCCGTACCAGGCGGCGGAGCGCGGCTACGTGGACGACGTGATCGAGCCGCGCGAGACGCGGCCGCGGCTCATCGCCGCGCTCCAGCTCCTGCGGGCGAAGCGCGATACGCACTACCCGAAGAAGCACGGCAACATCCCGCTGTGAGCGAGCGCGACTCCGGCGGCGCCTCACGGCGTTTCGTGCGAGCGGTGGATCAGCTCCGCCGCTCGTGTTGGAGCGCTTTGCTGGCGACCGCCGCCGTTTGCGCGCTGCTCGGATGGCAGACGCAGGAGTGGCGCTTGCCGGCGCTGCTCCTGCCGCTCGGCGAAGCCGTGGTCCTGCTCTGGTACTTCGATGCGCGCTTGCGCGTCTTCGCCGCCGAGGTCGGCGAAGCGATCGAGCGCGAGGTCTCCGAACAACTGCGCGCGGCCGAGGACCTGCGGCGCGCGCGTGAACGAGGAATGTGATCCGGTGTTCCAGAAGATCCTGATCGCGAACCGCGGCGAGATCGCGCTGCGCGTGCTGCGCACCTGCCGCGAGATGGGCATCAAGACCGTCGCGGTCTACTCCGAGCCCGATCGAACGGCGCTGCACGTCCGCCTCGCCGACCAGGCCGTCTGCATCGGCCCGGCGGCTCCGCGCGAGTCGTACTTGAACATCCAGAAGGTGATCGACGCCGCGCGCTCGACCGGCGCACAAGCGATCCACCCCGGCTACGGCTTCCTCTCCGAGCGCGAGGCGTTCTCCGCCGCGTGCGAGGAGGCGGGGATCGTCTTCATCGGTCCGCCGCCGAGCGCCATCCGCGCGATGGGGGACAAGATCTCCGCGCGCCAGAAGATGATCGCCGCCGGAGTGCCCGTGGTGCCCGGGATCGCGGAGCCGCTCGCCGATGTCGCCGTCGCCGAGCGCGAAGCGGCGCGCATCGGTTACCCGGTGATGCTGAAGGCCACCGCCGGCGGCGGGGGCAAGGGGATCCGCATCGTCGAGAGGAAGGAGGATCTGCTCGGCGCGTTCACGACCGCGTCCGGCGAGGCGCTCTCCTCGTTCGGCGACGGTCGCCTCTACCTCGAGAAGTATCTGGTCGCGCCGCGGCACATCGAAGTGCAGGTGCTCGCGGATGCCCACGGCAACTGCGTGCACTTCGGCGAGCGCGAGTGCTCGATCCAGCGCCGGCACCAGAAGCTCGTCGAGGAGACGCCCTCCGTCGTCGTGGATGCGGAGATGCGCCGGAAGATGGGCGCGGTCGCCGTGCAGGCCGCGCAGTCGATCGGCTACCGCAACGCGGGGACGATCGAGATGCTCTGGTCGCAGGGCGAGTTCTACTTCCTGGAGATGAACACGCGCCTCCAGGTCGAGCACCCGATCACCGAGATGGTCTGCGGCGTCGATCTCGTGCGCGAGCAGCTCCGCGTCGCGTTCGGCGAGCCGCTGGGCTACGGTCAGGAAGCGATCCAGCGCCATGGCCACGCGATCGAAGTGCGCATCAACGCCGAGGACCCCGAGCATGGCTTCGTGCCCTCGACCGGCACGATCCAGAACCTGCGCTTGCCCGGCGGACCGTGGGTGCGCGTCGACTCCGCGGTCTACCGCGGCATGAAGGTCGGGCTCGACTACGACTCGATGCTCGCGAAGGTCATCGTGTGGGGGCACGATCGCCCGCAGGCGATCGCGCGCATGGAGCGCGCGCTGATGGAGCTCCACATCGGCGGTGTTCGCACGGGTGCGCCGCTCGCGCTGCGCGTGCTGCGCTCGAAGGAGTTCCAGCGCGGCGAGACGGATACGCGCTTCCTCGAGCGCGTGGCCCTTCCGCCCGCCTCGGATCGCTTCGTCGAGGTCGCGGCGATCGCCACGGCGGTACACAAACATCTCTCCGGTCAGCGACGCTCCCTCGGCGCGCAGGGAGAGCAGAGCGGCGGAGATGCGATGCCCGCCTGGCTCCTCATGGGACGCCGCGACGGCATGCGGAGGTGGTCGTGAAGTACTTCGTGAAGATCGGGGAGCGCGAGCTCGAGCTCGAGCTCGTGCGCGAAGGTCAGAGCCTCTTCGCGGTCCTCGGCGATCGTCGCTTCGAAGTCGAGCACGCGGATGTCGATCGGCTCGGCCAGTCGATGCTGCGCGTCGGTCCCGATGCGTATGCCGTCTCGATGGAGGAGGAAGGCGAGCGCTATCGCGTCTCCATCGCCGGCGAGGGCTTCACCGTGGAGTGCGACGACGAGCGCGAGCGCGCCGCGCGCGCCCTCTCCGGTGAGAAGAGCACCGGTGGCGGACTCGTGGAGAGCATCATGCCCGGCATCGTGCGCGCGCTGCTCGTCGCCGAAGGCGACGTCGTCGCACCGGACACGACGCTCCTCATCCTCGAAGCGATGAAGATGCAGAACGAGATCAAGGCCGGCGCGAGCGGCGTGGTGAGCAAGATCCACGTCGCGGTGGGCGCGGCGATCGGGGCGGGGGCGAAGCTGGTGGAGATCAAGCCGCCGGAGGCTTGAGCGCACGCGGTCTCGGCCAGCTCGCTCGCGTGGGAGCCTCTGCTGCAGCGCCGGCCGGACCTGTCCGGCGCGCGCGGGCACGCTCGCGTGCTACGGCTCTTCGCTGTCCTCGGCGCTGTCCGCGCCGCCCTCTTCCGCCCCGAGCCGCGACTTCGCGAGCATCCACTCGCCCATCGACGGGATCACCGCCTCGCGGAAGCGCGGCGAGAGCCGCTCCGCGAGGAAGAGCCGGTAGAGGTGGTCGAGGAGATCGGAGAGCGCGAAGAGCGCGTCCAGGCTCTCCTTCTCGCGCTCGCGCGCGTCCTCGGCTTCCGGCTTCGGCGGCTTCACGGAGCGCAGGCACATCTCGGTGCCGTCGAGCACGAGCGCCCAGCTACGCGTCCCGTCGGCGACCTGCAGGCGCGCGCGAGAGAGCTTCTTGCCGCGCAGCAGCGCGACACCGGCCTCCGCCGTGCGGCTCGGCGCGCCGCGCCGCAGCACGCTCTCCGCGCTCTCGAAGAGATCGTCGTCGGAGAGCCCTGCTTCCGCGGGCATGCGCTCGTCCGCGCGCAGCACGAGGAAGTCGTCGAAGAGCACGCCGAACTCGCGCGGGATCCCGTTCTCGTCCGGCATCTCGAAGGTGCCGCCGCCGGTCTCGCAGCGGTACCAGAGCCAGGTCAGGAACTCCTCGCCGAGATAGTGGCGATGCTGCTCGTCTTCGGTGTAGGTGCTCATCGCGCCACTTCCTCATCCGCGGCGTCTTCCGCGTCGATCCCCGCTCCGAAGCCACCGGCGTTCGCATCATCCCCGGCAGCGTCCACCTCGTCGTCGAACCCGCCGTCCTCGAAGTCGCTGACCTCGTCGTCGAGTTCTTCGGCGTCGATCTCCTCGGTGTCGATTTCCTCGGTGTCGATCGAGTCTCGATCCAGCGCCGCGCGAGAGCGGCGATCGTCGCGGAACGCCTCGCCTTCCGCCGCGCCGCCGGTGAACGGCACGATCTCGACGAGGCGCCGCGGCGGCGGCATCAGCAGCAGCGGTCCCAAGCGCTCGATGTACTGCTGGCGCTCGGGATCGGACTCCAAGCGCTCCGCCAGAGGACCCGCGCTGAGCTCGCGAAGGCCGCGACCGAAGGTGCGCTGGAAGAGCTGGGCCAGCGTCGTCGCCAGCCGATCGGAGGTGCCTTGGAGGAGCACGATGCGGCGCAGCGTGTCGATGAACACCTGGTGCAGCGCGACGCTCGGCAACGCCCGGGCGAGCAAGTCCGCCTCGACGCGCTGGCGGATCTCCTGGCGCTTCTTCTTCGGCAGGTGCTCGACGCCGAGCGCCTCGCGCTCCGCGCGTTCCTCGGCGAGGGTGTGGATCTTCACCAGGGATCCGGGGACGCGCTTCTTGTCGAGGCGGATCGCGAGCGTGAGGCGCGCGCCGAAGCGCACGTCCTCCTCGCGGAGATCGCGGCCGGTGGGATCCCAGGGGCTCACCCAGCCGCTCGACTCCGCCTCGGTGGGCGTGTCATCGATGGCGTGGAACGACTGGTCGCGGAGCGCGGCGAAGGTCTCGGGCGCGGTGAGATCGATCGGCGCGCCTTCGATTTGGTAGCGCCGGAACGAGCCGCGCGTCTTCAGGACGGGCATGGGCGATGGGGGAGGACGAACCCTACGCGGAGGCGCGCGGCCCGGGCATCCGCCCCGGCGAGACCCATCGCGCACCCCCCTTCACAGGGACCTCCCTAGAGAGCGACGCGCTCCAGCGCAACGGCAAAAACGCGGGGCCTTGGCGCGCCACGGCTTCCGCGGCGCCGGCGCGAGGTCGGCGCGCCGAGCCTCACGTCGCGCGAGGCGCCGATGCGGCCGCGGCGCGCGCTACGAGCCGCGAGCCCGCGAGCTGGCCGAAGGTCTGGGTGAGGCGCAGCACCGGGGCGAAGGCGCCGTAGCGGAGCAGGGGCCAAAGCCCTTTCCGGCGCAGGAACTCCCAGTCCTTCAGCACTTCGCCACCGGCGGCGCGGACCGCGGCCTTCCACGAGCTGCGGTTCACGAAGCCGAGGAGGTCCAGCATCAGCTTCGCGTCCGCGCGATAGCGCGCGTAGTCCTCGCGCAGCCGCGTGGGATGGGAGTGCCAGACCTCGGCCGTGGGCTCGAACACGATGGCATGCCCGGCCTCGAGGGCCCGCAGGCCCCAGTCCAGGTCTTCGCCGAAGTCGATCTTCCGGAAGGGGAGCTCCTTGAAGACGCTGGCGCGGATCGCGCTGCAGACGTTGTTGAAGTGCCCCTGCATGCGGCGTTCGAACGGGTGCGCTCGGTCCCAGGCCGCGCGATCGTCGATGCGCTTCACCAGGCGCTCGGTCCCGTAGACCAGGTCCTGCATCACCTTGCGCTCGACCAGCGGGGAGGCGTCCGGGCGGGGCAGGACGCGCGCGTAGGTGCCGGCCACGGCCGGATCCTCGAAAGGGCGCAGCAAGTTCGCGAGCCACAGCGGTCCGGTCGGCTCGGCGTCCTGGGTGAGGAACACGAGGAACTCGCCCGTCGCGACTCCCGCGGCCTGCGTGCGGGTCAAGCCGTGGTTGAAGTCCTTCTTCGCCGTATGGAGGAGACGCACCGGATGGCGAGCCAGCTCCTCCAGCGTTCCGTCCTTGGAGCCCGAATCGATCACGATGACTTCGAAGTCGAAGCCGGGCTTCTGGCCGAAGAGGGAGCGCAGGCCCTGCGCGAAGAGCGGGCCTCCGTTCAGGGTGGGGATGACGATGGAGGCCTTCGGCATGGCGGCAGACGGCTCGAGTGCGAAGGCGCCGCTCTGGGGGGGCCCGGATCGCGTGAGGTGGGGGCTCGCGCGCGACATCGCGCGGCGCGGCCATTATCCTGGCCCGCTCCATCGGCTTTCCAGCCGCGGCCCCGAATGAAGCTCGCCTACGTGGTCCACCAGTTCCTGCCGCGCTACTTCAGCGGCACGGAGCAGTACGTCCTCGCGATGGCGCAGGAGATGAGGCGCCGCGGGCACTCGGTCGAGATCTTCGCCCTCGATCCGGACCCCGGGCGCGACCTCCCGCCATTCGAGGAGCGTCGCGACGAGGTGGAAGGGCTGCCGGTCCAGCGCATCACCTACTGGAGCCGCCTGCATCCGAACCCGGTCCGGGCCGAGTACGAGCAGCCCTACACCGGAGTGCGCTTCGGAGCGTGGCTCGACGAGCGACAGCCCGAGGTCGTTCACTTCTTCCACCTGCGCTACCTCGGCGCGAATCTGCTCGGGGAGGCGGCGCGCAGAGGCATCCCGTCGGTCGTGCACCTGATGGACTTCTGGTTCCTCTGCCCCGTGTACATCTTGATGCGCGCGGATGGCAGCCTCTGCGACGGCCCACCGCAGGGCGGCATGGGCTGCTTCCCGTGCGTGAACGCGGACCTCGGTCAGGCGCTGCGCAGCTCGGGGCTCACCGACGAGGTCGATCGCCTGCGTCGGTCGACGGAGCCGCAGCTCCGGGCTGGCGATGGCTTGGTCTCGTTGTACGCCGGGGTCTACGAGCGCGCGGCGTATCTCCGCGACGCGTTGCTGCGGGCGAGCTGCATCATCGCGCCCTCGCACTTCCTGAAGTCGATGTTCGCGCGGAACGGGATTCCCGAGGAGCGCATCGAAGTGCGCAGCTACGGGCTCGATCGACGCCGCCTGCAGAGCTTGGAGAGCGTCTCTCGTTCGGCGCGTCGAGAAGGACCTCTGCGCGTCGGATACATCGGCACGCTCTCCCATTACAAGGGCGTGCATGTGCTGCTCGAGGCGCTCCGTCTGACTGCGGCGCCGCTCGATGTGCGGATCCACGGTCGCTTCGAAGACTTCCCCGACTACTCCGCGGGCTTGCGGCGCCTCGCTGCCGGCGATGAGCGCGTCGCGTTCTTGGGCCCTTTCGGCGTCGAGCAGCTCGGAGCGGTGCTCGCGGACTTGGACCTCCTCGTCGTGCCGTCGCTCTGGTACGAGAACACGCCGTTCGCCGTGCTCGAGGCCTTCGCGGCGAAGGTGCCCGTACTGGCGACGAACCTCGGCGGCATGAGCGAGATCGTGCGGCAGGAGGACAACGGCGAGCTCTTCGAGCGCGCGAATCCGCACGATCTCGCCGCGAGGCTCGAGCGGCTCACGCGTGAACCCGAGCGCCTGGATCGCTATCGCGCGTCCATCGGATCGGCGAAGCGCATCGACCAGAGCGCCGACGAGATCGAGAACCTGTACGAGGTCCATCGCGCCGCTGCGATGACCGCTTCGCGAGGAGCCGAGTCGTGAGCTCTCCTGTTGGCACCACGGCGTGGGGACGAATACGCCATCACCTGAGGCGCCTGCTCGGGCGCACGCGCTTCGATGTCCTCGAGCGCGAGCTGCGCGAGCTGCGCGAGCAACTACGAAGCCGCGACCACGCGGCCGATCAGCGTGCGCGAGCGGAGAGCGAACGAGCGGCGAGCGAGCATGCGCGCTGGCGCGCCGAGAGCGAGCGATCCGCGAGCGAACTCGTACGCGCTCATCTCCTGCAGGGAGAGCGCGCCGAGGCCGCCGAGGAGTCCCTACGAAGCCTCGGCGATCATCTCCGCTCTCTCGAGACCCGCCTCAGCGAAGGCCTCTCGGAGCAGCTCGAACTCCAGTGGCGCAGCTTCGAGTCGCGTCGGGCGCCGCTGCTATCGCTGATCGATCAACTGCGCTCTGCGGTGGAGGAGAGCGTCGTGGCCACGGCGCGCATGGACGCGATGATCCTCCGCACCCTCGAGAAGGGGCAGGAGATCGAGGATGAAATGAGCCGCCGCGGCTCGCGACTCGCCGAGGTGCTGGACGGTCTGCGCCAGAACATCGCCGATGCCGTGCAGCGCCTGGAGGAGCGGCATCAAGAGTGGCTGAGCTCCCAGCGTGTGACGCAGCAGGCGCTCGTCGACCAGCACGCCGCGATCGACGGCCGTTGGACCACGGGTCTCGACGAGCTGCGGCAGAGCTTCGCGACGGGGTCCGAGCGCGGCGCGACGATGCAACGCGAGCTCGATGCCGCGCGGTCGCGCGAGCGCGCGCTCGCGGATCAGACCGCGCACTTGATCGAGCTCCTGGGGCAGACCCGGCGCGAGCTCTCCGCGGCCAGTGAGCGCGCGGCGGAGGCCGACGAGGCCCAATCGGCGCGCGTCGACTTGGAGCGCGAGCTCGAGCGCGTGCGCGAGGATCTCGAAGCCTCCGCGGCCGAGGTCGAGGAGGTGCGCGAGGCGCACCGGTCCTTCCACCGCTGGAAAGGCGCCGCGGATGCCGAGATCTCCAGGCTCTCGGAGGAGCGCGATCGCCTCCTCCTCGAGACGCTGCGCGCCGAAGACGCGAGCCGGGGTGCGCAGGACCCGAGCTTCGGAGCTCCTGGCGTATGAGCGCCTTCGGAGGGCAAGCCGGCGAAGGCACGGCGACGATCGTCGTCGTGAATTGGAACGGCCGTGAGTGGCTCGAGGGCTGCCTCGCGAGTGCGCTCGCGCAAGAGCACGATGCGGCGTTCGACGTCGTGCTCGTGGACAACGGCTCCAGCGATGACTCCGTCGCCTTCGTGCGCGAGCGCTTCCCTGACGTGCGTCTGCTCGAGAATCCGCGGAACAACTACGCCGGCGCGAACAACCTCGGTGCGGCGAGCTCCGATGCGGAGTTCATCGTCTGCTTGAACACCGACACGCGTGTGCCCCCGGACTGGCTGCACGAGCTCCTGGCACCCCTGCGCGAGGACGCGTCGATCGGCGGCGTGACACCGCTCGTGCTCTTCGAAGACGGACGAGTGAATTCCACCGGCATCGAGACCTTGCCGGGCTTCCACTGGCGTGATCGCCACTTCGGTCGCGCGAACGCCGAGGGGCTCGAGGCCGGAGTCGTCGAGGGGATCTCGGGGTGCTCGGCGGCGTGGCGTCGCTCGTGCTGGGAACAGGTGGGAGGCCTCGATGAGGACTTCCACATGTACTACGAAGACGTCGACATGAGCCTGCGCGCACGGCGCGATGGCTGGCGCCTCTGGTTCACGCCGAAGAGCGTAGTTCATCACGCCTACAACGCCTCGATCCGCAAGCGCGAGAAGCTCGAGGCCGAGAGCCAAGGCGATGCGCTGAAGGATCGCCTCGGCGAGCGCAATCGGCTCTTCGTGATCGCGCGGCACTACTCGCGCTTGCTCATCGAATCCTTGGCGACCTCGCGCTTCCTCCTGCACGAGCGAGAGTCCGACGTACGTTCTGGTTTGGCGCTGCTCTTCGCGAAGTGGGAAGAGGATGATGCCTCCGAGCTCGCGCGCAGTGAGCTCGCCCGTCTCGCGCTGCGTCTGCGGGTCATCGCGCTGGAGCGCGAGGCTTGGGCGCGGGGCAACGAGGTCGAGCTCAAGGCTCGCGATCAGTCGGTGCGTGCGATGCGGCGGCATCTGGAGCAAGTCGCCGCGGCGCAAGAGGCCGAGCGCCGGTCGTGGCGCGGGCGCGTGCAGCGTCTCGAGGACCAGCTCCGCGATGGTCTAGGATCGCGCTCGCGAGCCGAGAGCGAAGCGCTCGATTTGCGAGGTCGTCTGGTCGATCAGGCGACGGCGTACGAGGCGCAAGGACAACGCGATCGCGAGGCGCTGCGAAGCGCCTCTGCGGCCTACGAGCGCGAGATCGCGCACCGCGAAGGCGTGATCGCGGACTTGAGGCGCTTGCTCTCCGAGCGCGACGCCGAACTCGTCCGCGGTCGGGCTCGAAGCTGAGCGCCCCTCTCTGGAGGGTGCTCCCGGCGCTTCCCGTTCAGAATCAGGCAACCACCACTCGATGGACGACTTGGATCGAGCGGTTTCGGCTCGGTCCGTTCCGTCCGCGACGCAGCATGAACTCAACCGGCCCGAACCCCACCGGAGCCCGCTAGCCCCTTGAACCTCCTGGCCATCTTTCGACCTCTGGCCGCTTCGGCCTGGTCCACCGTCGTTCGGGCGGTGGTCGGGATCGCGGTCTTCGTCGTGCTCCTGCCGCTCTGCGCCCTCCTCGCCGCGGTCTTTCTCGCCGTCGATCTCGTCGCGACGCCGGTGGTCTGGGTCGCGCGGCTGAAAGCGCGCCGACCGGAGCAAGCTCCTCTCGATGCTCCCTCCAAGCTGCGGCGATCGGTCTCGATCGTGACGGTGACCTTCAACGGGAAGCACTTCCTGGAGAAGCTGCTGCCGTCGCTCCTCGCCGAAGTGGCGCGCACTCCCGGCGAACACGAAGTCATCGTCGTCGAGAACGGCAGCACCGATGGCTCCGTCGAGTACGTGCGCCAGAACTACCCGACGGTGAAGCTCGTCGCGCTCCCCGAGAATCGCTTCTTCGTCCGCGGCAACATGGCCGGCGTGAAGGAGGCCACGAAGGACATCCTGGTCTTCCTGAACAACGACATGGTGGTGAAGGAGGGCTTCCTGAACGGCCTGCTCGAAGGCTTCACGCACCCCGACGTCTTCGGAGTCTCGGCGGAGATCTTCTTCCACGACCCGGCGAAGCGGCGCGAGGAGACCGGCAAGACCAGCGGGCGCTTCCGCGGCGGATTCCTCGATCTCGCGCACGACCTACCGGGGGACCGCGACGCGGAGATCCAGTACACGCCGACCTTCTGGGCCGGCGGAGGATCGGCGGCGTTCGATCGAGCGAAGTTCTTCGAGATCGGCGGATTCGATCTCGTCTTCGATCCCTTCTATCTCGAGGACACGGGCCTCTCGTACCAGGCGTGGAAGCGCGGCTGGCGCGTCCTCTTCACGCCGCGAGCCGGGACCTGGCACGCGCATCGCGGGACCTCGCGCAAGGTCTTCGGCGACGACTACATCGACAACATCATCCGCCGCAATCAGCACCTGTTCATCTGGCGCAACATCGTCGATCCGATCTGGACGCTCGAGCACTTCCTGCGCACGCCGTACAACGTGCTGAAGCGCGCGTATCGCTCGGGTCGGCCGTTCGTGCGCGGCGTGAAGTTCGAGGTGAAGGCGTTCCTGAAGGCGCTGCCGCGCCTCGGCGAGGTGCTCTGGAAGCGCTCCGCGACGCGTCCTGCGTATCGCCGCAGCGATCGCAAGGTGCTCGCCATCGCCAATCACCTGCATCGCTACCGACGCGAGCTCGGAGCGCAGCGCGACGCGATCTCGATCCGTCGCGAGGGTATGCGCCTCCTGATCTTGTGCGGGCGACTGCCGCGGCTGAACACCGATGGGTCGTGGATCCTCTTCAATCTCGTTCGCGAGCTGGCCCGGCGGCACAAGGTGACGCTCTTCGCGCTCCTCGATTCGAGCGAAGAGGACGCGCAGGCGGCGCCGCTCCGCGAGTTCTGCGAGGAAGTCGTGACGGTCGTGCGCCAGAGCTCGTCGGGGGGCCTCGACTTGCACCATCGCGTCCCCGAGCGACTGGCGCGTGACTACTCGGCGTATCCGATGCGCGCGGCCCTTCAGCGGCTGCTCGAGACGCGCGACTACGATCTGGTGCAAGTCGAGTACGTCGAGATGGCGCACTTGGTGCAGGATCTCGTCGCTGGGCTGCCCGTGGTGCATACCTGCCACGAGCCGCTGAACCTCTTCTACGAGCGCATCTATCGCCAGAGTCGCGGGCTGTTCGCGCGCTGCCGCGCTTGGTGGCAGTGGGCGCAGAGCACCTGCTACGAAGTCTCGCTGCTGAAGAGCTTCCGCCACGTGGTCGCGCTGTCGGACGTCGATCAGCACAACTTGAAGGGCTACGTGCGGGGCCTCGAGGTGACGACGATCCCGAGCGGGATCGACGTCAGCGCCTATCCCGAGCGGGACCCGGCCCAGGAGCGGCGGCCGCGCGTCGCGTTCGTGGGCTACTTCCGCCACCCGCCGAACGTCGATGGAGCTGTCTGGCTTGCGCGCGAGGTCTTTCCGCTCGTACGGCGCCAAGTTCCCGAGGCGGAGCTCGTGCTCGTGGGCAAGGACCCGACCAGCGAAGTGCTCGCGCTGCGATCCCTCCCCGGCGTCGAGGTCACGGGCTTCGTTCCCGACATCCTCCCGTACATGATGGAGTCGGCCGTGATGGCGGTGCCGATCCGCCTCGGCGGCGGTCTGCGCGGCAAGGTGCTCGAGGCCTGGGCCGCAGGGAAGGCCCTGGTTTCCACCCGCATCGCGTGCGAGGGATTCCACGCGCAGGACGGGGAGAACGTCTTGTTGGCCGACGACGCCGCTGGCTTCGCTGCGGCCCTCGTTCGCTGTCTCCGCGATCCGGAGCTCCGGAGCAAGTTGGGGGCCGCCGGTCGAAGAGTGGCCCAAGAGCGCTATAGCTGCGAAGCGATGGCCCGCAGCTACGAGAAGCTCTACGGCGAGATCCTCGGATTCGACATCTCGCGTCTTCCGGCGCAGGCCCCAACTGCGCGACCGATGACGGGGCGAAGCGCCCAGGCGGTGCAACGTGGCTGATCCGAACCCGAGTGCTCCGAAGGGCGTGGTCTTTCTCACGTGCCCCGAGCCGTTCGCGCGGTCGATGCTGCGGAGCATCCGCATGCGCTGGGGTGGGCATCGCTTCACCGTGTACTTGCGCGACGCCTATCGCGAGCCTCTCGCCGAAGAGCTCGCCGGCATGGAGCTCCTGCGCGACAAGCCGAGCGGCGGGCGCCTGCGGTTCCTGAAGCGCTTGCGCGCCGAGCGCTACGACTTGGCGGTGATGGCCTGGCAAGGCGATCCCGAGTTCAACCGCATGAAGCTCGTTGGCGTCCTCTGCGGCGCCAAGGAACGCCACGTCTACAACGAGAACCTCGACAGCTTCACGATCGAGGGCGGTGAGAACCCGATCTGGCTGCAGCACGTGAAGTGGCGCATCCGGGCGCGGAGCTCCGGGCCGAGGGGGATGCCTTTCGGCGGGGTGCTGCGCGTCTATCAGCGCACCGTGGGGCTGCTGATCGGAGTGCTCACGACCGGGCTGCGCTTCGCGTGGCTGCGTGTGAGGCGAGGCGCCTCGGTCTAGCGTTCTCTCGAGGCTGTCCCCGAGGTTGAGAGCGCAGCTCGGCCGGCTCTCTTCGTTGCTGGAACTCGGCGGAAGTGCGCGCTCAGGCTCCGGATCCCGCGCGTCGGCGCCGCGATCGATCCCAGGTCGCTGGCCTCGTGCAACATCCTCCACGCGCTGGCGCATGGCGACCGCAGACGCTCAGGTGATCTGCGGCCCTCTGGAACATCGCCCAGCATGAATTCAGGGCGCCCCTCGCGCAGGCGAGAGGCGCCCTGAATTGCAATCGAGCGGCACTTCGGGCGCGGATCGCCGCGCGCTTCGTTCCGCGCTAGAGGTCTCTACCCGCCCTTCTTCGCAGGCACGACCGTGCCATCGGCATCGACCGCGTCCTGGCCGATGGCCTTCTGCTTCGCTTGGAGCGCGTCCGCTTCCGCGCTCTTCATGTCGAAGAACTCGGCCGTGCGATCGACGGGCTGCGTGCCGTCGGGGAGGGCGGCGCGCAGAGACGGATCGACGAGCTCGATGCGCGCCGCCGGTCGATCGGCCGATGCGTTCGGCCAGGCGAGCAGGATCTGCCGCGCCGTCACGACCAGCGGGGACGCCGGATCCTTCGGATCGGCCTTGCCCTTCCGCTCGATCAGCAGGAAGTGCGCGCCGAGCTCGCTCAAGACGACCGGGCTCACCTTGCCGGAGGCGGTCTCGAAGGCGGCCTTGGCGAGCGCCATCGGCTGGGTGGAGCGCTCGAGCGCCGGCAGCGCGCCGCCCTCGGCCGCGGTGGCGCGATCCTCGGAAGATGCCTTCGCCACCTCGGCGAAGTTCTTGCCTCCGTCGACGATCTGCTGGCGCAGATCCGACGCGCGCTGCAGCAGGGCTGCGCCGCGATCGGAGGAAGCGGCCTGCGCCCGGCAGCGCGGGAACAGCACGTTGCGCACGACATGGCGCAGAACGGCGTCGTCACCGCCGGTGACGAAGCTGCGCGCGAAGCGCACGAGATCGTCGATCTCCTGGCGGCGGACTTCGACGCCGTCGATGACCAGCGCGAGGCGATCGGGCGCGGGGGCGACCTCGGTCGGCTTCATCAGCCCGGGGTTCAGCATCTCCTCGTCCGACATCTTTCTCGGGTCGCCTGCATTCGGAAGGACCGGGCCAGCCGCTTGCGGCTCGGCCACCTTGAACTTCTGGTACGTCGGGCGGCGCTGGCGCAGCTCGCGCGCGACGGTCTCGACCGCCGTCTGGACGCCCGCCTGACGGCGGAGCTCCGAGACCTGCTGCTCCAGGGTCTCCAGGCGGCGGAGGATGGCCGCGAGATCATCGGAAGGCGTCGTCTGCGCCTGGGCGAACGCCGAGCAGAAGGCAACGAGCGACAGCGCTCCGCAGAGGCGGAGAGGGCGGATCATCGGAGAGCTCCTGGAGACGAGAGAGGAAGGCGCAGCATCACAGCGGAACCGGCGATCGTGTTCTCCCACGACGAGGTCCTGCGCCACGCGAACGGGGAATGCTAGAGGTCCTGGCCTTCTCGTGGCAACCACCCCCGACCGCTCGGCGGCCCTGCCGAGGCCCGAAACGACAGGCGGCGCGAGCGGACCGGGCGAGAATTCCGGGGTCCGCGGAATTTTCTCCGAGCAGCCCCTTGCACGGCCCGGAAGAACCTGTATCTTGTCCCGCCCGCTTGAGCCCGCGACACCAAACGACGGTGTCGCCGCTCGCCGCACCGAGACGCCTGCGAAGGTGTCGACGACGACGAGAGGAAAGGGTCGAGGGGTGCCGGCCGGGCCGCTGAGGCAGTCTGGCAGGATCTTTGACAAGTTGGATGGTTCCTGGAGCCTTGCGAGCGCGCCAGTGGGTCCTGAGCAGGTCCTGCTGGTTGCGTTGAAAGTCCTCTGTCTGT
>JAEUHW010000433.1 GCA_016793245.1 Planctomycetota bacterium
GACGGTCGATCGTGTTCCATGAGAGTGGCTCGAGAGCTCGTGCGGCTCAAAACCCCGGCGTCACCCGCAGCGCATTCGAAGCGACGATGCCGCTCTCGAAGCCGATCTCGAGCGCGAAGCCCTGCAGCGCCACCGAGGCACCGGCGAGCGCGGGATCGAAGGGAATGGCGATCGGCAGCGTGAACGCACCAGCGCCATCGAGCCCGGCGTTCAGCAGGAGGAAGAGCGAGAGCGGATCGAGCTCGAGCCGGCAGCTCGGCGAGTACGGGAATCCGTTGGGAAAGAAGCTCGCCGCGGCGTAGAGCGCGAAAGGCGCGCCGGGTTGTCCGCTGGCGAAAGCCAATGCGAAGCCCGCGTTGCCGAGCGTCGGCGCTCCGCTCGCGGAGAGCGAGAGCGGACCCCGACCGCAGCCGAGACCTTGCGACGCGACGCTCGCGCGCGGACCGTAGCGCACGCGCAGCACGGGCCGCTGCGACGCGTTGGTACCTTCGCGCGTGACGAAGCGCTTCGCCGTGCCGAGCATGCTCTCGTCGCCGCGCAGCATCCAGCCGTGGTTCAGGCCGGGCTGATCGAGCATGTCCTGGACGTCCGCCGTGAACGCAGTCGAGCTCCAGGTGTAGAGGCCGATGCTATCGACCTGCGTCGTCGCCGAAGCCGCGGCAGCGAAGTCGCCGCCGGCATTGGTCCAGAGCGTGCCGGAGTAGAAGCGGTGCAGCCATGTGACGTCGTTGTTCGTCGCCGGTCCTCCCCCGCCTCCGCCCATCGTGCCCGTGGAGGTCCCTTCGCCCCAGCTCGCGGTGAAGCGATGGAGGGAGAAGTTGAACGGACCGACGATGCTGCGATCCATCGTGAGCTCGAGGCGCGCGGAGACGATCGCCATGCCCGCAGGCACGCTCGCCGCCACATCGAAGCGGATCGCGCCGCGTTGGATCGAGCCGGCGAAAGGACGCCCGGCGAAGAAGCCCGTGCCGGCGCCGTTGCTCAGGCCTCCGCTCACGTCCTCGTAGAGGGTGTTGTCGGCGGCGGCGGAGATCAGCACCTCGGTCTGAGCAGCGAGCTGCGGAGCGAAGGCGGTGAGAGCGAGAGCGGAGAAGAGCGCGTTCCAGCGGAGCGAGAGCACGTGGGGTTCCTCGAGCAGAGGGACGGAGAGCGAGATCGCGAGGGTAAGCGGAGGACGATGAGTAGCTGAGCAGCGTTCCCTGGACTCCGCGATCCAAGAGCTGGATCCATGCGAGTCGCGCCGCATCCGAGAAGACGCGAGACACCGCGAGCGCAGCACCAATGCGGCCCCAGCCCACCGCAAAGCGAGCAGAGTAGCGAGCGCAGGGGCGCCCGCCGAAGAAAGTAGATTGGCGAGCAGCCTGGTACGCCAGTCGCTCTGGAGCGCGTCGACCCACGGGGAAATCTACCCCGAGCGGTCCCCACCACTCTCCACGGAAACGACTCATGAAGCGCCTCGCCTCGCTGCTCGCCTCGCTCGCCCTCTCCTTCACCGTCTCGGCTCAAGAGGTCACGCTCTACGGAGACATCGAGGACGTGCAGGGCACGGTGAACCAGTTCTTCCTCGACTGCACCAGCATCCAGCTCCAGAGTGCCGCGATCCAGTTGGCCCCGTTCCAGGGCCAATACGTGAAGCTGCGCGGCAACAACATCGGCACCGCGGCCGCACCGCGCATCGAAGTGACCGCGATCGAGCCGTTTGCGCAGGTCACGAACCTCGGCGGTGATCGCCGTCCGGGCACGCGCTTCGAGATCGATCTCTTCCTCCCGGCCAGGACGCCGTACGCGCTGTACCTTGGGGTGGGCGAGGGCTTCGTGCCTCTGGGCTCGTTCGGCACCTGGTACTTGGGCGCGAACAGCCTGCTCTACGCCACCGGTATGACCGCTGGACCGATCACGACGATCTTCGCTCCGATCCCGAACCAGCCCCAGCTCGTCGGCCTCGATCTGCGCGTCCAGACGATCTACCTGCCCTCCGGTGGTGAGCCCATCGCTTCCAACGTGGACTGCAAGACGGTCCGCGCCTGAGCCCGGTGCTCGCGGCCGCCATCGGCCGCGAGCGATCCGCGTCTTCGCCCTCCCACCTCTCAGGACTCGACTCATGATCCGCTCTCTCCTCTGCCTCACCGGCGCGCTCCTCTGCGCCGCCACCGCTGCCGCCCAAGGCAGCCAGATCGAAGCTTCGCTGCGCCGTCCCGGTCCGTCGTCTCCCGATCCCGATGCGCAAGGTCGCATCGAGCTCGAGAACGATGCGAGCGGCCCCGGTCAGAAGTTCGACGTGAAGATCCAGAAGGTCGACACGACGGCGAACGACTACACGCTCTGGCTCGAAGACCCGCTCGGCTCGGGCACCTACGTGAGCGTGGGCACCTTCGACGAGGACGCGCGCCACGATGATCGCGCCGACTACGAACGCCGCACCGACCGCGGCCAAACGCTGCCGCTCGGCGCTGCGAATCTCACGGCGCTGAAGGATCGTCTGCTGCAGGTGCGCGACAGCGCCGATCAAGTGGTGCTGGTCGGAACCGTGCCCGACATCGGGAATGGCCAGCCCGGCGGCCCGGGCGGCGGCGGACCGAAGGTGAAGGGCGAGACGCCTCTGCTGCGTCCGAATCCGGCGCCGATCCCCTTCGCGCAAGGCAAGGTGCAAGCCGAGCGCCAGGGCAACGAAGGCGAGCTCGAGATCGAGACCGAGGACTTCGATGTCAGCGCGCAGAGCTTCTCGATCTGGCTCGCCGACGCGCAGAGCGCGATGCAGCAGATCGGCACGCTCGCGCCCGATCGCGGACGCAGCGATCACGGCCGCGCCGATTGGCGCACGCCGAGTCTGCCGCTGGGCGCAACCAGCATCGATGATCTCGTCGGGCGTCGCCTCGAGATCCGCGACGCCGCCAACACGATCATCCTCGAGGGCAACGTGCCGCAGCTCGGCGCGAGCAACGCGAACCAGCGCTCGAACCAGACGCTCACCGTCGAAGCCGCGGGGGCATCGATCTCTGCGCGCGGCACGGCGAAGACCTCGTGGCAGCCTTCGCGCGGCCGCTTTCGCTCCGAGATCCGCGCGCAAGCGCGCACGACCGAGGCCGAAGCCGAGCTGTGGCTCGAGAACCCGACGACCAACGTGCTCGAGCTGGTCGCGACGCGCTCTTGGTCCGGCGGCTCGACGAAGAGCGTCCGGTTCTCGTGGGACTCGACCTCTTCGCAGGCACTGCCTTTCGGAGTGACCGATCCCGAGGTTCTCCTCGGGCTCGCTCTGGAGGTACGTTTGGTCTCGGGTGCGGTGCTGCTGCGCGGCAATCTCTGATCGCTCGCACGGCACGGCACGCGACGGAACGACAGGGAACGGATCCAGGACGGGAAGACTGCGGGCCCGCGGCGTCGGCAGACGTCGCGGGCCCTTTTTCTTGTCGGGTTGCGCTCCCGAAAAGAGGCTCTGCGGCAAAAGCAGAACGTGCGGCAACCTTCGCCGCGCCCGTCCTCGAAGGTCTCCCATGCATCGCACCCTCCTCGCGGCTCTGTCGCTCGCTTCGCTCGCCTCGGCGCAGTTCCGCGCCAGCGACGATTTCAATCGCCCGAACTCGACGAGCTTGGGCTCGCTCTGGCGCGAAGACACGGGCGACACCGTGATCGAGGGCAACGAGGGCAAGGGCAACTCGCGCTTCACCAACGGGTGGATGGAGTTCCGCGGGCTCGCGGGTGACTACCGCCGAGCGAGGCTCGGGCTCACCGTGCGCTGCAATGCGTTCGGCGGAGATCACGTGGCGCTGATCGCCGCGCTCGATCCCAGCACTTGGGACGCGGTGTATGTGCGTCTGCAGGACAACGACGGCGACGGCGCCTTCGATCGCGTGCTCTTCGAGCGCGGCATCACCGGCGGCGGCTGGGGCGGCGGGAACCCCGTGCGCTACGACCTCGCCGTGCCGACCGTGAGCGCGCGCCTCGAGCTCGACTTCGAGAACGGCGGCGACCTCGCGCTGCTCGCCATCGCGAACCACGCGAGCGGGCAGATCGAGCGCTGCCAAGCTGCGGGCCTGCTCACGATGCCGTTCGGTGCACCTTCCGGCAGCGCCGTCGGCATCGGCCACTTCGGCGATCCCTACTTCGACGACTTCCAGGCGGAGCTCGAGACGCTGCAGGGCACGCCGCGCGCGATCTCGCGCGCGAGCGCGGGCACGCAGAACCTCGCCCTCGACTTCGGTGTCGCGCAGGCGAACCGCGGCTACCTGATCCTGGGCTCGCTCTCGGGCACCGCTCCGGGCTTCGCGCTCGATGGCCAGCTCGTGCCCCTCGTGCCCGATGCCTACTTCCTCTACACGGTGCAGGCCGCCGGACTGCCGCCGCTGCTCGGCGGCGTCGGCATGCTGGACGCGAGCGGGCGCGCGCAGGCGAGCTTCACCCTGCCCGCGGGTTTGCCGCCGAGCGTGGTCGGCCTCTCGCTCTGGCATGCGGCCATCGTGTACGAGCCGAGCGGGGCGCCGCCGTTCGTGCGCGCCGCGAGCAACGCGGAGCGCATCGACATCAGCTCGTAGCGAAGCGCGGCGGCGTATCGCCGAAGCCGCGCTGCAGCGCCCGGCGGAGCGCGGCCTGCTCCACCGTCGCCTCCGCGAGCAGCCCGTGCCGCAGGAAGAAGTCGAGCAGCACGAGGTTGCAGTTGAACTTGAAGCGCTGCGTCTCGCGCACGAGGCGCACGACCTCGACCGCGGGCAGGAGCTCGAAGCGCTCGACCTCGCCGTCGGTGTTCCGCGGCACGAAGCTCTCGGGCAGCTCCAGGTCGTAGCAGTGCATCGTGTCGGACTTGAGCCCGCGCTCGTCCTCGAAGCAGTAGCGCACCGCTCCCACCGCGATCGCGCGGCGCGCGAGCTCGGCCGGCAAGGCGGCCTCCTCGGCGCACTCCTTCACCAGGTTCTCCTCGAGGGTCAGGCCGAGCGGCTGCCCGCCGGCGACCAAGTTGTCGAGCTGACCGGGATGGAGCGGCTTCGTCCGCGAGCGCGTCGCGACCCAGATCCAGAGGCCGTCAGCGCGACGTACGAAGCCGTTCAAGTGAACGCCGCCGGCCGCGATCCCGAACCAAGGCGCCGCGCCGCGATCGATCGCCGCGAGCGGCTCGCCGAGCATCTGCTCGCTCACCGCATAGAGCTCGCCGGTCGTGCGCGCGATCTCGCCTTCGCGCGCGAGCTCGAGGGCGAGCGCTGCGAACCCCTCGTCCAACGCCCGACGCTCGATCGTGCGAGCGACCAGCCGACCGGCGTCGTCGCGCGCGAAGAGCGCGGAGGCTCGCAGCAGACGCGGGATCCGGTCCCGGCGCACGCAGCCGACGCGCGTCTCGCCGATCCACCACGGTTCGAAGCGGCTCGGATCGTGCGCGTTGCACGCGGCGAGATGTCCCCAGAACCCGGAGCGGGCGTCAGGCGAGGACATGCAGGCTCACGAGGATCACGACCCAGACGCAGCCCAGGTAGTGCCAGTACATCGCGCAGTAGGTGAGACCCGCGTGACGCGCCGCGCTGTAGCCCTGAGCGCGAGCGACGCTCCACACGCGATAGAGCGGGAAGAAGCCTCCCAGCACGTGGAGCGCGTGCAAGAGGGTCAGCGCGTAGAAGCTGAAGGTGTAGAGATTCCGCGTGAACGGCGCGAAGCCGCGGAGCGAGAGGTCGATCCAGCCCGCGGCCTGCGCGACGAGGAAGAGCAGGAGGGAGAGGGTCGCTCGCTTCACCGGAGCGAAGACCTCGTCGCGGCGGCTGCTCGCCGCCGCGCGCTGGGCCAACCACAGCTGCCAGCTCCCGACCGCGAGCAGCGCGGTCGAGACCCAGAGCTCCCAAGGCAGGCCGCGCAGGAGCGGAGGTCGCCACTCGGATTCGCGCGCCCGCAGCACGAAGAGCCCGACCAGGAAGCCGCCGAAGAGCATGCTCAGCGAGACGAAGAAGATCGCCATGCCGAGCTTGCCGCGGCGGAAGGCGCGTTCCTCTTCGGTCTCGATGCGGTGGACGAGTTGGATCATCTCTCGGGACTCGCGGCTCAAACGCCGCGCGGGGCTCGAACCCGGGCGCGGGAGCGCCCTTGCGTTCGAGCCCCCCCCGGTTTCCGGAGGCAGCGGAAAACTGCTACCGCTCACAGTTATCGTGGCCCTCCTGGGGGGCTTGC
>JAEUHW010000438.1 GCA_016793245.1 Planctomycetota bacterium
GCGGATCGCGAGCGAGAGATGAAGGCGTCGTGCGAGCGAGGAACGCTCAGTGCCCGCCGACGTCCACCGGCAGATCGAGCTCCTTCAGCGCCTTCAAGCGTTCCTTGGTGTAGCGCTTGAGCTCGGCGTCGCCCTTCATGCGGAAGACCCGGTGCCCCGGAACCACGGTGCCGGAGAAGCTCGCCGGCGCGCCGGGCTCGCGCCGGAGCTGATCGGGGACGCGCACTTCGATGACCTGGAGTGGCTGGCCCTCGACGGCGATGACCTGCGGGGCAGTGAAGCCCGGGAAGCCCTCGAGCTCGAAGCCCGCTTCGAAGGATTCCGCGAGCTTCTCGAGCTGCTTCAGGCCCGTGATGGATCCGAGCTGTAGCGTCGGTCCGTGGTCCCAGTGGATCTCGAGCGGCTCGCCATGCTCGGCAGCATCGCTCCAGCGCGCGAGGAAGAACTCGGGGCGCTGCTCCGTGATCTCCGCGACACGCTGTGCTGCGCGCTCGAAGAGCTGCGGACGGTCATACTCGATGACTTGTCCTTGCGAGACGATGAGCCCGGAGAACGCGCGCGTCTCTCCTTCGGCCTTGGAGGTGAGCACGGTGTTCTCTGGCGAGCGATGCAGTACGCGCACGCGCGCCGTCTTCAAGCGCTCGGCCGAGAGGCGCTGCGTGCGCCCGGGCCAAGCACCTTGCCGCCCGGGCTCGAACGCGAGCTCGCCGCGCTCGACCGTGAGCGCCGTCTCGCCGCTCTCGTCCACGACCATGCGAAAGCGGGCAACGCCGTCCTTCACGCGCGAGGTCGGCGTGCGCACGACGAAGCCCGCGAGCTCGGGCGGCAGATCGACCTTGGCCGAGCCGCGCTTGACGACGATCTCGCGCGGCGAGACGAGCTCCAGCTCGGCGAGGCCCTCGACGGCGAAGGTGGCGCCGTCGTCGTAGCTGAGGTCGGCGCCGCCGGCCGGCGAGGTGATGCGCCCGTTGCCGACGCGCTCGCTCGCGCCACCCGCGCGGGGCTTCAGCGTCGCGAACGCCGGGTGCTCGGCGAGGGGCTCGATGGCCGCGCCGGCGTTCTTAGCGCTCTCGCGGCCGAGGATCCAGCCGCTCGCGAGCAAGGCCAACGCGGCCGCTGCCGCGAAGGCGACCGAGCCGCCGCCGATGCGCCGCCGAGCAGGGGCTTCGAACGCGCGCGCCCAGGTCTGCTCGACGAAGCGCTCGTGCGTCGCGTCGAGCTGCGGCAACGCGTGCAGCACCCGATGGCTCTGCAAGTCGTCGAGGAGCTCTTCCTCGAGCTCCGTGCCCTCGATCCATTGCGCGAGACGCGCGCGCTCTTCGGGTGAGATGCGTTCCCCGCTCGTGAAGCGCGCCCAGAGCTCGCGTTCGTGGTCGGGCTCGAAGTTCGTCATGGCTTGTCTCGTGTCGCTCATCCTTCGTCGCCCGTCGCGAGGTCGCCCTCGACGCAGCGGCGCAGGATGCCGCGCAGGCGCAGCAGGGTCATGCGGATCGCCGAGGCGCTGCGCCCGATCTCCTGGGCCAGCACGTCGGCCGACTCGCCGTGGAAGTAGAAGCGCTCGACTAAGCGCCGCGGCCGCTCTTCGAGGCGCGCGACGCACGTGCGCAGCGCGTCGATGCGCCGCGCGCGTCGGAGCTCGTAGTCTTCGTCCTCGAGGCGCGCGAGCGCGCGCTCGTGCAAGCGCTCCTCGAGGACGCCGTCGCCGCTACGCTCGCGCCGCCGCGCGCGCTGGCGCAGCAGGTCGAGGGCGCGGAGCCGCGCGATGCCGAGGAGCCAGGCGCGGACACCGCCTTCGCCGCGGTAGCTCGCCGCGCTCTTGAGCGCCGCGAGGAAGACTTCCTGGGCCACGTCATCGACGTCGCCCGGAGTCGGGAGCTGCTGCGCGAGGTAGCCGCGGATGCAGGCCGCGTGACCCTCGAGCAAGCGCAGGAACGCGAGCCGCGAGCCGGCAGCCAGCGCCTCGACCAGCGCGCGCTCCTGGGCGCGCTCACTCGGCTCGGGCTCTCGATGCGGCTCGGACGGAGGGGTGAGAGGGCGGGGTTGCACTCGCACGAGCTCGGGACCTCGACGACGGGGAAGCCCGTCTTACGCGGTCGCCGGTCTTCGTGCGAGAGCGCTTCGCCTTCGTTCGCGGCCCTCTGGGCTCAGAGAGTGAGCAAGAATTGCTCGCGAACGGGCTGCAGCGTCGTCAGTCGCTCCGCCAGCAGGCATCGCGGCAGCGCCGTCAGGCGCTGCGCCAGCAGGCATCGCTGCAGCGCCGTCAGGCGCTGCGCCAGCAGGCATCTGAGAGGCTGTATCATCGATTTCTGCTCAGCCTCTCAGAGGTGGATCAGGTCGCGAGTCGAGGCCGGCGCGGCCGGCCGAGGCGCGATCTCGGTGCTCAGGACCTCGATCGCCTTCTCGGTGCAGGGGCCTTCACACGGACCGGCCTTGGTACCGGGGAAGCGGAAGCCGTCGAGGTGCAGCCCAGGGAACTCGAAGCCGCTGAGGTCGATGGCCGGCATCTCGAAGCCCTCGATCTCGATGGCGGGCATCTCGAAGCCTTCGACCTCGAAGGCCGGCATCTCGAAGCCCTCGACTTCGAAGGCCGGGATCTCGAACTCGGGCATCTCGAAGCCCTCGATCTCGATCGCGGGCATCTCGAAGCCTTCGACTTCGATCGCCGGCATCTCGAAGCCCTCGACCTCGATCGCGGGCGTATCGAGCTGCGAGATCTCGATGCGGTGCGGCCCTGCTTCGCCAGCGCCGGGATGCATGCGCACCATCGGCGCGTCGTGAGCGCCGCCGCCGATGATGATCACCGTGGTGCCACCGGCTTCTCCACCGGGAACGCGGTGCACCTGCACGCGCTTCTGCTTCGCTTCGCTCTTCGTGGCCGGCGCGACCTTCATCCTCTGTCCGGCCACCGCGCGCTTGCGAACTTCGACGCGGTGCTCGCCGGGGCCGATCTCGATCACCTCGACGTTGCCCTGCTCGTCCATGCGGCGCTCGATGCGCTTCGGCTTGGCTCCCTCCGGCGCGACCTCGATGATGCGACCGCGGAGCATCTCGGGCTTCGCGAGGGTGATGCCCTTCCGCTCCTTCAGGCCCTCGAGCTGCTTCAGCCCTTCGAGGCCCTTCAGCCCTTCGAGCGACTTCAGCGCGATCACCTTGCGCTGCGCGGGATCGAGCTGGCTGCCTTCGACCACGTGGAACTTCGGCGAGCCCTCGGCGCGGAAGACGCGCGGCTGCGCTTCGCCATCCTGCTTCTTCGAGCGCTCGATCCGGAAGCCCTTGGTGGCCTTCGGCTTCGGCAGCTCCTTGCCGCAGTGGGGACAAGAGGCCGCCGGCTCCTGGGCTTCCACGACCTCGCCGTTCCACTGGAAGACGTGCGGACCCTGGTCGGTGGACCAGCGGGTCACGACGCGCGCCTTGGGTGCGTCGGCGGGCGCGGGTTCTTGGGGCAGCGAGCCGGCGGCGAGCAGGCTCAGGCAGAAAGTGGCAATGGTCAGCGGCGTCATCGAGAGCTCCTCGGCTCGTGGTCGCGTAGCACGGGGCCGCGCGGCGGCGCGACCCGGGGAGGACGGCGAAGGGGTCGCGGAAGCTCGGCGCGCGTCACCCGCGTTCTCGGAAAATGTCCCGAGAGCTCGTCGCGCGCAACCGAGCACCACGGCGCGCTCACCCGCTCGTTGCGAAGAGGGGCCCTACGAGGCGCCACCAGAGCGGCGCCGTGGTGAAGAAGAGGAAGAGGCCGAGGAGGGTGGTCGCGGTGCCCACCGTGACGAGGTCCCGCGCGCGGATCTCGCCCGAGCCGAAGGCCATCGCGTTCGGCGGGGTCGAGACGGGGAGCGGCATCGAGAGCGAGCAGGCGAACGCGACCGCGACGAGGATCGGCGCGCGCGGCAGCTCTTCCAAGCCGAGGACCACGGCGAGCACGAGGTTGGCGGCGGCGGTGTTGCTCATCAGCGCCGAGAGCAGGGCCGCGGCCATGCCGAAGAGAACGATCGCGCCGAGTGGCCCCAGCGTCTCGACCGGGGCGAACCCGAGCGCCCAGCTCGCGAGCCCGCTCTGCTCCACCGCTCGCCCGAGGCAGAGCCCGCCGCCCATCAAGAGCAGCACGTCCCACGGCAACGCGCGGATCTCCGCGGCGGGAAGCACCCTCGTTCCGAAGAGCGCGATCGCGCAGAGGAGGCCGACCGTCCCGGTGCTCCAGCCGTGCAGATCGCCCGTGAGCCAGAGCAGCGCCGTGCTCAGCGCGACGAGCAGCGCGATCCGCGCGTGCGCGCTGCGATGCGCGGCGGCGACGGGGGCCGGAGGCAGGCGCAGCACGGGCTCGCCATCGCGGTAGAGGCGCACGAGCAAGCCGCCCGCGAGCGCGCACATCACCAGCACTCCGGGCACGCCGAGCGCCATCCAAGCGAGGAAGCTCGGCCGCGCGTCGATGCGCGCGAGCGCCTCCATCGCGATCGCGTTCGGCGGGGAGCCGATCGGCGTTCCGAGCCCGCCCAGGTTCGCGCCGAGGGGGACGGCGAGGAGCAGCGCGGTGCGCCAGCGGTTCGCTGTGGGCAGCGTGCGCGCGATCGGCACGGCGAGGGCCAGCATCATCGCCGCCGTCGCGGTGTTGCTGAGCCACATCGACAAGAACGCCGTCGTACCGAGCAGCGCGAAGACGACGCGCCGCGGCGAGCTGCCGGCGCGCTCCAGGATCGCGCGCGCGAGCGCTTCGTCGAGCTGCGCGCGCTGCAGCGCCGCGGAGAGCGCGAAGCCGCCGAGGAAGAGCAGGATCGTGTCGGAGAAGAAGGGCGCGAGGAACGCCGCGTCCTCGATGGACCGTCCGGCGCTGCGCAGCGCGGGCGCGAGCCAGGTGAGGCAGCCCAGCAGCACGAGCAAGCTCGTGACGAAGAGCGGCAGCGCTTCGCTGATCCACAGCACGGCTGCGCCGACGCAGAGCGCGAGCGCTACGTGTCCCGCGGCGTCGAGCCCGCTCGAAGCGAAGACCTGCAGCGCGGCGGCGGCCAAGGCCATCAGGCACACGAGCGCCACGAGGGCCGTTCGCGCCGAGGAGAGCGCCGTGGTGCTCATCGCGGCGTCGCGCGTCGCCGAGCGCGCGGCGCGGCGTCCGCAGCCAGCAGCGGTCGCTTTCGCGCGAGCTCGATCGTCGCTTCGATGCAACGGGCGAGCGGTGGCGGTACTTGCGGCGCGCGCGCGCCGCCCAGCGCCTCGATCAGCTTCAGCGCGACCTGCGGCTTCGCGTGGCGATCGAGCGCCTTCTTGATCGCGCGGTGCGCGAAGGCGGGCTCGCTCTCTCGCGCGCGGCGTTCAATGGTGCCGGCCAAGCGCTGAATCACGCTGGCGAAGCCGTGGCGCCAGAAGCTGGTCTCGATGTCGCGCTCGGGCAGCTCCGTGACGCGCAGGTCGCGCGAGGCGCCGCGCGCGTGCTTCCGCGCGAGCGCGGCATAGCTCTCGCCCGCCGCATCGCCGTCCGAGAGCACGTGCCATTCGATGCGCAAGCTCTCCGCGAGGCGCAGCAGCGGAGCGAGGCCGCACTGCGCATACTCGATGAGAACGACGCCTTCGATCGGCAGATAGTAGCCGGCGGCGCGCGCGATCTCGGGCAGCAGCCACGCCTCCGTCTCGCCTTCGACGAGCAGCCAGGCGCGCGCGAGCAGAGCTTCGGGGTGGCGCGTCACGAGGTGATAGCGGATCTTTCGCAGCGCGTCGCGCGGGATCGCGCGCGGCTGCACGCCGAAGGAGCGCGCTCCCTCGCCCACGCGCACGACGCGGCGCAGCGCGGAGAGCGGTAGGTGCACGAGCACCTGCGAGGAATGCGTCGAGAAGACGACCTGTGCGCGGAGATGCAGCAGGAAGCCGAGCAACGCGAAGCGCGTGGTGGAGTGCAGCTGCGCTTCGAGATCACCAAGGACGAGGAACGGCGAGCTCTGGGGATGCAGGGGCTCTGAGCTCCGCTGCGCGAGAGCTCCTGCGAGGAGGAGCAGTGCCAGGCGCGCGCCTCGGCTGGACTCGAGCGGCACTTCGCGCGTGCGCTGCGCGGCGCGCGGCACATCGAGATCGAAGTCCGAGGCGAGCCAGCCCGAGGTCGTCGTGAGCGGCACGAGATGCCGCTGCAGCTCGTGCCACAAGTGCTCGATATCGGGATAGATCCTCTCCCAGCTCTCGTCGTCCAGCGTGGGCTGGGCGGCGATCCAGCGCGTGAATCCGAGGCGCAGCGCGCCGCGCTCGGGCTTCTCGGTAGACGTGCGAGCGCGTCGCTCGCGCGGCGCGGCAGGGGTGGAGAAGAGCCCGCGCGAGAGATCGAGCAAGGGCAGCGCCGTGCGGCGCCAGGCGCGGAGCGCGGGATGCTCGCTGCGACGCCCGCTCGCGCTCTCGTAGGTCTCGCTTTGCTCGACGCCCTGCTGGCCGCTGACGCGGACGCGGATCGCGAGGCGCACGAGCTCGCGACCCGGCTGCTCGCCGAGCAGCTCGGTGCGCAGCGGCGCGTGCAGCTCTTCGCTCCACTCGCCTTCGCGCGAAGGCTCGAGCTCGAGGAGCACCAGGATCTCTCCGCGCTCTCCGCTCACGAGGTGTGGCAGATCCGCGAGCGAGAAGGCGCACAGGGCGCCGTCCTCTTCATCTTCCACGCGCAGCGCACGTGTCAGCGCGTCCAGCAGCAGGCCGACACCGGCATCGTTCTCGCCGAAGAGCGCCGTGGACTCGGCGAGCTCTACCTCGAGGCTGGCGAGCGAGCGGAAGCCCTCTACGCGGACGCGACGTACGCGCATGACGTCCTCAGTGGGGGTCGCGGTCGGCGACGGGGGGTGCGTTCTTGCGGAGGTGGGCGACGGCTTCGTCGGGCGAGTCGGTGCGGAAGAACTCGATCTCGCCCTCGCCGACGGTGCCGGAAGCGAGCATCACTTGCTTGATGCTGTCGGCGATCGGCTGCCAGTAATCGACGCCCATCAGCACGAGCGGGAAGCGCTCGAGCTTGCCGCACTGGATCAGCGTCGCCGTTTCGAAGATCTCGTCGAGGGTCCCCAGTCCGCCGGGCATGAGGACGAAGCCCTGCGAGTAGCGCCGCAGCATGAGCTTGCGCACGAAGAAGTACTCGAAGCTCAGGCTGCGATCGACGTAGGGGTTCAGGCCCTGCTCGTGCGGCAGCACGATGTTGAAGCCCAAGCTCGGTCCGCCCGCTTCTTTCGCGCCGCGGTTCGCGGCCTCCATGATCCCCGGTCCGCCGCCCGTGATCACCGCGAAGCCGGCGCGCGCGAGCGCCGCTCCGGTGCGGCGGGCGAGCTCGTAGTGCGGATGCCCTTCCTGCAAGCGGGCCGAGCCGTAGATCGTGACGGCGGGACCGAGATCCTGCAGCGCTCGAAAGCTCGAGATCAGGTCGTGGAAGATGCGATAGGCGCGATCGAAGTCGACGAGGAGGTCGCGCGGGCCAGCGCCGAGCAAGTCGTGCTCCGCTTGCTCGCCCGCGCGCGAGTCGATGGGTTGGCGCATGAGGGAAGCCTCCGTTGCTTCACGATCTCGGCGTTCTACGGCTTGCAGCGCGCCTCCGCCAGCGCCTTCCCCTGCTCCAGGCGCTGGCGCTTCTCCGCTTCGACTTCCTCGGCGAGGCCCGCTTCGAAGGCCTTCTGTGCGTCGCACCAGAGCTGCGCGCGCAGGAGGAGCTCGCCGTACTCGAGCCACTCGATCGGCTGCTGCAGCGCGCTCAGGACCAGCACGCCATCGCGGTAATAGCGCGCGGCTTGGTCGATGATCCGTCCGCGGTCCTCGCTGCTCATCTCGCGCTGTGGATCGGCTGCGGCGGCGTAAGTCGCGCGCGCGATCTTCACGAAGAACTGCGCCGCGCGCTTCCGCATCGAGCGCTCCTTCGGGCCGTCGTAGGGTTGGGCGCGCGCGAGCGCGGTCTCGTAGGAGGTATAGGCGCGCGACATCTCGCCGGTGAGCCCTTCGGCGAGCATGGCCTCGAAGTAAGAGGCGACCCAGCCTTCGGGGTCGAGCTTGCGCAGGGCTTCGATCTCCTGCGCCGCGCGCTCGGCGTGCCCATAGATCAGCAGGTACTTGATCAGGAGCTCGTGCGCGGGAATCGATTGCGGATCGCGCTCCTGTAGGGTGAAGACCAGCCTCAGGATGTCCTCGCTGCGCCCGCTCTTCTGGAGCACTTCGAGGAGCTGCTCCACGTAATCGAGGCGCCACTGCGAGAGGCGCACGGCGTCGAAGAAGAGGTTCGCGACGTTGTCCCAGTTGCGGAAGAGCGCGTGGAGGTTCGCGAGCTCGAAGGGGAAGCTCGGCTCCTCGGGATGGAGCCGCCGCGCGAGAATCAAGGTTCGGTCGGCGTCCTCGATGTCCGTGCGGATCGCGGCGAGAGTCTCCGGCGTCTTCGAGCCCGTGGCCTCGCGCGCGACGGCGCGGCGCACGAGCCCGCGGCTGAGGAGCAGCAGCGCGCGCGCCTGGCCCGGCGAGATCGCGAGGGCGGCGCGCGCGCGATCGACGACCTCGGTCCAGGTGCGCACGAGCGCCGGCGCTTCGTTGAGCTCGGCGCTCTGCTGCTCGGCGATCTGCGCGAGCGCGAGCTGCGCTTCGAAGTGGTCGCGGTCGCGCTGCAGCGCCTTCAGGAAGAAGCCGCGCGCTTCTTCGCGGCGACCGCGGAGCGCCGCGAGGATCCCCTGGTTCACCAGCCACTCGGGCCACTCCAGGGCCTCGGCGACCAGCGCTGCTTTCTCGGGCGCCTCGTCGATCAAGGACTTCCGGAAGCGCTCGAGCTCCTCGCGCACGAGGTCGCGCGCTTGCTCGGCGATCTTCAGGTCCTCCTCGCGATAGAGGGGGTCCTCGATCATCGTCGCCTTCTGCAGCAGCGCGCCGAATTGGCCGATGCCGCTGCGCACGCGCTCGACGAAGCCCACGAAGTAGAGCTCGGCGTTGGTGTAGAGCGAGGTGACGCTGAGGAAGCGCTCGTTCGCCTGATCGAGCTCGCGCAGAGCCGCCCGCGGATCGCTGGCGGCGAGCTCGCTCGCGCGCTGGAGATGCACATGGCCCATGCCGATGTGCGCGACGGCGGCGTTGGGCTCGCGCTCGAGCGCCGCCGCGTAGAACGTCGCCTCGTCGCGATAGATGCCGGCGCGCTGCGCCGCGAGGACGCCGAGCGGCAGCACGAGCAAGAGGAGGAGGAACGCCAGCGCGCGGGCGAGGCCGCCTCGCGCGAGGCCGCGGGAAACGAGCACACCGAGGCTGATGCAGACGAGCGCCAGCGGCAGATAGAGATAGCGCTCGCTCACCGGGAACTGTCCGAGCGACTGCGGGGAGACCAAGGCGGGTGCCAGCCCCAGCGCGAAGCCGAGCAAGGCGAAGAGGTGCACGCTGCGGCGCTGGCCGAGCTCGCGCGAGCAGACCATCACGAGCACGCTCGCGACGAAGAGGCCGCCGAGTAAGAGGTGCAATTGCACCGTCGGGTCGCCGAGCCCCGCACCCGGTCGGAGCACGTGCATGGGCGCCCAAGCGCCGGGCCACAGCACGAGCAGCACGAAGTGCCCGAGCAGCTCCAGCGGGAAGAGCAGCTTCCGCGTGGCCTCCATCCCGGCGTGCACGTCGACCACGGCATAGCCGAAGCCGGCGAGTGAGGAGTCGAAGACCGAGGCGCGCACCGCGTAGAGCGCGAGCGGCGGCAGCAGCAGCACCAGCGCCGTGGCGAGCTTCCGCGGCTCTGCCGCGCGCGGCAGCGCGCGAACGCCGAGGAGGCAGAGCGGCACGAAGAGGAACGCCGTCTCCTTGCAGAGCAGCGCCGCGACATGCAGCGCGAAGGCGCCCGCGTAGTCGAGGAGCTTCCCGCTCTCGCGCGCGCGCAGCAGCAGCACCGCCGCCCAGACCATGGGCGCCACCGCCGACGGATCGACGATGCCCGCGACCCACGCCACCGCTTCGTGATGCGTCGGCTGCACCGCGAAGAGCAGTCCCGCCGCCGCCCCTGCGAGCACCGCTCCGCCGGCGAAGCGCCGCGCGAGAGCCGCGACGCCCAAGCTCGCCGCGACGTGCAGCAGCACGTTCAGCAGGTGATAACCCCAGGCCTGATCGCCCGAGAGCCGCCAGCCGAGGTGGAAGAAGAGGCTCACCCCCGGCCGGTAGAAGGGCTGGCGCCCTTCGGCCTCGGTGTCGACCACGTCCCAGAACGGCTTCGTGAACGCCTCGCGCAGCGAGAAGCTCTCGCGGATGCGCGGGTTCAGCTCGATCAGCTCGACGTCGTCGTAGACGAGGCCGCCGTGCAGCAGGGCCGGCAGGTAGACCGCGAACGCGACCAGCGCGACGAGGAGCGCCGCGAGGGGCGCGCGCGAAGGGCCGGCGGGCGCGGACGAAACGTGATCAGGGGAACTCGTGCTCATCGGTGCGGTGCGCGCCGCACCTGCGCGGAGGAGAGCGGGGTGGAGGCCCGGCGGGTTGGCGGCGGGGGAGTGTAGTCGGGGTGGGTGGGGGGAGTCACGCCGGGGCGGGCTCCCGCGCTCGATCCTTCGCTCTGGCCTGGATCTGGCGTGCTGGTGCGCCCTGCTCGGCGATCTCGCGGTGGATCTGCTCCCCGAGCGCGCTGCGAGGGCTTGACCAGAGCTGCGGGAGCGATGAGGTTGGGACCGCTCTAGTCGCAGGAGGAACCATGTCGAGGCGCCGGATCCTTAAGCGTATGGCGTGCGGTGTGATGATTGCGTTGGCCTCCACGCCGCTGAGTCACGCGCAGATCGCCCCTGACAGCGTCTTCATCATCTCTAGGGCTGGCTTCGTCGATGTCTATCGGCGACCCACTGGTGGACGCATCGCTCTATCCCGATCTCTCATCGTGCCCACTAGTTTCGGTGGGATTAAATGGATCGGGGTTGATCCGCGTTCGCGAGAGCTTTGGGCCCTGGTGGAGGGGTTGGGCGGGAATCGCGCGCAGCGCTTCGAGATCCAAGGCGATCTGCTCGTCTCGCGTGAAGAAATCCAGATTCCCTCCCCGTGCTTCTTCAATGGCTCGATGCCCGGCGCCGGCTTCGACGATGACGGGAACTTCGTCGCCATGGTCGGCATGGGCTGCATCGTACGCATGGACCTGGAGCGGCGCATGTTGCTCTCGACCAACACCTCGTGCTCTTGCAGCTACCCGAGCACCTACACCTTCGTGCCCGCCAAAGCAGGACGCCCGGCGTTGCTCCACGGCATCAATAGCCAAGGGGAGCACACGGTAGTCTCGTTGGACGAGAACTTCGCGACTCAGGATGTCTTCTTCCGGGTCAGCCAACCGAGCGGATCGCTCTTCCCGATGTTCCGCACGATGGTGACGACGGATTCGGGGCGGAGCTTTCTGGGAGGACACCGGATCCCTTGGACCAGCGGCCCGCAGCCCTGGCGCGGATTGCAGGAGATCGATTACGTGAATCGACGCCTCGTCCTGCGTGCGACCGAGCTCGCGCCACACGAAGCGAACTACCTCGTCGCGGATCCTCTGCCGGGTCAAGTCAGCTATCTCGGCTACGACGCCGAGTTCGGCTGGCCGGCGACGCAGATGTGGAACTTCTACGATCTCGCGACGAACCGCGTGGTTCGCCGAGTCTTCGAGGCTCTGGACCCGGCGATCCCGATCTCGATCGCTGAGCCCGCTCCCTGGTTCCCTTGGGGCAAGGTCCTCGCGAGTCCGCTCCATCCCACGGTCGGCGCGCGGCAGAACTTCGCCTTACATATCGGAGGCAGCCCGGGCGATCTCGCGCTGCTCTGGTGCGATCGAGCGGAGCTTGGAGGAGTTCCGATCACGGGGCTGAGCTCACCGGTCGCCATAGGCGTGGTCGATGGGATGGGTGTTTTGCCGGTGCGCGTGCCCTACGATCCGGCACTCGTGCCGCTGCGCGCGGGCGATGCCGTCTGGTTCCAGGGATTCTTGACGCGAACGGGAGCGTCGTTCGTGGCGACGCGCGAGGTCGAGATCCGCTGGCGCTGAGCGCGGAATCTCGAGAACTCGGTCCGACCTAGCCGGCGACGGCCCACTTCTGTGCAGCGAGCTGTGGGGGCTCGCGATGCTCTGCCCGAGAGCAGAGTCGCATGGAGCTTGGCTATCGCCGGCACGCTCCGGGTTCGGCATCCCGATGCCGAGCTCCGGGGCGTGCCCTTTCTCTATCTGAGCCTTGTTCGATCCCCAGGGGAGCTTCCGCGCGAGCCGTGTCGCCGTACGATGGCGCGACGCCGCACCCAGGAGCCAGAAGATGCCGCAGCTCGACTCCGACGAATGCCCGGCATCTTCCTAAGGCAATCGCCGGTTGCGCTTTCGCCTCGACGCGCTCAACGCACGTCGACCTGGATCGTCTCGCTGAGCAGGAGTCCGTTCCCGTTGCCGAGATCGCAGCCGGCGCCCTGACCGAGGATCGCGCCCTGCGCGAAGAAGCGCGCGCCGAGGACGTAGCTGCCGTTCGGGATGGGGAACACCGTCGCCGCGCCGGGGACGACGATGTGGGTGAAGGTCGTGAGGACGCAGGGGAGGTCGCAGAGCGGCGTCGGTGAGATCCCCGTGCCGAGCCAGATTGCGCTCGGTCGGCCTTGGGCGTTCAGAGAGAAGCTGAGCGCGTTGCCGGGACGCGGAGCGCCTTGTACGCCAAGGGTGGCGCCTCCGCAGGAGAGAAAGGGGCGCGCGATGCTGCCAGTGCTGACGCTGTGGGTTTGGATCCGGAGCCGGAACTCTCCTTGCAGACCCTGCGGGTCGGAGACACGGACGAAGTAGGCATTCCCGGGGTAGCTTAGGAAGTTGGCGCTGCTCGCCGTACCGCACGCGCTGTCCACGCAAGCGAGCAAGATGGGGTTCGCGCAAGTGCCCGTGTAGATCTGCACTTGAGGGCGGAACCCAGCGGGACCCGAGATCGCGCACGCGCTGACGGAGTAGCCGGTGATCTCGTTTTGGGTCCAGATCCAGTACCACACGTCGCTGCGCGCGTGAAAGCAGGGCGATGGCCACGTCGAATCGGTAGCGAATCGATTCGAGTGCGGATCGATCGTGGAAGCTTGCCCGGCTCCAAGGCACTCGTCCGCAGTATTGCAGGTGTCGATCTCCTCGCGTTCCATGAATCGCGTTCCGCAGGCGGAGGTGATCTCGAGCCTCACGGTACGACGACCTGGTCGAGTGACGACGTACCTCGGATTCTGGTTCCGCGAATCGATGATGCCGTCGGAGTCGAAGTCCCAGGCCCAGCTCGTGATCGGACCGGTCGAACGATCCAGATAGCTCACGGTCGCGGGGCAGATCTCATTCGTGTAGACCCGACTCGAGCTGAAGTCGGCGACCAATGGCACCGCTCCTGGATCGAGTACCTGCACGAGTCTGCGCCGCAGCGTGGAGTGTGATCCGTTCGCCGCGTCCGTCACGGTCAAGCGTACGTCGTACTCTCCACAGCGGAAGTATCGGAACAATGGATGCTGCAGCGTGGAGTCGACGACGCCGTCATTCTCGAAGTCCCAGGCCCAGCTCTGGATCCCGCCGGGAACGGGTGTGGAGCTCAGGTCCTCGAACTGGACTTGATTCCCGACGATGGTCGTCGTGGGGGCCTGCTGGTTTCCCGTGCGGAACGCAGCGAAGGTCGCCTGCGCTGGGCGATAGTGGACGCGAACGATGGGGAGGCGCCTCTCGGAGGCGTAGTTGATCACGCGTCCGTCGGCGCTCTGCAGGTTCGCGAGCACGCCATCGGTACCGGGATTCCGAATGCTTGCGTCGAGCGAGGCCCACGGCGCGGAGGCGCCCGCTCTCACTCGCCATTCGAGCGTGAGCGTTCGGCCATCGCGGGGGTCGAAGCGCAACGGTGGGCCCTGGATCGATAGGCTCCACGGTCGCGGCACGCTCGTCCCCGAGCCTGCCGGTAGATTCCATGAGCCGGAGAAGAAGGGCTGAGGGAAGGAGTCGTCCCAGCGATTCTCCAGGTTGTTACCGAAGATGGGATCCCTGTGCGCCGCCCGCAGCAGCCCCAGCGACAACTCGACTTGGGGCAGGTTGGAGCTGGGCCATTGCGAGTGGCTGCCATCGGGGCGCAGATCGATCTGCGTGATCTCGATCGCGCCGGTCGTCGAGAAGTGCGAGGGGACGTAGTTCCAGTGCAGCCGAGCTGGTTGCTCCGCGCGGGTCAGCAATTCGTCGCGCTCGCTCCCTTCCCGAGACTCGAAGTCTCGGGGGAGCACCTGGACGGATTGCGCGGGGCTCGGCGCGATGCTGGCGGAGCTCGCAAGCAGGAGCAATGTGGCCTTGCGCATGGTCACCTCCGAAGGCAGGGCGCGCGCTTTGCGGACCGTACACGCCGCAAGTGTCATCTCATCTGGGATGCGTTCCGCTCGGCGCTTCGACCTTGCGTGAGAGCCCCTTCAGGAACGCCACGAGATAGCTCGCCTCGAGCTCGCTGAGCTCGAGCGGCTGCATCTTGGGATCGAGGGAACGGTTCGCGTTCCCGCCGCGGCGGTAAAACGCGACGACCTCTTCGAGCGTGTCGATCGACCCGTCGTGCATGTACGGGGCCGTGCGCGAGAGTGCGCGCAGGGTCGGCGTCTTGAAGGCTCCGCGATCTGCTTCGGCCCCGGTGATCGCGAAGCGGCCCGGCTCGGGCTCGCCTTCGCGCGCGCCGACGCCGGTGTTGTGGAACTGCTCGTCGGTGAAGTTCGGACCGCTGTGGCACTTCCAGCAGCCGCCCTTCGATTCCCAGAGCCAGAGGCCGGCGAGCTCTTCCTTGGTGAGCAGCGTGCGATCGCCGCGCTCGCGGAAGACGTCGACGGGCGTGTTGCCGGTGCGGAGGGTGCGCACGAAGGCGGCGAGGGCCGTGGCGGTGTTCGACGCATCGACGGCGCCGTTCGCGAAGCTCTGCGCGAAGAGCGCGCGATAGCGCTCGTCGCTGCGCA
Source organism: Planctomycetota bacterium (assembly GCA_016793245.1). GTDB lineage: Bacteria > Planctomycetota > UBA1135 > UBA1135 > JADKAF01 > JADKAF01. Next base: position 14,857 of record JAEUHW010000438.1, read on the forward strand.
GGCGCTCGAGCGCTTGCTCCACCGGCAAGCCCATCTCGTCGGGGTCGGCGATCGGTAGGAGGACCTGCGCTTCCAGGTCCTTCGCGCGGCCGTCCCAGAGCTGGGCCGTGGCGTAGGCGCGGTTCAGGATCGAAGGCGCGTGGCGCCGCGCGCGATGGCCCGCGATGCCGAGCGGGAAGCGCTGCGGCGAGGCGAAGCCGAAGGCGGGCTCATGGCAGGAAGCGCACGAGACCGTGCGATCCTGCGAGAGCAGGGGATCGAAGAAGAGGGAACGCCCGAGCGCCACGTGGTGCGCGTCGAGCGGCGTCGCGAGCTCGGGCAGGCCGAGCGGTGCCGGCAGCGCGTGGAGCGCGGCGGGCAGCGTGTCCGCCGGAAGCGGTGGGCGCTCCTGCGCCGCGGCCGGAGCCGCGGCGAGGAGTGCCATCAGCGAGAGCGAGGTTCGCAGCGCGCGCATGCGGCTCCGAGCTATTCGCCCTTCTTCGCGCCGCTCTGCTCCTTCTCCATCTCGGAGAGCAGCAGATCGACGGCCTTGTCCATGGCTTCGCCGCGAACGCCCTTCGCGCGGATCACACCCTTGTGATCCATCACGTAGATCGTGGGCCAGCCGGTGACGCCCCAGCGCTTCGAGATCGGGCCGCCCGTTCCTTCGGGCCCGTTCCAGAAGCTGCGCCAGGTGATCTGCTCTTCCGAGAGGCGCGGCTTCAGCTTCTCCAAGTCCTTGTCGCTGTTCACCCCGATCAACGCGAACGGCTTGTCGGCGAGTCTCTTCACGAGCGACCGCTCGTGCGGGTACATGGCCCGGCAAGGTCCTCACCAATCGCCCCAGAAGTCGAGGACCACGACCTTGCCGCGGTAGTCGCTCAGCTTGAACGCGACGCCGTCGAGGTCGTTGGCCTCGATGTCCGGCGCGGTCATGCCGATCTGCAGGTTCTCCAGGATGAAGATCTGGCCTTCGGCGCGCGCGGCGAGCGGGGACTTCGAAGCCTTCACGGCTTCGAAATCGGCCTTGGCCATCTCGCGCGCTTCTGCGGAGGCTTCCTCGTCTCCGAGCACCGTGCTCGCGCGAGCGAAGCGCGCTTCCATCACGATCGCTTCGTTCGGGTTCTTCTCGATGACGCTCGTAAGCATGGAGCGGACCTTCTCGCCGCCCAGCGTGCGGCCCATGCGGCCCACGGTCTGGACCGCGCGGCCGATCTGATCGCTCGCGGCGTGATCGCGGAGCAAGGTCACCCAGGCTTCGTCGGCGATGCTGGGCGCGGCGCCAGGCGCACCGCCCGCGGCGGACATGGCCACCGCGCGAGCCGCGTTCTGGCCGAGCCAGAGCAGGTAGGGGATGGCGGCGTCTTGGCCGGCGTGGGCTTTGGCGCCCGCTTGGAAGCGAGCGACGAAATCCTTGGCCGGGTTGTTGGCTTGGCCGAAGGCGGCGATCTCTTCGCGGCTCTTGCCCGCAGTCCGCAGCTCCGCGAGCTTCGCCTGGAAGCTCGCAACGGCGGTCTGATACTCCTTCTCGAGCGCGGCGATGTCGTCTTGCGCGCGGAGGAGCGGTGGGGGAGCCACGAGGCCGAAGCAGAGCGCCGCTCCGAAGAGGAGACGGGGATTCACGGCAGACCTCGGGAAAGGCGGACTACTGCACAGTCGAGGTGCCAGGCACCTTTTCTGTGCAGTGCACAGTAGCGGTGCCAGGCACCTGCTCTGTGCAGTGGAAGCGGGCAGAGGAGCCATCCAAGGCCACGATGGGCCGGACGTCAAGCGGATGGGGCGGAGGAGGTGGCGGTTCGCTATCTTGCTCTCGCCGCGGGGCGCGTCGTCCTCCGGCCGAAACCCCTTGCGCGAGCTCCGCCCTCGATGGCCTTCCCGCCCCCGTTCTACCGCTGGCGTCCTCACCCCTGGCACGGCCTCGAGGTTGGCCCGAACCCGCCGAGCGTGGTCCATGCCTACATCGAGATCACGCCTTTCGACGTGGTGAAGTACGAGCTCGACAAGCGCACGGGCTACCTGCGCGTCGATCGCCCGCAGCGCGCTTCGTCCCTGCCGCCCTCGCTCTACGGTTTCGTGCCGCGCACCTTCTGCGGCGCGCGCGTGGCGGCGCTCTTCCCCAAGGCGGCGAAGGGCGACGGCGACCCGCTCGACATCTGCGTGCTGGCCGAGCGGCCGATCAACCGCTCCGAGGTGATCCTCGAGGCGCGCGTCGTGGGCGGGATCCAGATGCTCGATAACGAGGAGGCCGACGACAAGATCATCGCGGTCTTGAAGAACGACAACGTCTGGGGCGAGGTGAACGATCTCTCCGGGCTTCCGAACGTCATGGTCGAGCGCCTGCGGCACTACTTCGCGACCTACAAGCTCATCCCCGGGCGCGAATCGACGGTGTCGATCGTCGGCATCTACGGCCGCGAGCACGCGGAGCTCGTGATCCGCGCGGCGGTGGAGGACTATCAGGACGAGTTCGGCGGATGATCCCGCGATGCGGCCTGCACGGGCCGCATCGTGGGGCTTCGGGTGCTTTTCAATCGCTCTTATGATCCGATCCATCGGCGGATCGAGTAGAAAGGCCGTCCCGCTCCGAGAGCCCGCTCTCGGATTCAACGGTGCTCGGAGTCGCCTGGCGGGACCGAGCCGAGCGCCAGAAGCGAAGGAAGTACCCGATGAATCCCCGAATGATCCTCGCGCGCCTCGCCGGCGTCGCGGCGATCGTGGTCGCTGCTGCCGTCCCGGCATTCGCCCAAGACGGTGACAAGCAGAAGACCGCGATCGTCGGCGTCTCCGGCATGACCTGAGGGGTCGGCTGCGTAAAGAAGGTCCGTGAGACCTTGAACAAGCTGGACGGTGTCCATGGCACCGAAGTCGACTTCGCGGCGAAGACCGCGACGTTGAAGCTCCGCCCCGAGTCGAAGCTGACGAAGGCGGACATCGAGAAGGCCCTGAAGGACAAGGGCTACGGCGTCACGAGCTACGAAGAGAAGGCTGCGGAGAAGGCGAAGGAATACACCGTCGTCGTCTCCGGCATGACCTGAAAGGTCGGTTGCGTGAACAAGGTCCGTGAGACCTTGACCGGCCTGAAGAACGTCGACAGCGTCACCGTCGACTTCGACGCGAAGACCGCCCTGGTGAAGATGAAGTCGGGCGAGCTCGGCAAGACCGAGGTCGAGAAGGCCCTGAAAGAGAAGGGCTTCGTCGTGACCTCCTTCGACCGCGTCGCGGAGAAGAAGGAAGCGAAGAAGGAAGCGAAGCAGGAGAAGGGGAACGGCTGAGCGCCGCGCCGCTTCGATTCGCTGCCGCGGGCCTGCTCGCACGGGAAACCGTGCGGCGGGCCCGCTGCCTTTCACGCCCCGTGCTGCGCAGGAGAGGGCGAAGGTCGTGGGATCGGCGCTTGCCAGATTCGCGACCCTGCGCTCAGGATCTAGGGTCCGCCGTGGCGATTGCGACTTCCTCGCACCCCGGCATCGTCACGTACTTCGATAGGTTTCCCACCATGCGCAGCGCCTTCTCCCTGTTCTTGGTCCCCGCCCTGGCCTCGCTGGCCATGGCGCAGGCTCCGACCCTCCAGATCTCCATCGGTGTCCGCGAGACCGGCTTCGCCGGCGGCATCTTCAACGGCACCGGCACGAACGGCGGCGCCGCCGGCGGCATCGAGTGGGTCGCGCGCGACGTGCAGACCCTCGTGCTCGATGGCACGTGGCAGCAGTTCACGTTCAATCTGACGACGGATCCGATCCTCGCGTTCGCCGGCGCTTCCGCGAACGGCATCCTCGAAGGCGCCTTCGGCACCCTCGAGCACGTGCGCATCCTGAACAACACCGGCATCACGGCGCCGATCCAGCTCTGGATCGACGACATCCAGAACACGGTGACGCCGACCGGCGGCTCGCCGATCACGACCACGGTGCAGAACTTCGAGGGCTTCACCGAAGCGCAGGAAGTGACCTTCCAGGAACCGAGCTTCTCGGGTTCGACCGCCGCGAATCTGCTGACGGGCAGCACCGCGGGCATCAACAACGCGCTGCCCTCGCGCTCCTCGGCCTACCGCATGAACTTCCAGTTCATCGACAACGTGGCCACGCGCTGGGTGCGCGCGACGACGTTCAACACCCCGACGGGCGCCAATCCGCAGATCCGCTTCGATGACAGCAGCGTGATCACCTTCTGGATGCGCGGTGGCGAGTGCCAGCAAGACGCCGGCTTCTTCGGCCCGGGCACCGCGCGCGCGGAGATGTGCGGCAGCGGCCTCGGCGGCGGCGAATCCAGCATCTACTCGATCGGCGGTGCGCCGGTCGGGGCACCCGGCCTCGTGTTCATCTCTCTCGCGGGCCTGCCGGACCTACCGTTCTCGGGCGGCACGCTCGTCTCGGGCTTCGGCTACCAAGGTTCGTTCGCGGTCTTCAGCGATCTGAACGGCGCCTTCACCCTGCCGGTCGGCGGCTCGCCGTTCCCCGTCGACCTCGTCGTCCAGACGCTCTTCGTCGACGGCAGCCTGCCCGAGCTGCTCGCGTTCACCAACGCGATCGTCGCGCGCTTCGGCGTCTGATCCAAGAGCCCACGAGACCGAACGTACGGTGCCAGAGCAAATTCCTCCGGTTACTAACCGGAGGAATTTGCTCTGGCACCGTACGTTCGCTTTCAGAAGCCGACGGTGAGTAGGAGAGCGTTCGAGTCGCGCCATTGGCCGGGCGCGGTGGGATCGAAGACGAACGCTTGGTGATGGAAGGTGAGGCCGCCCGCGAGCGCCGGCACCGCGAGCTCGAGATCGACGCGGCCGTCGCCGGGGAGATTCGGTGCTCCCGTGAGCGGCACGGCGAACGCGAGGAGCCACGGCCAGTTGCGCGTCACGACGCCCTGCACGGGGAAGTCGATCAGGGCGCTCGATTGCAGGCCGATCGTCCAGAGCGCCACGGAGCCGCCCAGGCCCTGACGCAGACGATGCGAGAGCGTGCCGTTCGTGATGCGAACCGGGCCGGGTGTGCCGAGGAGCGGAGCGCCGGCGACGCCGAGCCCCACTTGCAAGCGCGCCCCTGCGTTCGGCCCTTCGCGGAGGAAGCTCAGGTGCGCGAGCGATCCCAACAGATCGATATCGCCGTCTCCATCGAGGTCTGAGGCGGCGCGCGCGGAGCCGCGAGCCGACCAGATCGTCGCCGGATCGAACGCTAGCCCCGGGCCGCTGCGGCGCAGGACGATCACGAGCTGCTGAGCGTTGGTCTCCGCGGACGCGAGGAGATCCGCTCGGCCATCGCCATCGAGGTCGCCGCGGAAGATCGCGACGAGACCCGAGATGGTGTCGAAGCGCAGCGGCGCGAGGAAGGTCCCAGCGACGTTCTCGTAGAGCAGCAGATCGTCTTCCGGCGCGGCCGTGGCACTCGCGAAGTCGAGGTCGCCGTCGTCGTCCGCGTCGAGGAGCGCGCCGAGCCACGGGTTGGAGCCCGGCACGAAGGGCAGCGGTACGGCCGGATCGAAGCTGCCCGAGCCGCGATTGCGGAAGAGCAGGTATTGGGTGTAGGGAAAGGTCTGCGTGGCGAGGACATCGACATCGCGGTCGCCATCGACGTCGCCCGCCGCGATCGGTGTCGCTCCGGCGAACAGACTCACCGCCGGCGCGAACTGCCCGTTGGCTTGGAGGAAGTAGACCCCGATCGCCGCGAGGAAGTCGCCGGTCCCGTTGCCATCGAGGTCGGCGACCGGAGTGCGCTCTTGGAGCGAGCCCACCTGCAGAGCGAAGCCGCTGGTCGCGGGATGCTGCTCGCGATAGCTGCCCCGTCCGTCATCGAAGAGCAGCGAGTGCGAGTCGAAGACGATGCCGGGGAAGGTCGGGATCGGGCGCTGATACTGCAGGACGAAGTCCTGGCGCCCATCGAGGTCGAAGTCACCGACCGCCACGGGGAACGCGCGCACCGCCGGCGCGGGGACGATCGACGGAGGGAAGCGATCCTCTCGATGCGCGAAGGCACCGCTGCCGTCGTTCTCCATGGCGCTGCCGTCGAAGCCGAGTCGGTCTTGGTCTCCGTCGTCGTCGAGATCGACGGCGTTCCAGAACGGCAGCGACGCGCTGGTCGTCGGCCCAGCTGGGAAGCGCGCGCGCCCGCGATAGAGCTCGCGTGCGCCGATGAGATCGGGACGGCCGTCGCCATCGACATCCCCGAGATGCACGAGCGGGCCATCGCCTCGCGTCGCGAGCTGGGCGACGAGTGTGAAGCTCGCGGCGCCGTCGTTGGCGAAGAAGGTGATCGTGCCGTAGGGATGCTGAGGAGAGTTGTTCCTCCACACGAGATCGCGATCGCCATCGCCGTCCCAGTCGATGCTCTCGGCGGCGATGGGGCGCGTGCCGCTCGTCAACGAGAGCTCGAGGGCGGCGCCCTGCACGGGAGTTCCGGCGCTTCCGACGAGGAGCGGGATCGTGGCCGCGCGATTCGTTCCCACGGCGAACCCGAGGAGATCTTCATCGCCGTCGCCGTCGAGGTCGCCGGCTACGTCGCTCGCGCCGAGCTGCAAGAGGGGGAAGCTCGTCGTGAGGCTCCACGTTCCTGCGCTCTGCAAGACGCCCTGCGCACCGGATTCGGCGATCGCGAAGGCCGCGGCAGAGCTCGAGCCGCAGGCGAGATCGTCATCGCCGTCCGCGCCGAGGTCGAGCGCGGCCAGCGTGGCTTCGTTGCCCAGAGGAAGCGCGAGCTCCCCTCCGAGGACGTAGCTCGCCCCGGGACGCGCGAGGATCCAGCGCGCGAAGCGCTGCGCAGCATTCGTCGGATCGCGCCGCAGCACGGCGAGATCGCGCACCCCATCGCCATCGCCATCACCGACGGTCAGTGCGATCACGGGGCCGCCGATCGCGATGCCGATCGGGGTCGCGGCGAAGCTCCCATTGGCCAACCCCGCGAACACGTTCACGAACACCGGGACGTTGCCGGTCGGAGGCTCGGCGCAGAGCACGAGATCCAACCGGCCATCGCCGCTCAAGTCGACGAGCTGCGCGCACTCGTATTTGCCGAGGTGCGGCGAGGGCAGGGCGAAGCTGTGAACCCGCTGGAAGCCTCCGCCTCCGTCGCCGTGCCAAACCTCGACGAGGTAGGAGGCGACCGCCGCGTGTCCGCTCAGCGCGACGAGGTCGAGCGCGCCGTCGCCGTTGAGATCCGCGGCGCGGCGGAAGCTCGTCGCGTTGCTGGTGGAGAGGACCTGGGGGAGATCGAAGGGGATCTGCTGGAACGCGGGGGAAGCGCTGCTCGCGAGCAGGGCGAAAGCGGCGGCGCGGCGACGAATGGACGGCATGGCGCTCCTCCTCGGAGGAAAGCGGCGACGAGCGGAGGGTGCCGGAAGAGTAGCCGCCGTCGCCGAAGGGACCATCACTTTGCGACGGGGAGGCGCACCACGGTCGAGCCGTTCGGCTCGGGAGGCCATCGAACGATGGGCGCCTCGCGGTCGCGCAGCGTCATCTCGGAGGCGACATCACGTACGTGATAATTGCCCGGCGGAAGCTCGACCTCGACGAAGCCTTGGTCATCGGTCGCGGGGTGCGCGTTGCCGCTGGGACTGAAGAGGCTGATCTGGCGCCGAACGAGTGGAGCCCCGCTCGCTTCGTCGACGCACTGCAAGCGCCCGCGCGCGAGCGTGAAGTGGACTTCGAAGGGCGCCGTCGTTCCGGGCGTGAGCGCGATCGGGCGCGGCGATTCGAGGCGGAAAGCCCCGTTCCTCGCGTAGGCCTGCAGTGCATAGTCGCCGGAGAGCAGGCCGGCCATTCGCGCCAGGCCCTCGCGATCCGTCGTCGCCTCGACTCTCAAGGCCTGGCGTGGCTTGGCGACTTCGCTCGCGATCTCGAGAGAGACCCGAGCGCCTTCGGCCGGCAAGCCATTCACCTTCACGAGCACCTGCACATCGATGGGCAGCCGATCGGAGAGGTCCAGCACGAGCTCGGCTGCGGAGTTTGGTTCGACACGGGCGATGCCGACGGCGCAGAAGGCGTGGATCGGCGTCGCTCGATCCGCGGGAGCTCGCTGGCGTGGTGCGAGCCAGACCATCCATCGCCCGGGCGGGAGATCGGCGAAGCGCGCTTCGCCTCGTGCATCGATCGCGGCCCGCAGGTCGTTCCAGAGGGACTGCGGGCGATGCTGCATCTGCAGCTGGAGCAGGTTCTCCGCGGCGTCGTTCGGATCGATCACTCGTTCGGCGCGGAGCTCGACGGCTTCGCGAGGGAAGAGCTCGTGCAGCAGAACCTGCACGTGCAGCGAGCCCAGCGCAGGCCATCGCAGTGTCTGCTCCTCCGTGGCACCGGAGCTCAGCGCGAGAGGGGCGACGCGCAGTAGGCTCACCGCGCTCCGCCACGCTTCGAGCTCGTAACGCCCTGCGCCCACGGCTTCGAAGTGGAACCGGCCCTCGGCATCGGTCGCGCCTTCGCGCAGGGTGGATTGCTGCTTCTGCCGGGACTGCTGCCGCTGGGACTCGGGGCCCAGCGAGTTCTGCGGATCGAGCGCGAACTCCGGCCAGAGCATGAGCTGCACACCGCGCAAGGGAGCGCCTTCCGCATCGAGGACCTGCACGACGAGCGACGCGGGCTTCGCGAGCTCGACGCGCGCGGCACGACGTGCGTTCGGCGCACAATCCTCGAGCTCCACTCGCGCCGAACCGTAACCTTCGGCCTCGACCTCGATCACCCATGCGCCTGGTAGTAGGCCTGCGTACACGCCTCCGGGCGGCGCTTCCGCGCCGCGCTCGCGCAGCACCTTGCTCTGATGGGAGCTGTTCTGCGAGCGGTCGCGGAGCACCAGGCGGTAGGGTTCGATCGGCTCATCGTTTGCAGCATCGACCACGCGGAGCTCGAGCGCGGAGCTGCCGGTGACGTCGAGGCGGTAGCCGCTGCCGGGGATGAGTCCGGCGCGTTCCGCAGGCAAGAAACGCGGGTCATCGATCACGGCGCGGTAGGTTCCCGGAGGGAGGTCATCGAACGTGAACTCGGCGCGGCCGTGCTCATGGCGCACGCGTCGCGGTCCATCGGGAGCGCCATGCAGCGTGATCTCGCGTACTTCCAACTGCCATGTCCGCCGGTGCGGATCGAAGGGCATCACGACGATTCGCCGCGCGAGATCGGGCCCTTCGTAGACGAGATCGACTTGTTGCGCCTCACCGGCGCCGAGCGTGACTTCGCTCGCTTTCGACCAGACGTAGGAGCCCCAGTCGGCCGCGACGCGGAACTTCCCGGGCGGGAGCCCGTGCGCTTCGTAGCGCACATCGCCCGCCGTGATCGAGATGCTCTTCGAGAAGGGCTGTGCGCCGCCGGCTATCCCCGTGCGAATCTCGGAGATGGCCACGCTGCGGAAGCCCCGCAGCTCGGCACCCTGAGCATCGAGGATGCGGCCATAGATGCGCCCGCCACGCACGAGCTGGATGTCACCGAGGTCGAGCGCGGTCCCCTGCTCGAGCTGGCTCCAGCGCCAGCTTCTCTCCACCCAGCCTTCGGCGTTCAGATCGAGTGTGAACTGATACGCCGGTGGCGTCTCGAAGCGCACGAGGAAGCGCCCGGCCGCATCGCTCGTCGCGAGCGCATCCTCCCACTTCGCCGGTAAGCCGAAGCGGGCGACGCGCTCCTCGTTGCTCCCCCATCCGTGCAGCGTGATGCTCGCCCCCGCGAGAGGGGCTCCGAGATCGTCGAGCACGCGACCGCGGATCGCCGCGCGCAGGTCCGGCGCGCTCTTCGGCGCGACGACGTTCGTCGCAGCGTTCGATGTCGAAGCCTCGTCGCTCGTCACTTCGTTCCGGCGCGCGATCTGCGTGGCGTTCGGGAGCATGCCGTTCGAGGCGTCTTGCTCCTCCGCCTGCTCCTGCAGCGACGCCGACGGCACCTCGCGCCCTCTGGGCTGCCTCAGCGCGAGCCAGATCGAGGTAGCGCAGAGCAGCAGCACCGCGCAGGCAAGTACGACGCGTCGAGTCGAGCGCGCCTTCATCGTTCGAGCTCGGACTGGAGGCGCCGGACCTCGGCCATCAGCGGCTCGAAGCGCCGGCCGAGCGGTGTCAGTTCGTACTCGACGCGCGGAGGAAGCTCGTCGAACTCGCGGCGCTCGATCAAGCCGAAGCGCAGCATCTTCTTCAGGCGCTCGTTCATCACCTTGGTGGAGAGGCCGGGGCAGGAGCGCTGGAGTGCCCCGGGGCGCTGCACGCCGCGCGCGAGCGCTTCGAAGAGCGAGAGGGCCCACTTGCAGCCCACGATCTCCTCGACGACTTCGGCGACGCGGAGGGCGGTCTCGGATGGGGTGGGAATGGGTTCCATCGGGTGCTTACACACCGAAAGGTGCGTACTGGTGAGCTCGGAGCGGACGAACGATCTTCTCGAGTGTTGTCCCTTAGCTCTCAGGAGATCGCGAACATGAAGACCAAGGCCATCTTCTACCACGCCGGCTGCCCCGTCTGCGTCAGCGCCGAGCGCGGCGTCGCCGCGGCGCTCGATCCGCAGCGCTACCAGGTCGAGATCGTGCACTTGGGCCAGCAGAAGCAGCGCATCGCCGAAGCACGGACGGCCGGTGTCAAGTCGGTGCCGGCCCTCGTGATGGGCGGCGAGACCTTCCACCTGAACTTCGGGGCCGCGCTCAGCGACCTGAAGAAGTAGGCGCCGCATTCGCTGGCGCTCCGAAGAGCGCGAGCGCGCAGCGTTCGTGCTCGAACATCTTCTCGTGTTCGTGTCCGACGCCGGGCGCCTCCACGAGCTGCCACGCGAAGGGCCAGCCGCGCGCCGCGGCGAGCCCCTTCGCGTACCAGAAGCACGCGAGCCCGCGCTGATGGCGGCCGCTGCCCTGCAGCAGCGCTTCGGCGCTGGCATCGAAGTTCTCGTCGGGCACGTCGTCCGCGGTGCCGAGGTAGAGCGTGAGCGGGGAGGCGAGATAGCGCTTCAAGCGCTACTCGCTCGCGAGGCTCGGCGGCAACGCGCCGAAGCCGTAGCCGAACTCCTGCTCGAGCGTCGGGAAGAGCGCGCTGCCGGGGTTCGCCGCGACGAGACGCACGGCGCCGGTGTCCTGGAACGCGCTCATGCGCAGCACGAATTGCCCGCCGGCCGAGTGTCCGATCACGAAGGCGCGGAGCTCGGGCTTCCCGGTGCGCGCGCGCAGAGCGTCGATCAAGCGCGGGATCAACGCGTAGGTCCACTCCTCCGGCGGCGCCGCACTCCCGTCCGCGCGCAGGATCCCGCCGCGCTGATAGCGCCGCGAGGGGAAACGCTCCGCATCGAAGAGCGGCGCGGCGACCAGCGCGTCGAAACGTTCGCCCATCGAGATCGCATGATCGCGGTACTCCTCGGCGTTCCGCAGGACGCCGTGCATCACGAGCAGCAAGCGCTCGCCTTTCCACGCGGCCGGTCGGTGGAGGAACACCGTGAGCTCGGTGTCGCCGAGTGCGAGCTTCACCGCGCTCTCGCCGGCGGGGACCTCATCGAACGCGAGCGTCGCGAGCGCGAAGGGGAGACACCAAGCGAACATGGGGCGAGCTCCTGAAGTGGCGGAGTTGCGCAGCCTGCGCGCGCGCGACGAGTCGTGCAAGCGAGGCGATCGAGAGTGGCCCGGAGAAGGTCACGATCAAATCGTTCCGCGCTCCAGCTCGGCGAGGAGCTCCGCAACGGGCAGGATGTCGATTCCGTGCGGTGGTCGCGCGCGGGGTGAGCCGTGGTAGAGGTCGAGCAACCTTCGGCTGCTCGTTCCGCTGCATCGCTAGACCGCTGCTCCTCACACTCTCCCACCCGAGCTGCCATGCATCGCTCCTGTTCTGACGCAGACGACACGACTTGCCGCGAGCGAGCGCTGCGCATGCTCGCGGTCCCCTTCGCAGCCCTCGCTTGCGCGAGCTGCTTCTTCCCGGCGACAGTCATCAACCAGCGGAGCTCCGTCGAGCAGGAGCTCACCACCTACGCCTTGGAGAGAGTTCTGGCGCAGGTCGACCTGGAGTCTCTGCCGCTGCGCCGCTCGCTGCGCCTCCGCATCTCCGCCGCGGAGGGCGTCGATCGGGAGTACCTGCACGCTCTCGTCGAGCGGCGTCTTCGCTCCTTCGGCATCACGCTGGTCGAGGCCGCGGATGCCGATCAGCTCCATCTCGTCGTGCCGGTGAGCGGCAGCGACATGGCGACTTCGATCTTCGGCTTCCCGCTCGGCGCCGCGGTTCAGGGCATTCCTTCTTCCGATATCTCGCTCTACCGCCGGAACACGCAGTATGGCCGCGCGCGCATCCGGACCGAGCTCCTCGACGCCGAGGGCGCGCTGCTCGACGAGCTCCCCGAGGTGAGCGAGGTGGTGTCCATCACCGGGGAGACCTTCCTCATCATCTTCGGTCCCTTCCGCTCGAGCGAGCCCGACGACTGGTACTACGACGAGCGCAGCACCTTCTGGCGTCGTCGCTGACGGGAGATCCGCTCGCCGAGGTGCGATCCCCCGCCTGGTGCGGCTCGCGGTGAGACGCTGGGGAGTTCTGCGGAGCGGGCCGCGTTGGTCTCTGAGGGAAATCGCCCGTTTGGTTACGGGAGTGCTCCATAGACGAGCAATCGCTGCCCGTCCGACAGCAAGAGGTCGCCGCCGTCGATCGCGATCGCTTGCGTCATCACCTCGCTGCCCGCGCGGAGGCAAGCAAGAGCGCCGGGGGGGCAGGTTCGCGAGGTGGAAGCGCACCGCCGGGCCGGCCGCCCGGGGCCGAGCGTGCTCCCCGACCCGATCGCACGGAGGGGGCGCTGCTCGGGTGCCGCATCTCCGTCGCCGCTCTCGATCTCGAGGGCCCGCTCGGCGATCCTCTCCGCTGGCAGCCAATCTGCGACCCATGGGCGGCTGGCCGTATCGGGCCGGCGGAATCTCCTCGCGGGCGGTGACGGAGATCCCGTTGTCGTGCTCCCGACTCCCGGATCTCCAACCAACGGAGTCTCGAGATGATCGAAGCCAACACGAACCCGAAGCGGCACTTGGCGCTCTTCGCCTTGCTGCTGCTCGTCGGCGTGGGCGCCGGAGCGCTTGCGCTCTGGCTCTCGGGGCGCAGCCCCGAGGCTCCCGCGCTGGCTCCTGCTCCCGCGCCAGCTCCCGCGGACGACGCGGCGCTGCCCGCCCTGGTCGCGCGCGATGTCGCGGACTCCGGCACCTCATCGGCCGTCGCCGAGAGCGCGACGCCGACGGAGCTCGCTGCGCAGAACGAAGCCGCGAAGGCGTCTGCCGGAGAGACCGAGCCTGCGCCGAAGAGCCCCGTGATCCTGAGCGGCGTCGTGCGCACGAGCGAAGGAGCGGCGGTTCGCGCGACGGTCCGCACCCCGACCGTGTCCGCGACCTGCGATGCCGAGGGGCGCTACGAGCTCGTTCTGCGCATGCGTGGCAAGCTCCTCCTACATGTGCAGGAGCCTGGCTTCGTCCGCGAGGATGTCACGGTCGAGCCCTTGGAGCGCGGCGCACGGCGCACCTTGGACTTCGTTCTCCGCGCGGCTTACCAAGCGCAAGGTCGCGTGACGGATGAGCATGGCTCGCCGATCGAAGACGCGATCGTGACCCAGGGCTTCGGGACGAACGAATGCTGGAGCGATCGCGACGGACGCTATCGACTCGATCATCTGGATCCCGATCAGACGATCACCCATCTGCGTGTCCGCTGCGAGGGCTTCGCCTCCACGTCGATCGAAGTGCGACCCCGGGGCACCGCGGTGATCGAGCGCGACATCGCGTTGCGGCGCGGCAACGAAGTGCGAGGGGTCGTGACGGAGGAGTCGGGCGCACCGATCGAGAAGGCGGCGTTGCGGCTGGCCTCTCTACGAACGGTCTCGGGGCCCGACGGTAGCTTCGTCTTCGCCGCGGTTCCCGAGGGGCAGCATACGCTCGACGTGCGGAAGAAGGGCTTCGCGCCGCACTTCGTGGCGCTCGAAGTGCTCTCCAGCCGCAGCGTGGAGCCGCTCCGCGTCGTGCTGAGGCCCGCGCACTTCGTGGGCGGAGTCGTGCGCGACGAGTCGGGCGCTCCGCTCGCGCGCATCCAGATCGAAGCGCGCGCGGGGAAGGATCCGAGCTCGAGCTCGGCGCGCAGCCAGAAGGATGGCCGATTCCGGCTCGAGGGGTTGCCGAGCGAAGGAGTGGTGCTGACCTTCTCCGGAGCTGGCTACACGACGCAGTCGGAAACGCTGTTGGCGCTCGATCACGAAGCGCTGGAGGTCGTGCTGCGCCGCAGCGGCAAGCTCGCCGGGCGCGTGATCGATGCGGCGACCGGAGAACGCCTCCGGGACTTCACCGTGGCGTTCGATTACGCGAAGCTGGAGGCGGGAGAACGGGCGGCCAAATTCGACGCGGCCTGGAGCTTTGGACGGCGATTCTTGAGCGAGGACGGATCCTGGAGCAGCGGCGCCGAGGCGCTCGAGATCGGATCGATCTGCGATCTCGTGATCTCTGCTCCCGGGCACGCACCCAAGCGCATCTCGCGAGTGTGCGTGACGGCGGATCCGCGTCCCGAGGAACATACCGTCGCGCTCGATCGCGGCGGCGCGATCCGCGGTCGGATCGTCTACTCCGATGGGCTTCCAGCGGCGGGGATCTTCGTCGTGCCCGCGGCTCCACGAGCAGCGTATCCCTCGCTCCACCTCTATCCCGCGAAGCAGAGCTCGGCAGTCGACGGCAGCTTCCGCTTCGAGGGACTTCCGGCGGGAGCGACCGTGCTCGAGCTCTCCAGCGCCGATGGCATGTCGGTGCAAGACGGACCCTTCACCGTCGAGATCGGCGGCGAGCTCGAGCGTTTGATCACCCTCCCGCGCGGTGGGAGTTTGCGCGGCAGGCTGCTCGATCGGAATGGCGGGCCGATCGGCGACGCGTTGGTGCAAGCGCGCTCGAAGGAGCGGAAAGGACCGAGGTTCGATGTCGAGCAGCGCACGAATTCGCGCGGCGAGTATCTGTTCGAAGGGGTTCCCCTCGGTGCGCTGGAGCTGCGCCATCTGACGCGCGCGGAAGGAGCTCTGCTGGTGAATTGCTCCATCGAGATCACCGTGAAGGCGGGCGAGAACTTCGCGGACTTGCGCGCGCCGAATGGACCGTGCTCTATCCGCGGCACCGTGCGCGCCGGAGTGGAACTCCCGGAACGCCTGGTCCTCAGGGTGGGGATCCCGAGGTCGGAGGAGGGCAAGACGCCCTTCCGCGATCGCGATGTGATCGTGCGCAACGGGCGCTTCGAGGTGCAGGACCTCGCACCGGGGATCTACAGCTTGAACGTCGGCGAGACGATCTCGGGAACGCGATGGCAAGGCGCGCAGCGCGTGATCCTTACCGAAGGCGAGCCGCGCGACATCGAGATCGTGCTCATCGACGTGAGCAAGGTCGGCCGCTGACCCTTTACGCCGGGGATCAGTAGCCCAGCAGCAATCGCTGCCCGTCCGACAGCAAGAGGTCGGCGCCGTCGATCGCGATCGCTTGCGTCATCACCTCGCTGCCCGCGAGGTACGGCTCCGCGGGGAGCGGGAGGAAGAAGAGCGCGGGCTGGCCGGCGAGCAGCGTGAAGCTGCCGAGGTTGAAGAGCGCGAGCGGGGTGACCTGCAGCTCGCAGCCCGGAGAGAGAGGGAGCGGCGCGGGCGGGACCGGGCTCGCGAGGAGCCAGGCGGGAGCTCCGGGCGGCAAGTTCGCGAGGTCGAAGCGCGTCGCGGCGCCGAGGGCCGGCAGGCCGGCGTTCAAGCTCGGGCCGACGATGGGCCCGTTCACGCGGCAGGGGGCGCCGACGCGCGTCGTGCTCGCGAGGCCGAGCGGCGCCTGGCGCAGGATGCCGCGGCCGTGGGTAACGAGGTAGAGCTCGCCGCCGGACCAGAAGAGCTCGTCGATCGAGGCGCGCGCGGGCGTCGCGGTGCTGCTCCACGTGGTGCCGCCGTTCTCGCTGACGAGCAGGCCCACCTCGGTCGCGAGGTAGAGCCACTGCGAGCGCGTGGGATGCAGCTCCACGTCGCGCACGGGCGCATCGGGCAAGCCCGGCTTCGCGGTCCAGCTCGCGCCGGCGTTCGTCGTCTCCCAGAGGTTGTCGGTGTTGTAGCCGCCGAAGCAGGCGAAGACGCGCTGCGCGTTCGCGGGATCGATGCTGAGGCGCAGCACCTTGCGATCCGGGAGGCCCGGCGCGTTGGTATCGACGCGCGTCCAGGTCGGCGTCGCCGCGGTGCCGTTGCTCGTGCGGTAGACCGCGCCGTCGTTGTGGCCGACCCAGATCGTGTTGGCGTTGCCGGGAACGACCGCGATCGCGCTGATGTTCGAGCCCGTCGAAGGCTTGATGGCGCTCCAGCTCGGCGTGCTCGCGCGCGTATCGCTGCAGCGCCAGAGCGAGGCACCGCCGGCGAGCATGCGCCGCGAGTCGTTGGGATCGAGGATGAACGGCGCGATGAAGTTCGCCGCGGAGCCCGCGTCGCCGATGCCGTTGTGGATGTAGCTCGAGGAATTGCCGCCGTTGCTCGAGCGGTGGATCTGGAGGTAGACGTACTCGCCGAAGTGGTAGGAGCTGCTGCCGGCGTCGCTCGCGCAGAAGCCGCCGTCGCCCCCGAACATCGTCGTCCAGCCGTCGTAGCCCGAGGCCTCGTTCCGGCGCAGCGTCCCGTTGTCCTGCGTGCCGCCGACGAGGATACCCGAGCCCGCGTGGCGCGAGCCGCCGTAGAACTGCGTGATGCCGAGCGAGCGGTTCAGGTTCACCCAGCCGCTCGTGCGCGCGACCGTGTAGATGTTGTCGGTGCGCCAGATCCCGCCGTCGTTGCAGAAGTAGACGCTGCGGTTCGTCGTGCCGTTGAACTGCGGGTGCTCGACGATGTAGTGCTGGTCGGCGTGCGCGCTGTTCGGCCAGCTCGACCACTCGCTGATCTTGGTGAAGCTCGAACCTCCGTTCGTGCTGCGCCAGAGATCGATGCCGCCGGCGACGACGACGTCGTCCGCGGTGTTCGCGTCGAGGTCGGAGGGATCGACCCACAGCGCGTTGTCGTACCAGCCCTGCCCGCCGAGGATCGAGCTCGTACCGACGACCGCGAAGCTGGCACCACCATCGACGCTGCGATACAGCGTGGACGCTCCGCTGCCTTGGTCCTTCATCGCGTAGACGCAGCCGTTGCCGGCGCCCGTCCAGCCCTTGTGCCACGCGAGCTCGGTGCGCTGCGTGCTGGAAGCCGTGCGGATCCCGCTCGACTCGCTCCACGTGGCGCCGCCGTTCGTCGTGTAGGCGACGGTCGAGAAGGCGCCGCCGATGTCGTCGATCCAATGCGCGACGGCGATCTGCGCGTTCGTCGGGTGGGCCTTGAGATCGAGGCAGCGAGCGCTCGTCGTGCCGTGGACCTTCGCGAAGCTCGTTCCGCCGTTGGTGCTGCGGTAGATGCCGGTGCGCGTCGCGGCGAGCAGGTTCGCGCCGTCGGCCGTCATGCCGAGGCGCGTCACGTAATGGAAGTCGCTCGAGTTGGTGGCCGAGAGTCGCGCCCAGCTCGCGCCGCCGTCCGTGCTCTTGAAGATCCCGGCGCCGCGCACCGAGTCGGCGTTGCGGAAGCCTTCACCTGTCGCGGCGTAGACGATGCTCGGGTTGCCCGGTTGGTACTGGATCGAGGTGATGGCCAGGTTCGCCATCAAGTCGTCGACGACTTGCCAGCTCGTACCGCCATTCGTCGTGCGCCAGATCCCGCCCGCGACGCTGCCGATCAGCATCGTCGAGGGCGTCGTCGGATGGATCGCGACCGTGCGCGAGCGACCGCCGATGTTCCCGGGGCCGAGGTCGGTCCAGCCGAGCGAGTCGAGGCCGCCGGCCACGCCCTCGAGCATGAGTGCCTGCATCTGCTGCTTCGCGCGGAGATCGGCGTCGGGCGGGATCGCGCCGTTCTCGTCGCGCAGCGACTCCAGGCGCCATTCCTGATACTCGCCGGGGTGATCGGGCCGCGGCTCGCGGACGCGCGCCAAGATCTTCCGCAGGCGCTCCGGCGCGAGCCGGCGGAAGTCCTCGTCGTCGAGGCCCTTCTTCGCGCGCAGCTCGGCCATTTCGGAGGCGGAGAGGCCGGTGCGCGACTCGAGCTCCTGCTGCGTGGAGGGCGCCGCGCAGGCGGCGAGGAGGAGCGCGAACGCAGGGAGAGTGCGGCGAACGAAGGGCGCGAGCATGGGGCGAGCTCTGCAGAAGTGGGGGAGAGGCATGCTACGAGGACGCGCGAGAGGCGCCGCAGGTTTCCCGGAGAGCTCTCTCGGGAGCGCTCTCAGCGTTCGCGCAGGCCCGCGTACAGCGCCTTCAGCTCGGCCTCGTAGAGCGCGAGCTCGTCGACCTTCGCGACGAGCAGCAGCTCCAGCGTCACCTGGCCGAACGAGGCGAAGGTCTCGTCGTAGTGAACGCCGAGAGAGCGCCAGGCGCGGCGTGACGCGCCGCGCACGACGGGCGCGAACGCGAGCGGACGGGCCTTCGCGAACTCTGCCCCACGGCGCTTCGCGTCCTCGCCATAGGCGTAGGTCTCGACCAAGCTCTCGATGCCGCCCTTGTTGTCGCCTCGCGCGGTCTTGCCCGTGACGCCGCGCTCCTCGCTGCCGTGCCCATACCAGTAGTCGAGGTCGGGTCCGTAGCCGTACACCACGAGCAGCGGACCGTCGGCGCCGCGGCGCAGCGCCGCCAGCAAGAAGCCCCAGCGCTTCAGCTCGTCGGGAACGCTGCACTCCTTCCAAGCGCCCGAGAGCGGGCGCAGGATCTCGAGCCCCTTCTTCCCCGCGTAGGTCTTGCCCGCGACGGTGTTCGGCGGACGGAAAGTGCGGAAGCCGGCGGCGGCGTCGCGATCGCGCCAGATCTCCGGCAGCGGCACCTGCGTCGTCGCGGCGGGCAGCCAGCCGCGCAGCGGCTCGCCTTGCTGCGAAGCACGAGCGAGGAGCGCGTAGAAATGCTCGAGCGCGCGCTTCCACGACGCGCGCTCGGCGTCGTTGCTCGGCGGCATCGCGGCCACGAAGGGGCGCAGCCAGAGCAGCGCTTCGCTCTCGAGCGCGCGCGGCAAGCGCTGGGCCAGACCGAGGACGTGATCGAGGTCCTTCGGGCGCAGCGCGAGATAGTCCTCGAGCAACGGCCGCGCCTTCTCGACCTTGCCCATCTCGAGCAGCGCCACGCCGTGATACGCGCGGAACGAGCGCGCGATCTGCTCGGGCGGGTTCTCGCGCAGCGCGTGCTCGCAGAGGGAGGTGAGCTCGAGGAAGCGGCGCTCTTCGGCCATCAACGGGAGCAGGGCGAGCTCCACGTCGCGGCGCTCCTTGGTGCGTGCCTCACCCAGCGCCAGCAGCGCTTCGCGCGCGTGCCAGAGTGCGAGACGACGGCGCGTGACGACGCGCGGCGAGCTCGCTTCGCTCGTCGCGGTGAGCAGCTCCGCGGCGGCGCGGCCGCAGCGCGCGCGAAGCTCCCAGCGTTTGGGCTCCAGCGCCGCGGCGAGCGGCTTCGCGCAGAGCTCGAGCGCTTGCTCGTAGAGCTCGGCGTTGCGCTCGCTCGCGGCGCGCGCGGCGAGGCGCTCCGCTTCGGCGAAGCCCTCGTCCTGCGCTGCCGTGAAGAGCGCCAACGCACATGCGAGCGGGCTCAGCACTTCATCGTCTTCCGCTTGTTGCCCACCTTGCCCAGCTTCTCGATCTTCTCGATCATCTCGAGCGCCAGCGGGACCTTGCAGTCCGTATCGCCGACGTCGACCTCGACCTTGCCGAGCTTCTTCGCCGTGGCCTTCGCCTTCGCGAGCAGCGGCTTCACCGCGGCGCCGACGGCCATCACGAAGCCGTTCATGCAGTACTTCACGCGGTTCTTCGCTTTCCCGATCTCCTTCGTGATGCGCTCGAGCAGAGCTTCGATCTCGGCGAGATCGAGCTCGCCGTCGGGGCGCATCGAGACGATGCCGGAGTAGGTGTTCCAGCCGGCGCAGGCGATGGGCTCCTGCTTCGACTCCATCCACTTCAACGCGATCGCGCGCGCGTCGGCATGCTCGGAGGTGACCCACGGCACCGTGTACTCGGCGATCATCTGCCAGCGCGCCGCCTTGGCCCAGCCCTCGAGCTCCTTCTTCGACATCTGCGCGCCATCGGCGAGGAGACCCGCCAGGTACATCGCGTCGAGATTCCCCGTCGCATAGAGCTGGAGCGCCAGATCCTGGCGGCCCTTCAGCTTCTTCAGCAGCACCTTCATGTCGCCGATCTTCACCCCGAAGAGCGGCTCCGTGGCCCCGTGGCGGCGCCAGGTCTTCTTGGTGGTCGCGTTCCCGAGCTTCTCGAGCTCGGCCATCACATCGGCGAGTTCCATACCTCCGTTCTATCGACATGGTCTCTGTCGATCAAATCGGGGCCAGGCCCCATTCTGATCGACGGCGAGGGGAGCTGGAGGGGAACCTCGCTGGGCGGCGCGGCCGTCCTCTGGCGCTGGACTCGTGCCGACCCGGAGCTACGCTGGGCTGCTGCGTCCCGGAGGATGGAGATGAACGATCGCGACCTCTTGCAGGAGGCGATGGATATCGCCGCCGAATATCGCCGCTGCGGGAGCACCGACGGAGCGGACCTGCTGGCCAGGCATCCGGAGCTCGCGGAGTACCTCGCACCCTTGCTCGCGGAATCCTCGCCGAGCGAAAGCGCGGAAGCAGAGAACGCCACCGACGACGATCAGCGCCTCGGTGAGTTCCGGATCCTCCGCGAGCTCGGCCGCGGGGGCATGGGGATCGTCTTCGAGGCCGAGCAGATCTCCCTCGGTCGGCGCGTAGCTCTGAAGCTCCTGCCTCTCCATCGCTCGTTCTCTCCTCGGGCCATCGGCCTCTTCCGGCGGGAAGCGCAGCTCGCGGCGGCGCTCGATCATCCGGGGATCGCCAAGGTCTTCGGGCTCGTGGAGGCCGACGGTCAGCTCGCGTTGGCGATGGAGCTCCTCCGCGGCGTGTCCCTCGATCAGGTGCTCGAAGAGCTGCGCACCACGGCGCCGCAAGCGCGGCGCGTCGAGGAGATCGCGCGGATCGTCGGAGCGACACCGACTTGGCCGTCGCAGAGCTATGCCTCGTGGGTCGCGGCGCTGGCGCTCCAGGTCGCCGAAGCCCTCGCTCACGCGCACGAGCATTCGATCGTCCACCGCGACGTGAAGCCGGGGAACCTGATGCTGCTCGCGAGCGGCCGCGTGGTGCTCACCGACTTCGGACTCGCGCGCGATCTCGAGCTCGCCGGCGGCACGCAGAGCGGCGAATTCGCCGGCACGGCCGAGTACGCCTCCCCCGAGCAGCTCGACGGCTCGATCCACTCGATCGACGGACGGAGCGACGTCTACTCCCTGGGCGTGACTCTCTTCGAGCTGCTCGTCGGCGAACGCCCTTACACGGGGATCTCCATCGCGGAGCTCCGCGAGCGCGTGCGCAGCGGAACCGTCGCGCGCACCGGGCTTGCCGAGCGCTGGATCCCGCGCGATCTCGCCGCGATCGTGCGTCAGGCGATCCAGCCGGAGCGCGCCGATCGCTACGCCTCGGCGGCCGCGATGGTGGAGGACCTGAAGCGCTTCCTCGCCGGACGACCTGTCGCCGCTCGACCGGTCCCGCGTCGAGTTCGAGTCCTGAGATGGGTGCAGCGAAACCGCTTGGTGAGCGCATTCCTCGTCGCGCTCGCCGCGACCGGCGCGGGCCTGGGCTACTTCGCTTGGTCGAGCTCGCGCCTGCAGCGCTCCTATCTCGACCTCGTGCTCGATGTGCGGCTCGACGCGCTCTGGGCGCGCGTTCCGCACGCGTTTCCTGCCTGGCCGGAGCGGCGCGAGGAGATCGCTGCGCTGATACGCGAAGGAGAAGCCCTGCAGGCGCTGGTGCCGCACTTCGAGGCGCGGTTGCGCGAGCTCCGCAGCCAGGCCGAGATTCGCTCTGGTCATGCGCGCGAGGCCGGTCGGGTGCCGCATCCCGACCGCGAGCGACTCGATGTGGACCGCGCGTATCGCGAACGGCTGGAGAACGAGGCCATCGCGAATCGAGGGGCGATGAGCGAGGCCGAGCGAGAAGCCGCTCAGCAGAAGATCGAGCAGCTCGCGGCTGCGATGGAGGCTCGGGAGCGCAGATTGGAGGAGAGCGACGCGCTGATCTTCGAGGACGAGCAAGCGCGGCTCCTCTACGACGCCACCGAGAAGCAGCTCCTGCGTCTCCTGGAGATCGAGGACGTGATCCTGCGGCCTCTGCGCGCGCGTGAAGCATTGCTCGTGCGGATCGAGAGCGAAGCGCCCGGAGTGAGCAATGAGATCTGGGCTGGTGTCCGGGACCGCGTGAAAGCGGATCCTCGCTTCGCGGGCTTCGAAGTGACTCCGCAAGCGGCGCTCGTGCCGCTGGGGCCCGATGCGAGCAGTCGTCTCGAGGAGTTCTATCTCTTGGGTTCCGGCGAAGTCGTCGTGCGGGGGAAGGATCGCGAGCTGGCGTTGGACACCGGTTCGGCGCTCATCCTCGTCCTCTTGCCTCCCGGGGAGCTGATCGCGCCTTTGATGGATCCGAAGCCCATCCCCATCGCACCATTGTGCATGGCGAAGCACGAGCTCAGCCGTGCGCAGTGGGTGACCATGACCCTCGCGGAGCCTGCTCTCGATCTCCATCGCGAGACCATTCTCGATCTCCGGAACCTCACCGCTTCGGAGTTGGCCAAACCTGCCAACGGCGTCTCGGCCGACTTTGCGCGGGAGCTGCTCCGCCGACACGGCCTCGAGCTCCCGCGGGAAGCGGAGTGGGAGTACGCCTGTCGCGCCGGCAGCGATGCGAGCTGGTGGTCGGGTGACGATCCCGCCAGCTTGGAGGGAGTGGCGAACTTCCAGGGGCCCCAGCCGCGTTCGCAGCTCCTGCCGGTCTACGCGCTCGCGCCCAACGACTTCGGACTCGTGCAGATGCACGGAAACGTGGCCGAGTGGTGTAGCGATATCCATCGCGGCTCGCGTGAAGTGCTCTGCGCTGCGCGCGGTGGCAGCTGGCTGACTCCCCCGAGATCAGGTATGTCGAACGCGCGCAATCGCTTCGCTCCTGCGAGCGCTACGCGCGATCTGGGCGTCCGACCCATGTACCGGCTGCGAATGCCCTGACCCTTCGAGTGCTTGGATTCACGATGAGCGAACTCCCCGAAGGTCATGAGTGCGCCGAGCCGAACCTCGATGCCTGGGTCGAGCGCTGGAACCACGGAGATCCCGAGGCCCTCGACGCCATCCTGCGGCTCGCGTTGCCCTGGCTCTCGCAGCAAGTGCATCGGCGCTTGAGTCCGAAGCTGCGCGCGCGCGTCGAGACGCAGGACGCCGTGCAGGAGACCGTGGCGAGCTTCCTGCGCTACGGACCGAAGATCCAGGTGGCAAACGCGGCCCAGCTCTGCGCGCTGCTGCTGAAGATCGCCGAAGGGGTCGTGAGCGGGCAGCATCGCTTCTTCCTGCGCCAGCGCCGCGATCTCGCGCGCGAGCGGCCCCTGCCCGCGGGTACTTCGATCTCGCTCGCGCCGCCGATCTCGCCGCATACCTCACCGAGCGAGGCGGCGAGTCGAGCCGAGCGCGAGGCGCGGGTGCGCCTCGCGCTCGAGGTCCTCGATCCGATCGACCGGCGGATCCTGCATGCGCGCGCCTACGAGGGGAAGTCGCATGCGGAGATCGCCGCGGAGCTCGAG
Organism: Planctomycetota bacterium; assembly: GCA_016793245.1. Classification (GTDB taxonomy): domain Bacteria; phylum Planctomycetota; class UBA1135; order UBA1135; family JADKAF01; genus JADKAF01. Next base: position 38,379 of record JAEUHW010000438.1, read on the forward strand.
CTCGGCGTCGAGGCCGTCTCGAAGCGCTTCCAGCGGGCGATGGTGAAGCTCGAGCAGAAGGTGCGCTGTCTGGAGGCGCACGATTTGGAGGGGTTCCTACGAGCTTGAGAGTTCGAGGGTGGGCTCAGCAGTACGAAGTGAAGAGCTCGCAGCCCTGGGTCACGGTGTCCTGGGTCGGAGGCTGATCGTAGAGGCGCACCCGCAGTCGATCGCCTTTCTGGTCGCCAAATTTCTCGGGTGGATAGAGGTCGATCACGCCCTGGATATACAGATTCGCCTCTTCATCGAGAGGGTGCGACTCGATCAGGATCTCTTCCTCGATGACTTGAGTGCCCTGTTGCACCCGAGCGACGCGAATCAGTCCGTAGTAAGCGGAGTCGCTGCTATTGTCGTCTCGCATGATGTGCATGGAATACTCACCGGTGTCATCGACGACGCTCGCCTCGGAAACGACGGCATGTACGGAGAGTTGGGAGCAATCGTAAACCGAAGTGGAGGCGATATTGCTCGCCACCAGAACTCGCGGACCCAGGGTGTCGAGCACCAGTGCCTGCGCAGCCAGGGGCACGTTGGCCGGGGCCAGAGGCGGTATCACGGCCAGCGACGCGTATCCGGCCCCGTCCGTGGGGCCGAAAGGCACGAGCAGCGGGCCCGAGAAGAGATCGACCTGGATCGCACCGTTC
>JAEUHW010000011.1 GCA_016793245.1 Planctomycetota bacterium
GCGTCACGGAGCTCACGGCCGACGGGCCCGCGGCGAAGGCCGGCGTGAAGGACGGCGATGTCCTCACCAAGGTCGGCGAGACCGCGATCGAGGACTTCCGCTCGCTCTTCCAGGCGCTGCGCACCACGCGCGCCGGTGACAAGGTCCAGCTCGAGTTGAAGCGCGGCGAGGAGACGGTGCGCGTCGAGGCGATCGTCGCCGAACGACCCGAGGCCCAAGGCGGTGGCGGCGGACTGACCCCCGATCGCACGCGCCCCTTCTCCGAGCGCTTGGGCGGCCAGCGCGCGAACGTGCAGGAGCGCCAGGGCGAGAAGGGCTACGAGACCGGCGGGGTGTATCGCTCCGACGACGCGGGTCTCACCTGGAAGCGTCTGAACTCGATCAACCCGCGGCCCTACTACTTCTCCGAGGTGCGCGTCGATCCGAAGGACACGCAGAACCTCTACGTGCTCGGCGTCTCGCTGCACAAGTCGACCGACGGCGGCAAGCGCTTCACCGCCGATGCCGGCACGGCGGTGCACGCAGATCACCACGCGATGTGGATCGATCCTGCCAACGCGCAGCACGTGTTGCTCGGCTGCGACGGCGGGCTCTACGAGAGCTGGGATGCCAGCAAGACTTGGCACTTCCGCGGCAACCTGCCCCTCGGTCAGTTCTACGACGTCGCCGTCGACATGAATCGCCCGTACCGCGTCTTCGGCGGCCTCCAGGACAACGGCTCCTGGGGTGGCCCGAGCCAGCGCCGCGGCGCGAGCCAAGGTCCCGAGAACCACGACTTCTTCGTGTACGGCAGCGGTGACGGCTTCGTCTGCGCGGTCGATCGCGAAGACCCGGACCAGATCTACTACGAGAGCCAGAACGGCGGCATGGCGTCGGTGAACCTGCGAACCGGCCAGGGCTCCGCGATCCGCCCGAGGGGCGACGCGCGCGGCAACGTGTTCAACTGGAAGACGCCCTTCCTGCTCTCGGCGCACAACTCGCGCATCTACTACTGCGCGGGCAGCTACGTGTTCCGCTCGCTGGATCGCGGGCGCGATCTGCGGCGCATCTCGCCGCGCATCACCGTGGACGAGAAGGGCTCGGCGACCGCGCTCGCGGAGTCGCCGAAGAACGCCGACTTCCTGATCGTCGGCACCGACGACGGCAAGGTGCATCTCACGCGCGACGGGGGCGCCAACTGGCTCGACGTCACCGAGCGCTTCGGTTTGCCGGGGCTGCGCCACGTCGACAACATCGAGTGCTCGCACCACGAGGCGAAGCGCGCGTGGGTCGTCTTCGACAGCCATCGCTCGAACGAAGAGAAGCCCTACGTCTACGTCACCGAGGACGCCGGTGAGACCTGGACCGCGATCCACGCGGGTTTGCCGCAGGACGAGACCACGCGCTGCCTCCGCGAAGACCCGTTCAATCCGGATCTCCTGCTCGTCGGCACCGAGTTCGGCGCGTACGCCTCGCTCGATCGCGGGACGACCTGGACCAAGATCAACGCGGGTCAGCTCCCGACGGTGCCGATCCACGACTTCGCGATCCATCCGCGCGATGGCGAGGCCGTCGCGGCGACCCACGGACGGAGCTTCTGGATCCTCGACTTGCAGCCGCTCCGCGAGCTCAGCAAGGCGCGCCTCGAAGCGAACCAAGCGGTCTTGCTGAAGCCCGACGTCGGCGTGCTGTGGGGGCGCAATCCCTTCGGCCGCCGCACCTACGGCAACGAGCGCTTCTACGGCTCGAACCCGCCGAGCGGTCTCTCGATCTGGTACGCGCTGCGCGAGAAGGCGAAGAAGGTCGAGCTCAAGGTCACCGACCTCTCCGGGCGCACGGTGCAGACGCTGCGCGCCTCGCGCGAGCCGGGGCTCCACCGCGTGATGATGAACCCGCGCGGCGGCGGCGGTGGAGGTCGCGGCGGCGGCGGCGCGCGCCCCGGCGGCGGAGCGCAGCGCGGCCCGGGCACTTACCGCATCGTGCTCGTGGTCGACGGCGTCGAATCGAAGGTCGATGCGCAGATCATCGCCGATCCCAACGCGCCGGCCGGCGCGGGGGCCTTCGACGAAGAAGAGCTCTTCGAGGAAGGCGCGGAGAACGTAGAGCTCGATCGCGA